>JAIROF010000248.1 GCA_031257655.1 Prevotellaceae bacterium | reverse complement strand
TGGTAATCCCCAGCGCCGTAACCACGACCTCCTCCAGCCCTACGTCGCTGCCGGCAAGGGTTACGTCTATGCGCCCGCGCCCGTTCACCGCCTCCTCTACGGTGGTGAGCCCCAGAAAGGAGAACACCAGCGTTGCGTTAGCCGGTGCGCTGATGGTGTAGGCGCCGCCCGCGTCGGTGGTGGCGCCCACCGAGGAGCCTTTGACCACAACGCTTGCGCCCACTACGGGCTCGCCGTTGCCGTCGCGCACCGTGCCCGAAACGTTGAGGGCTTGGGCATGCACGATAACCGCGCTCATGCATGCACATGCGGTAAGCAGCATCATCCCTAATGCCCTACCGCTGATTAGCTTAATTCTATTCATAACGATTTAAATTAGTAGTTGTTTTTTGCATTTTTAATTTGATAAAAACTTGATTTTTTTAAAAGATTCGACCATTTTTTTCACCTCACCGGTGATGGTGCGCAGCTACTGTTCTTCACCGTCGCACCGGCTTTTTGTTTCTTTATCATTATTGCATTGGCATACAGCTTAAAGGGGGGTTAGGAAAAATAGGGGGTAAAAAAAAGTGGCCGGCAGCGGAAGCAAAGCCTCTGCCGCCTGCCACAGGCGGAAAATGAGGGTAGCCGTACCGGCCGAATGGAGCCGGCAGCGGCACAAAAAAAGTGAACAGCCCAAATGGACGGCTGCTCACAAAATAAAATCCACAAGCTATTGTAAATAAGGAAAATTTTACGTAACTTGCGAGCTCGGGTGGGTGTGTGTGTGTGTGTGTGTGTGTGTGTGTGTGTGTGTGTGTGTGTGTGTGTGTGTGTGGGTGTGTGTGTGTGTGTGTGTGTGTGTGTGTGTGTGTGTGTGTGTGTGTGTGTGTGTGTGGCAATAATCGTGCCATGCTGCATCGCTACAGGCATAGCAGCATTATCGCTGTTGGGTATGTAGAAAGAAGCGCTCATGTTGGCACAAAAAAAAATTAGAGGTAGCCTCTGCTTTGTTATTGTAAAAAAACTTCGGCAAAGATATAGCATTTTTAATTCGATTGGTTGGTCCTTATCATTAAATAATCACAACAACGCTCGGTTCAACAACAAAATAACCTCATTGCCAATTAAGTTAAATAAATTGTAACCAGCAACAATACTTGCTATATCATACAATTTATGACGTTAGCAAATTTTGACAGGTATTAGCGAATTAAGCATATATAGCTGATCCAGCTGCTCTGCGCTGACCGCAGACGTATCCAGAAAGCCTACGTTCAGAAGCGTGCGGTAACATATTTTATCTTCCGCATTCCGGTAACTTTCCACCAGCCGATAGTAGCCATCTATAAAGCCTCTGGCTGAATTATGACGCATGGATACTTTAAAATACATGCCACAAAGAAAGCGCTTTTCCACATAGCGGCAAGCACCCCCCTGTGTACTACAAAGCCATCTTTCAAAATAATTACTACTGATTATTAGCAATATCCAATTTCAACAACGTTGTAATGCCGATTTTCTTTGTTTTTCAACCGCTATCTTGACTTTTTTTTCTAAATTCTGACTTTTTCAATGTTTTGTAAGTGTTAAACCGCAATGTGGGTTAAAAAAGGAAGAGGAGGAGGGCGAAGCCTCCTCTCCTCCCTTCAACAGCGCCCGTCATTCCGAGTTGATATTTCTGACGACAAACAAAAAAAATGACGAGGTAGCCTCGCTCCGCCATTGATAGCGCAGTCGAGGAACCGGAGCGTAGCGGAACTCGGCGTAGCTAATCTCCCACCATACCGCTGCCATACGGGGAGAAGTGGTAGGAGATTGGCTATACAATCTTTCATAGCACCGCAAAAAAAGAATGAGCCAAAATCTGCGCCATCTGTGCGCTAAAAAAACACGCCGCAATTTTTTGACCGTGCGCAGCAGAACACCCCTAATCCGAAATTTTGGGGAGGAGGGTATCCCTATTCGGGTTGTGCGTCACTTTAGGGGAAGCAGCTCAATCTCTTTGTAGAATATTTCTGCGCCTTCCAACTGGAGCAAAATTTTTCCTTCGGAGACAGAAATATCGTAACCCTCATTCACCTTATGGCCGTTAACATAGTGCTCGGAGGTGTTGTCCAAGCAAATAAGTTCAATGGTATTCCATTCCGGGTTTGGGTTTTCAAAGTTTTCCGTTCGCACCACCCGTTGCATTCCGCCGTCGAGGGTTGTATTCGGCGATTTGAGCGCAACGTCTCCCACCAAATAGTAGTCGCCGCAATCATTTTCCTGTATCTGGCATTCCACCGATGTTGGCCACACTTTGTCCTCCTCGGCTTCGTCAAAGTGGTAGAGTATTCCGCTGTCGCGCGGAGCGTTCTGGCGCGGGGGGTACTTTTTTTCGCCCCAGCGAAAAACGAGGCGCAGGTAGTAGTTCTTATAGGCGTCGTTTGTGCAGAGATAGCCCATGGCCTCGCCTGCAAAATGCAGCGCTCCGTCTTTTACCGTAAATGCTTTTTCCACATCGTTGTTTTTGCCGTACGCCTGCGTGTAGGTGTACCAGCCGGTCAGGTCTTTTCCGTTGAATAGCGAAATGAGCCGGGCTTTACCGTCGCTTAACTTCGTGAACGCGGCTTTGTTCTTATGCTCCTTCAGAATAGCCGGGAGCTCCTGCATGTTTCCGCACGAAACATGCAGCACTCCGGTAAGCATTGCCACAATAAAAATATGCAGGTATTTCATAATTTGTTTTGCTAATGCTTGCATTTACCACCTAAATTCAAAATATCAACCAAGTAATCGTAGCTAATTTTGACGCTTTCCACAGGAGAGTAGTTGTACTGCTCTACTTCCACCACGATATGCGCCGTGCCGGCGGCGCTAATGTTCCGGAAGATAGCATCGAAACCTACCATTCCGCTTTGCCCCAACTCTTTGTGGTCTTTGATGTGGAGCAGGGTAAAGCGTCCGGGGTATTTATTAAAATAGTCTACCGGGCTTTTCCGTCCTATTACAGTCCAGTAAACATCCATCTGGAAAAACACCAGCTCCGGGTTGGTATGCTCTATCATGTAGTCATACATCGTCACGCCCTCAACCTCGGTAAATTCGTGAGCGTGGTTGTGGTAGCCGAATGCCAAGCCTTTTTCCCGACATTTTTTGCCGATGGCGTTGTAGTATTCGCAGTAGGTCTGCAAGTCGGCAAGCGTATTGGGGACGTTCATCCAGGGCGCAACAATGTACTTCATGCCGGCGGCCAAGTGGTCTTCAACAGCTTGGTCCCACCACGCCAGCGCCTGGGAAAAATCTTTGGTGCTCAGCTCTTCGTCCGAGAGGCCTCTGGCGGTATGGGAGGAGAGCACTGTCAACCCGGTTTTTTCTACCGCAGCTTTGAACTCTTGCGGTGTTTTACCGTAAAATTTTCTGTCGCCGTAGCTGGCGGCCTCTACGCTTGCGTAGCCTATTTGCGCCACCTTGCTAATGATCGTATCAAAGCTGCTGCGGCTAAAATCGTCGCGCAACGAGTAGAGCTGTAAGGAGATGTTCTCTTTCGAGATCTGCGGTGTTGTTGCTTTTGGTGTGCACGAGGCTAATAGAAGCAGTGCAGCAGTACATAGTAAAGAAATTTTTTTCATGGCTTTTCAATTTTACATGTTATCGTTCAAGCGATTTTCTCATTTCGAGATGGATAAATCATTCACATTTAGCATTTGTTGTTTCTAAAATTCGTCAATAAATCGCTACGGCGGCAAGCCATAGCGGTGGGTTCTGCGTGGATAGATGTCTGGGGATGAAGGCTAAGCTATTCGGCTCCGGCACAAAGCTCAGGCGGGAAGTATGGCGTTACTTCCCGCCTAAGGTTTTGTGTACGCTCTTAGTCTAACAGCTTGATGCGGATATTGCGAATCCAAATATCGTTACCGTGATCCTGCAAACCAATGTACCCCTCATGGTTTTTGCCGCCACAGGAGTTCAGCAATTCGAAGGCTAATGGCCAGGCTTTTTCGCTGAATTTGCTTGCCTGCAGCAATTCTGTCCACTTGGGCGTCCAGAGGTGGTATTCCAGCACGTTTGCGCCGTTTTGGTTGTGCACCACCGTACCCTGGTATACGAGAATTTTTGCTACATTCCATTCGCCAAAAGGATTTGCGTTTTGCGGCACCGCCGGAATCATATCGTAGAGGGAGGCAGCCTGGCGGTTGTTGTCCTTACCCAGCTTGGCGTCCGGGTGATTTTCGTTGTCCAGCAGCTGGTATTCCGGCGCCGAAATGTAAATTGGCTCCACGACCGGGTTTCCGTCTTTATCCTTTGTTTCCACCTCTTGCGCCAGGTAGAAGATGCCGGAGTTTCCGCCTTTGGAGATTTTCCATTCCAGGAGGAGCTCAAAATTTTTGAACTTGTGGTTAAAGATAATGTCCCCACCATCGGCTTCCTGGGCTTCGCCGCCGCCGGTTCCGTTGAATTTGATGCAGCCATCTTCAATGACCCACTTACCCGGCACGTTGTCTTTTCCGTATCCGCGCCATCCGTTAAAGGTTTGCCCATCAAAAAGGACGATGTAGCCTTCTTCGTTTACGGGAAATGCCGAAAGGTCAACAGCCGGCTTGTTCAGCACGGTGTATGAGGGCTTTGCAGGGCCGCTGCTGCAGGCGGTAAATAGCACGCCTCCTGCGATAAAGCAGCTTAAGAGGAAAATTATTTTCTTCATTTTTTTATTTTTTTAGCTTGTTAATTAAATTACTTTATTGATAACCATAGTTTTAGAATGAACAAAAGGTTCTACGCCGGATTTCTCCTTAGCTGGGCATTGCCGGCAGGCTCCAGCCTTCGCGATAGGTGTGCTTAATCAATTCTTGCGCAAATGCTTTCGCATTAATTTCCGTCGAAGGCTTGTTGAAAGTCGGGTGTCCGTCAACAACTTTGAAGTCATCGGATATCACCAGGCTAAACTTATCGGCATCGGAAATATTGGTAAAGCGCATGTTTGTTCCGTCCCACTCCAGCTCTTTGTTCAGGGCCTGAAGCCTCACGGCCAGCACGCCCATAACCACCATTTCGTTGAATGGGCCAGCTTCGCTGAAATCGGAAGCGGTCTTCACGCGGCTTTCGGGAGCTTCTTTACAAGCGCGTACCCAGTCCATTTCGTGGCTCAGGGTTACTTCGCGCTGAGTTTTGGGAGCTTTTGGCGTTCTTCCCGATAGCAGCCAGGGGCGCACGCCATAGCATCCGCAAATCAGGGTATCCTTTGTTCCGTGGAAAATAGCGGCGCCACCGGCGTCGTTCATATTTCTTCCGGCCGGCCATCCTTTGGGCATGGTTGGCTTGATACCGCCGTCGTACCAGTAGACTTCCACTTCGGGAAATTCTTTCACTTTTTTCACGTTTGGCACCGAGCGCTTCGGGAAGGTGTAGCGTACGGTTTGCGCCGTAGGAGCGCAATCGGTGAGCAAGAGGGTAGAGCTTCCCTGCACTTTTGAGGGGTATCCCAGCTGCAACCCCTTAAATATCGGATGCATGATGTGGCAGGCCATATCGCCGAGTGCGCCTGTACCGTAGTCCCACCAGCCGCGCCAGTTCCACGGGTGGTAGATTTCGTTGAAGGGGCGTTTTTTGGCCGGGCCGAGGAACAAATCCCAGTCCAGCGTTTCGGGCACCCACGAGCCTTTTTCCGGAGTATTCAATCCTTGTGGCCAGATAGGACGGTCGGTGAACGTATCAACGCGCTTGACTTCGCCTATTTCTCCGTTCCAAATCCAGTCGCAAACTTGGCGAACGCCCGAATCGGAGCTTCCCTGATTACCCATTTGAGTGGCAACTTTGTGTTTTTCGGCCAGCTTGGTCAGCAAGCGGGATTCGTAAACCGTGTGGGTCAAAGGCTTTTGCACAAATACATGCTTTCCCAGGGTCATTGCTGTTGCAGCGATGATGGCATGGGTATGGTCTGCTGTAGCAACAATAACCGCATCGATGGATTTACCCATTTCGTCGTACATTTTGCGCCAATCCCAGTATCTTTTAGCATTGGGATACTTGTTGAAGACATCTTTACTGTAGTACCAATCAACGTCGCACAAAGCCACTATGTTTTCAGTGTCTTTCACGGCGTTCAAATTAGCGCTACCCATACCGCCGATACCAACAACGGCAATATTCAGCTTATCGCTTGGGGCGACGTGCCCGGCGCTTTTGCCCAGCACAACATTGGGGACAATTGTAGGCGCTGCAGCCAAACCTAATACGGCTGTAGCACCCGTTTTAAGGAATTTTCTCCTTGAAATGTTTGATGCCATAAACTTATAAAATGAATTTAGAGTTAGAAAAAATAGAATCATTAGCGAGGGCAAATGTAAGAAAATAATCTCATGCGGTTAGAAAAATTTTGACAACAAAGGATTAAGATATGAAAAAGATATGAACAGCTCCGCTGATTCCGATTGCGCAAGCTCATGTACTCCGCAGGGTCGAAAGCTGCGATTTGCCTTTTTAGCGCGGTAGATGGCGCAGATTCTTAGGATTTGCACAGGTTTTAGCCCTTTCTTCGGCTGCGTAAATCATAAAAATCGCGCAAATATTTTTTAGCTGTATTTGTGAAAATTGTTAGCACAACTTTGTATTTTCGCAGCTACATTTGTAGCCGTGTATGAAAAAACTCCAGCTGAGCTGCGCACGCTACCGCACGCCTCCGCATACCGCCGGCGCAACCCACAGCGCCGGCGGTGCGCTGCTCCGCTCGCCGCTGTGGGCGTAGCGCGGCTACGGGATGGTCGTAGCGCGGCTACGGGGGGCGGCTTTACCACGCGGTAATGCGGATGCACGGGAATGCTGGCAAGCTTCGGGGAGATGTATAGCCCGGGTATGCACAGGCAGGCGGATTAAGCAGGTGGATTAATCGGCTTAAAAGGTACAGGTGAAATGCGCCGCCTGGGGGCAGCGCTGTTTAATTTTATAAACTAAATTATTTGCACATGAAACGAAAAATCAGAATGGGAATGGTAGGCGGAGGCGCCGGATCGTTTATCGGGGCCGTACACCGGATGGCAGCCAACCTCGACGGAGAGATAGAGCTGGCCTGCGGGTGCTTTAGCGCGTCCTACGAAAATTCGCTGGCTACGGGTCGCCGCCTGTTTTTGCCGGATAGCAGAATTTACGCCAGCTATCGGGATATGATAGCGCAGGAAGCGCTTCTGGCGGAAGGCGACCGGATGGACTTTGTGGCGATAGTAACGCCCAACCACGTGCACTTCGATCCCGCCATGCAGGCGCTGGACAAAGGCTTTCATGTGGTGCTGGACAAGCCTATGACGTTTAGCCTGGACGAGGCGTGGCAGCTGCAGGAGAAGGTGCAGCAAACCGGCCTGCTGCTTGCGCTAACCCACACCTACACCGGGTACCCGATGGTGAAAGAGGCCCGCTTCCGCGTGAGGCGGGGCGATATTGGAAAAATTCGCCGCATCTACGTTGAGTATCCGCAGGGATGGCTGGCCGAAAATGTTTCGGAAAGCGACAACAAGCAGGCGGGCTGGCGCGTAGACCCCAAGCGGTCGGGCAAGGCCGGCAGCATGGGCGACATCGGAACGCACTGCTTTAACCTGATAGACTACATCACCGGGCTACGCGCCGTGGACATGTGCGCTGAGCTAAACGCGTTTGTGGAGGGGCGCTTGCTCGACGACGACGGGGCGGCGCTGATTCGGTACGAAGGCGGCGCCAAGGCCATGCTGGCGGCCTCGCAGGTGGCCGTTGGCGAAGAAAACAACCTCTCAATCCGGGTTTACGGCGAAAAAGGCGGGCTGGAATGGCGCCAGGAGGAGCCAAATACCCTGCTCCTAAAGTGGAACGATAAGCCCACCGAAGCGCTGCGCACGTCGCACGGCTACCTCTCCGCTGCGGCAAAGCACAATACCCGCACCCCCGGCGGACACCCCGAAGGCTACATCGAAGCGTTTGCCAACATCTACCGAAACTTTGCCCTTACGCTGCAATGCCGCCTGGCGGGAGAAACTCCGCCGCCGGAATACCTCGACTTTCCGACCGCCAACGACGGGCTGAAAGGCATGCAATTCATCGAAACCATTGTAGCCGCCTCGTCAGGCGATAAAAAATGGACGAGCATCATTAACCGATAGCAGAAGGGAAGCGAATAGAAACCCCAAAACAAGGCTTGCGGCTGAGGCAAAAGCAGCGCCCGGCTGAAGCAGGCGAGCATTTTGGCGACAGAGCGTAAGGCGGCGTTTGAGGTTTTTAGCACCCACAAAACATTTAACACTTAAAATTATGGCACGAGCAGTAACACTGTACACGCTTCAGTGGGGAGATTTATCCCTGGAAGCCGCTTGCGAGAAAGCAAAATCTTTTGGGTACGACGGCGTGGAGCTGGGCATTCCGGTGCACGTAGACGTACGGCAAACCGACGAGGCATACTATCAGGGTATTCTCGGCGTGCTGAAAAAATATGGCCTGAGCCTGTACGCCATATCTACGCACCTCATTGGGCAGGGAGTGTGCGATAGCATAGACATTCGGCACAAAGAGATTCAACCGCCCTACATTTGGGGAGACGGCGACCCGGAAGGCGTTCGCCGGCGCGCCGCCCAATCGCTGATTCAAACGGCGCACGCGGCCAAGGCGCTTGGCGTGAACACGGTGGTGGGCTTTACGGGGAGCTCCATCTGGCCGCTCCTGTATTCGTTTCCGCCGGTTTCGGAAAAAATGATTGCGGAGGGGTACGCCGACTTTGCCCGCCGCTTTAAGCCGATTCTGGACGAATACCTCCGCTTAGGCATCCGCTATGCGCTGGAGGTACACCCCACCGAAATAGCCTTCGACTCGTACTCTGCCCGCCGCGCGCTGGAGGCCGTAGAGCACCATCCGGCCTTCGGATTCAACTACGACCCCAGCCACTTAGGGTATCAGGGCGTAGACTACGTGGGCTTCATTCACGAGTTTGCCGACCGGATTTTCCACGTGCACATGAAGGATGTATACTGGAGCGATACGCCAAAGCGCGTAGGCGTTTTTGGAGGACATGTGCCCTTTGGCGATCCGCAGCGGTACTGGAACTTCCGCAGCGTGGGAAGAGGAAAAATCAACTTTGAAGAAATCATCCGCGCGCTCAACGCCATCGGATACGCCGGGCCGCTATCCGTGGAGTGGGAAGATAGCGCTATGGACCGGGAGCTGGGCGCCGACGAATCGTGCCGCTTTGTGAAGTCGGTTGACTTTAAGCCCTCGGCCGTAGCTTTCGACGCCAACTTCGGGAAGTAAGGCAAATGTACTCCGCCGGGAAAAAACGGGGTTCGGCGTAACCAATCTCCCTACCTCCCACCCACACCACCGACGTATGGGAGAAGTGGTGGGCGATTGGCTGTGCCGAGCGGGGTAACCTTCCGTCCTGCCGAATTTGCAATTCGGCAGCGGAGAGTATAAGCATTTGTAGCTCATGTTACGCATATAGCTGTCTGAACTCGGATTTTTTTGATTTGAATGATTACTATGATTGATGGCGCTAAGGCGCGATGCACAGCGCGGCGCACGGCGTGCGTCTCGCTGTGCATCGCGCTTTAGCGCCCTTTCGTCGTGAGACGCACGCCGTGCGTCTCTACAGCGCCATTTCGCCGCCCGGTCGTCGTTGAGCATGGCGCCGAAGTCTGTATTTGTATTTATCTGCAAAAATATGTACAATCGCGCCATCTGTATCGTAAAAATATTTTTCACGCAGCCTCCTTTGGAGAGGGGCCGGGGGTGAGGTCTGGTGAGTAAATCAGCAAGATATACAGCTTGCGAAAGTTGAATAATGCGCATTCCCATCAAAAAAATCACCGCTCAGCCGGCTTGCTTGCTTGCTTGCTTGCCGCCGCTCAACATTTCCCCACCCCAGCACCCATTCTCCACAGGGGTAACGCATTAAAATAGCGCATGTAATTTATAATCAGATAATTACACAAATTTACTTTGCAAAAATCAATAATCGCAAGCTGCTTACAATCAGGCTATTGCAAATTTAAATGCGTTAGCCCTGCCATTCTCCATTCTTAATTCTTAATTCTTAATTCTTAATTCTTAATTCCTAATTCTGCCACCGCTATTTCCCTTTGCGCCAAGCGGTAAATAGGCTACTCACCCCATACGCATGACAAGCTGTCAGGCTCGTGCGGCTGGCAAGCTTCTTGCATGATTTAAGCTGCTGAGCTGAAAATTATGAAATCCGAAAAATGAAGTTACTATGAACCTGAATATTTTTACGATAAAGGCGCAAGAGATGGTGCAGCAGGCCATCACCATTGCGCAGGGGTACGGCCAGCAGGCTGTCGACACGTCGCACCTGCTCAAGGCGTTGCTGGCGGATTCGGAGAGCGTTAGCGCCTACCTGATGAACAAGCTGGGCGCTAACGTGCCCACCCTGCAGGCGGCGGCCGACAAGCTCATAGCCTCGTACCCCAAGGTGAGCGGCGGCGACGTCTACCTGTCGTCGAGCGCCAACAGCGCCGTGCAAAAGGCGCAGGCCGCCGCCAAGGATATGGGCGACGAATTTGTGGCGGTAGAGCACCTGCTGCTCGGGCTGCTCGCCGCAGGCGACGGCACGGCAAAGCTCCTTAAGGAAAACGGCGTGAACGAAAAAGACCTCAAAAGCGCCATCGCCGAGCTGCGCAAGGGCGCAAGGGTGAGCAGCCAAACGGCCGAAGACACCTACAACGCCCTCAACCGCTTTGCCATCAACCTCAACGAGCAGGCGCGCACCGGCAAGCTCGACCCCGTGATTGGGCGCGACGACGAAATACGCCGCGTGCTGCAAATCCTTTCGCGCCGCACCAAAAACAACCCCATCCTCATTGGCGAGCCGGGCGTGGGCAAAACGGCCATCGCCGAGGGCATTGCGCACCGCATCGTGAGCGGCGACGTGCCCGAAAACCTCCAGTCCAAGCTCATCTACTCGCTCGACATGGGGGCGCTCATCGCCGGCGCAAAGTACAAGGGCGAGTTTGAGGAGCGCCTCAAGTCGGTGGTCAACGAGGTGGTGAAGTCCAACGGCAGCATCATCCTCTTTATCGACGAAATCCACACGCTGGTGGGCGCCGGCAAAAGCGAAGGCGCCATGGACGCCGCCAACATCCTGAAGCCCGCGCTGGCGCGGGGCGACCTCCGCGCCGTGGGCGCCACCACGCTCGACGAATACCAAAAGTACTTCGAAAAAGACAAGGCGCTCGAGCGCCGCTTCCAAACGGTAACGGTAGACGAGCCCTCGCCCGAAGACGCCGTATCCATCCTGCGCGGGCTGAAGGAGCGCTACGAAAACCACCACAAGGTGCGCATCAAAGACGACGCCATCATTGCCGCCGTGGAGCTGAGCCACCGCTACATCACCGCGCGCTTCCTGCCCGACAAGGCCATCGACCTGATAGACGAGGCCGCAAGCAAGCTGCGGCTGGAGATGAACTCGGTGCCGGAAAGCATCGACGGGCTTAACCGAAAGCTGCGCCAGCTCGAAATTGAGCGCGAGGCCATCAAGCGCGAGGGCGACACAAAAAAGCTGGAGGAGCTGAGCCTCGAAATTGCCAACCTCACCGAGCAGCGCAACACGCTCAACGGGCAGTGGCAGCAGGAAAAAGACGTGATAGACAACATCCAAAAGAGCAAGCTGCTCATTGAGGAGTACAAGCTGCAGGCCGAAAACGCCGAGCGGCAGGGCAACTACGGCCTGGTGGCGGAGCTGCGCTACGGCAAAATCCGCGAGGCGGAAGCCGAAATAGAAAAGCTCACCCGGTTTAAGGAGGAGCACCGGCATGAGTTTACGCTGGTGAACGAGGAGGTCGACCCGGAGGACGTGGCGGAGGTGGTGGCCAAGTGGACGGGCATCCCCGTAACCCGCATGCTGCAAAGCGAGCGCGACAAGCTGCTGCAGCTGGAAACGGAGCTGCACCGGCGCGTGGTGGGGCAGGACGAAGCCATAGCGGCCGTGTCCAACGCCGTGCGCCGCAGCCGCGCCGGCCTGCAGGACGAGCGGCGCCCCATCGGCTCGTTCATATTCTTAGGCACCACCGGCGTGGGGAAAACGGAGCTCGCCAAGGCGCTCGCCGAATTTCTGTTCAACGACGAAAACCTGATGACCCGCATCGACATGAGCGAATACCAGGAGCGGCACTCCGTATCGCGCCTCATAGGGGCGCCCCCCGGGTACGTGGGCTACGACGAGGGCGGGCAGCTCACCGAAGCCGTGCGCCGCAAGCCCTACTCGGTGGTGCTGCTCGACGAAATCGAAAAGGCGCACCCCGACGTGTTCAACACCCTCCTGCAGGTGCTCGACGACGGACGGCTGACCGATAACAAAGGGCGCACGGTGAACTTCAAAAACACCATCATCATCATGACCTCCAACGTTGGCTCGTCCGTCATCATGGAGAACATGGAGCGGCTCACCGACGCCAACCGCGAGCGCCTGCTGGAGCGCACCCGCCTCGACGTAATCGAGCTGCTGAAGCAGTCGGTACGCCCGGAATTTCTCAACCGCGTGGACGAAATCATCATGTTCACCCCGCTCACCCGCGCCAACGTGGAGGAAATCGTGAAAATTCAGCTGGAGCAAATCCAGAAAATGCTTGCCACGAGCGGCGTGCACATCCGGATGAGCGACTACGCCACGAGCTGGGTGGTGGAGCAGGGATACGACCCCGCCTTTGGCGCCCGCCCCGTGAAGCGCGTCCTGCAAAGGGAGCTCGTCAACCTGCTCGCCAAAAAGCTCCTCGCCGGCGATATCAGCAAAGACCACGAGGTGATCGTTGACTACTTTGGCGACGGGCTGGTGTTTAGGAATTGAGAATTGAGAATTGAGAATTAGGAATGGAGAATGGAGAATGGGGAATGGAGGGTAGCGCCATAAATTGTGGAGAGCGAACAACTTCATTCTCAACCTCATTCCCATAACAAAACAACCTCAGTAGCAACGAATTATTCCACCCGCAATCAACCTCGTTACCTCATTTTTCGCTGTTTTTTTTTCCATTTTGCTTGCGCCTGACCAATCTAAAATCTAAAATTTAATGAGGTAGGTTGTATGTGCTGTTGTTCTCCTGGCTACTGAGGTTGTTTTGTTAGGGGAATGAGGTTGATAATGAGGCTATTTTCCCTCTTCTTTCCCCGCCTTTGCCTTTTACTCTCTCTCGTTTCCAATGCTCCCCATCTCCCATCTCTTTAGCGTTCACACAGCCCCCAAAGGAGAGGAGTGGCTTGCGCCGAATGTCGAGTACCTGCTCCCCTCTCCTTTGGAGGCTGTGTGAAAAGCAGCATGGGGTTTTACCCCATGCTACGGTAGGTGGTCGCCCCTTCAGGGCTTGTTAAATGCATTGCGACAAACGTCACGCCGCCGTCCACGTGGGGTTTTACCCCACGCTATAGTGGCTGATCGCCCTTTC
>JAIROF010000221.1 GCA_031257655.1 Prevotellaceae bacterium | reverse complement strand
TGGAAAACCCAACCTTTGCCATGTAATCCCATGATGAAACCCTTTCCCCTCTACCTCCAGCTGGATGCGATGGACTGCGGCCCGTCGTGCCTCCGCATGGTTGCGAAGCGCTACGGCCGCAGCTACACGCTCCAGAACCTGCGGGAAAAGTGCTTCATCACCCGCGAGGGCGTTTCCATGCTGGGCATCAGCGATGCCGCCGAAAGCATCGGCATGCACACGCAGGGCGTGCGCATCAGCTTTGAGCAGCTGGTGAGCGACGCCCTGCTCCCCTGCATTCTGCACTGGAACCAAAACCACTTTGTGGTCTGCTACGGCATCAGCAGGCGAAGATGGGGCTTGCGGGTCAAGGCAGGGGGAACGGAGGAGTACGCCATCAAAATCGCCGACCCTGCCGGGCAGAAGTATACGATGCGCAAGGAGGAATTTCTGAAATGCTGGATCAGCACGAAATCGGACGGCAAGGACATGGGCGCCGCCCTGCTGCTGGCGCCCTCTCCCGATTTCTACGATTACGAGGACGATAAAACCCGGCAGGAAAAAAACCTGAGCTACTTTTTCCGCTACCTGCTTCCCTACAAGTCGCAGTACGCCCAAATCGTTGTCGGCATGGTTTTGGGGAGCGTGCTGTCCCTCATTTTTCCCTTTCTCACCCAGGCAATGGTCGACCAGGGTATCGGCAATAGCAACCTGAGCTTTATTACCCTCATCCTGATTTCGCAGCTGGTGCTTTCGCTCACGCAAATGGGCGTGAGCTTTATCCAAAGCTGGATAAGCCTGCACACCAATACGCGGATCAGCATTTCGCTGATTTCGGATTTTCTGGCCAAGCTGATGAAGCTGCCCATCCGCTTTTTCGACGCCAAAAACATCGGGGATATCATGCAGCGCATTGGCGATCACGGGCGCATTCAGGAGTTTATGTCCGGCACAACCCTGTCCACCCTGTTTTCGTTTGCCAACTTTTTCGTTTTTGCCGCCATCATGGCATACTACAACTTGACCATCCTGCTGGTATTCCTTGCCGGAAATACCTGCTACGTAGCCTGGATTTTGTCGTTCCTGCGCTACCGAAAGAAGCTTGACCACAAGCGTTTTACCCAATCGTCAGCCAACCAGAGCAATACCATCCAGCTGATTACCGGGATGCAGGAGATCAAGATGAACAACAGCGAAAAGCAGCAGCGGTGGAAGTGGGAGCGCATTCAGGTAAAGCTGTTTAAAATCAACGTTCAGGGCGTGGCGTTGGGGCAATACCAGCAAATTGGCTCCATCTTTTTTAGCCAGACCACTGGGCTGTTCATCTCGTACCTGTCGGCCAAGGCGGTGGTAGAGGGCAACATTACGCTGGGCATGATGATGTCTATCAGCTACATCATGGGGCAGCTGTCGGGGCCAATCGGTCAGGTTATCGGCTTTGTGCAGTCGCTGCAGGACGCCAAAATCAGCTTAGAGCGCCTAAACGAGGTGCACAACCGGGAAGATGAAGAGCAGGGCATCCGCCATAAGCTGAACGAGCTGCCGGCCAACCGCTCGCTGCGGATGGAGAACGTGAGCTTCAGCTACGACGGGGCTGAGCGCAATTACGTGCTGGAGGAGCTGAGCTTGACGATTCCACAGCGCCGGGTAACCGCCATTGTTGGCGCCAGCGGCAGCGGAAAAACGACGATTATCAAGCTCTTAATGGGTTTTTATCCGCCCGTAAAAGGCAAAATAAAAATCGGCGAAACGCCCCTGGAAGACGTCAACCCGCACCTGTGGCGGCAAAAGTGCGGCGCCGTCATGCAGGATGGCTTTATCTTTTCGGATACCATTGCCAACAACATTGCCGCAGGCGAAGAGGAGGTTGACAAGAAGCGCCTGCTGCACGCAGCAAAAACGGCGAATATTCAGGAGTTTATAGAAGGGCTGCCGCTGAAGTACAACTCCAAAATAGGTATGGAGGGCAGCGGCGTCAGCCAGGGGCAGCGGCAGCGCATCCTGATTGCCCGCGCCGTTTATAAAAATCCCGATTTCCTCTTCTTCGATGAGGCAACCAATGCTTTGGACGCCAATAATGAGCGCATCATTATGGACAACTTAAGCGAATTCTACCGGGGCAAAACAGCTGTAATCGTTGCGCACCGGCTGAGTACCGTGCAAAATGCAGACAACATCATTGTCCTGGACAAGGGGAAAATTGTAGAGGAAGGAACGCATAAGGAATTAACAAAAAAACGGGGAGCGTACTATACTTTGGTGAAAAATCAGCTGGAGCTGGGAAGGTAAGAGAACTAAAAACTAAAAACTAAAAACTAGGAGCTATGCATTGAAAACTATGAGCCAAGAATTATGAGCTACGTGAAGCTCGACAAACGGGCGCCAGCCAACTTTTAGTTTTTAGTTTTTAGTTTTTAACTCAAAAAGCGGAATGAGAGAAGATGAAAAAATAGAGCTGCGCAGCGAGGAGTTTCAGGAAATTCTGGGCGGAGTCCCCTCATGGATTTTGCGATGGGGAATTACGGTGCTGGCTGTCATTGTCGCAATTCTTTTGGTTGGCAGCGCTGTTTTTAAATACCCGGATATTATACCGGCACAGGTTGTCCTGACCGGCACAACGCCGCCTGCTGCCGTAGTTGCTCACGCTTCGGGTAAGCTAAAAGAGCTGTACGTGAGCGACAGGCAAGAGGTGAGGGCCGGCGATTATTTGGCGGTTATAGACAATCCGGCTCAAACAAAAGATATCATCCTGCTGAAGCAATACCTCGATTCGTTGGACTTGGAAGCCATCGTACAAGCTCCATTACCCGACAAAAATTTGAAAGCCGGCGCGCTGCAAAACCTTTTTGCTTCATTTTACGCATCGCTGTTCAGCTATAAAGAATACCTGCAACAGCTCTACTATCCCCAAAAAATGGGCATGGCCAAAGAGCGGATTGCGCAGTGCGAAGCACAATATGAGGGGTTGCTCCGCCAACGGAAAATTATGGGCGAGCAGCTTGAGCTGACGCATAAGAATTACGTCCGCGATTCGGTGCTGCATTTGCAGGGCGTCATATCGGACAAGGAGCTGGACGAGAGCAAAAGCCGGCATTTGGAGGCTTTGCTGTCGCAGGAGGAGATGCAATCGGCCATCAACAGCATGCGGGTGCAGATAGGCCAGCTAAAAGAATCGCTGTTCGATGCCGGCCACCAAGACACGGAGAAAGATAACAGCCTGTGGTCGCAGCTGCAATCCCTGTTTTCGCAGCTGAAAACGGAAATCCAGGCCTGGGAGCTGAGCTATGTTCTCGCCGCGCCGATTGGCGGAAAAGTTACCTTTACAAATTACTGGATCGAAAATCAAAATGTTGTTTCCGGCAGCGAAGTTTTTACCATTGTTCCTGAAAAAGAATTTCAGATCATCGGGAAAGCCATGCTTCCCATTGCCCGCTCGGGCAAGGTAGAAGCGGGGCAAAAGGTGAATATCCGTCTGGAAAACTTTCCGGAAAACGAATACGGAATTTTGCGGGGGGTAATGCAAAACATTTCCTTAGTCCCTGTGCGGCAAGGGGAAGCAGCCTACTACATGGTCGAAATCGCTTTGCCCGGCAAGCTGCTGACAACCTACAAAAAAGAGCTGCCCTATTTGCCCAACATGCAGGGGCGGGCAGATATTATCACCGAAGACATGTCGCTGCTGGAGCGGCTTGTTTTACCGGTAAAGAGAGTTTTAAAAGAGAGCTAAAATTATTGGGAGGCACACATTATGAACATTAACAGCCAAGCTGTTCCACAAATTTCCGTACTCATTCCTCTGTACAATTCTCAACCGTTTATCAAAGAAACGGTTTACAGCGTTCTCTCGCAAACGTTTCGGGATTTTGAGCTGCTGCTGATGGATGACGGATCGACGGACAGCACGGCGGAAATTGTCAAAAGCATCCAAGACGAGCGCATCCGCTACGAGCGCTGCCCGCACGATTTTGTCGGAACGTTTAACCGGGGCCTTTCCGTTGCCCGCGGCAAGTACATTGCGCTTATCGACCACGACGATTTGATGACGCCCGAGCGCCTGCAAATGCAGCACGATTACTTAGAAAGCCACCCCGACGTAGCGGCTTGCGGCGGCGGCATGCAAACCTTTGGCGCCAGCTCGGAAAAAATGTATGCGGCAGAAAAGTATCAGGACATTATGCTGGCATTTCTGCTCCGCCGGCGGGGCCCCGTTTTTAACCCCACAGGATTTTTCCGCAGGGATGTCATCAACCGGCACAGCATACGCTACCGGCGCGGCTACGCCTTTGCCGTAGATACAAAGTTTTGGACGGAAGTTTCGCGCGTTGGTAAAATTGTCAACCTGCCCGAAACGCTGGTTTGGTACCGCACTTCGCAAAAGCAGACAAGCATGCTTACCCTCTGCGAATCGCAAAAATCGGCAGAGGTGATCTACCACGAGCACGTTGATTTTATGCTTTCGCAGCTTGACGACAAAGAAGAGCTAAAATCATTGATTACAGCCAACGTAATGCCTGCGCTGAAAAAGATGGTTGACCTGTCGTTTTTTTCGGCAGATGTATATTTTCGCTTTATTGCGGAAATCATTCAGGGGCTGTACCACAACGGTTTCCTGAATTTGGAGGAGCCGCTTTCGGGGGACTTGCCGACCAAACCGGTTGCGCATAGCATCAAGCCGCACCCCGTAGCGCCCGGCAGCGAAGATGGCGAGAAATCGTACGCCGCGCTTTCGTACGCCGAAAAAGAATTTTTACGCAGCTACGAGCCGCTTACGGCGGGCTACTTCCCGCTTCGCGGAAAAAAGTTCAAGTTTTCGCACGCGCCCTCGTTTGCCGACATGGCGGAAGAAATTTTTGAGCAGGAAATTTACCAATTCAAAACCGACAGCGAAAGACCGTATATCATTGATGGCGGCGCAAATATCGGGCTGAGCATGGCTTACTTTGCCGAAAAATTTCCTAACGCTCAAATTATTGGTTTTGAACCCGACAAGGTAATTTTTCCCATTTTAAAAGAAAATATGGAGCAGCTCGACAACCGTAATGTCCGGATTTACGAAAAAGCGGTTTGGTACGAAGACACGGTTTTGGACTTTTACAGCGAGCAGGCGCTGGCAGGCTCTGCCATGATTGATTTTAACAACCATCAAAACAAAATAAAAGTGGAGGCCGTAAACTTTAACAAGTTTTTGAACCGAAAAGTTGACTTCCTCAAGCTCGACATCGAAGGGGCGGAAAACGAAGTTATTTTCAAAATTGCCGACAACCTGCGCTTTGTAGAAAATATGTTTTTGGAATACCACGAGCTGGACAGCCGAAATCAGAATTTGCAGGACATTCTGCTGCTGCTGAAAGAAAAGGGGTTCAGCTATACCATCAAAGTGGCCAACGATGTGAACAAATTTCCGTTTAAAAAGGAAAAAATTAAGAACTACACGCAACAGCTAAATATTTTTTGCTACAGATTATAATGGAAAACATTGATTTTTACCTGCACAGCATAGCCGACACATTGGTAACGAAACACAAAACGCCGAATTTTCCCGGGCTGTATCGCGGGAAAATGGGCGTTGCCGTTTTTCTGCTTCACCATGCCGCGCACACGGGAAATCCGCTGTACGCCGATGATGCTTACGATTTGATCGAAAAAAGCAACCGGCAATTTTACGAAAATGCGCCCGTGAATTACCCCTATGGGCTAAGCGGCGCGGGCGCAGGCATTGCCTACCTTATCCAAAGTAAAATGGCGGAAGGAGATTCGGACGAAGTCTTGGAAGATTTTGACAGGCATTTGTCCGAGCACATTTTCGATTTGCGCTTTCTATCGTCTTTCAACCAGCTCTTAGATATTGGAAAATATTTCTGCTTCAGGTTATTGGACACACATAAGCAGGAGGAAATCAAGAAGACAACCGATAAAATCCAGCTGCTGATTGAATTGCAGCTAACGCGCGCGCCGAGCTGCTCGCCGCTTGCGCTGAGAATGCTGCAAATGCTGCGCGAATTTCCCAAATACAGCATATTCCAAGATACTCCAAAAGAAGCGTTAGATTTAAGCAGCATTAAAACCGATTTTGAAAATGCCCTAAAGCGGCAGGAGTATGGCCTGCAAAATGGCTTAGCGGGGGTTGGAATGAAATGTTTAACAGTACTTAATAAAAAGCAATCCGGTTGGCAAAAATTGATAATGCAATGAGCAAAAGCGCAGGGCTGCTACTAGCGACTTGGCAGGCATTTTGCTCGACGTGCTCCGTCCTGCCGAATTTGCAATTCGGCAGCGGAGAGTATAAGCATTTGTAATGCGAAAAATAAACAAGCCCCGTCCTGCCGAATTTCCCGGTGATAAGATGATGATATTGTTTCGCATTACAAATGCTTATATTCACGGCTGCCGAAACGAAGCTCGGCGTAGCCAATTGCAAATTCGGCAGGAGGGCGCCCGTCAGCGCTTAATCGCGTAGCTGTAGATGATTTTACCCCTGTGGTTGACAAAGAAAAACCTAAATTCGTGGGCATCGGCCGAGCAGAGGGTAAAGCCCGGGGCGGGGCTGCAAAACTTAGTCCCCACCGCTGGCTCGACCGCGCGGGCAAGCGACCCTGCGGAGTTCACCACGTAGCTCACCGCCGACGAATCCGGCACGATGTGCTGAAAGTTGTGGATGTGCCCGCAAAAGTAGGCGTCTACCCTGCGCTTTTCCAGTATGGGCGCAAGGCAAGCCTGCAAGTCAGCTCGCTCGGAGTCGTCTTTCTTCGTTTCGGCGTAAACGGGGTGATGCCCGATAACGATCTTCCAGCATTCGGTCGAAGCCTCCAGCACGGAGTCTATCCAGCGCAGCTGGGCTAGCGCGTCCTGCCGGTGGGCGTCGGGGTAGGTAAGGGAGTCGCGGCGGTACTTGCCTATCAGGGGCGTGGTGTTGATGAATACGAGCAGGCAGCGCGCGCCGTCGTCCGCCGTCAGCGTTTTGGCGTAGTAGTAGCTCGGAGCGCTCCAGCGGCGGCTCACGCGGGAGTAGTCCAGCACGGCCTGCGTGTTGCCTCTGTACTCGTGGTTTCCGCACACGGCGCTCCACTCAACCATCAGGTCGGGGTGGTCGTATATAAGCTCGTAGTTGGTCATCCACAGCGGATCGCTGACGCTTGCCACGCCACCAAAGTGGTGAACGTCGCCGGCGGCGGCAATAAGCTCCACATCCAGCGCTCCGGCAAGGTAGCCCATGACGGCGGCTATGGGCTTCTGCTCGTAGTAGCCGTTGCGCCCCAAGTCGCTTGCAACGATAAAGTTGACCGCATCGTCGCGGACTTCCGGCAGCTTGACCCAAAAATCTTCTCTACACGCCGTGGCAAGCAGCATGGCGCACAGCACGGCAGCAATAATTTTTTTCATGTTTTTTTTAGCAAATTAAGCATTATTTTACTGCGCCCCGAACGCCCCAAACCAGGTAGCCGGTGCGGGCGATTTGTACTCTTTTCCGTTGACGGTAACCCCCGTTGCGCTAAAGTATGGCGAAAAGCCGGTGTAGGCGCCGCTCAGGGCGGGCGACCCTGCTTGCAGGTGAAAATCCCAGCTGGGGTCGTAGGTATAGCTCAGCAGCGGGTTGGTGGCAAAGGGAAAGCTCACAAACATCGGGTCGTGGCTACCTGCAGCCGTTCCGCGCACGTCGTGCTCTCCGTAAACTACATCCGTCACGCCGGGCTTAAAGCCGTCGTATGCCGTAGCGGTACCGTTTTGCAGGTGCTGCTCAATGGTGCTCTGCGCTGCTCCCGAGGCGTAGTAGCTGTAGTCGATTTTGCTGTTGAGGTCGGGGCCATCGCTTGCATCGGCGCCAAATTTGGGGGCCTTTGCGCCAAACATGCAGCTCACGATAAGGTTGTTGTAAACGTTCACGAGGCAGCCTTTTTCGGCCCACACCGAGCCGCCTTTGGGGGCGTTGGGGTCTCGCCGCCAGCCCGCGTTCACGATGGTGTTGTTGTAGGCGTTGATTTGCGCCTGAGTGCGCTCGCCTCCGGCGCCGGAGTTGGAGAGCTTAAACCCGTTGGTGTTGGGGCTGTACATGAGGTTGCCGGCCGCATCGACCTTGCACCCAGCCTTGACGTTGATGGCCTCGCCACCCGCCTCTCCGCAGGCGTAGAACAGGTTGTTGGCAAAAATGCACGCTCCGCCCTGAACGTAGATGGCATCCTCGCCCGTGTAGCGGAAGGTGGAGTTGATAATGACGTAGCGCCCTGCGGGGTTGTTGGTGTTGAAAGCCACCATTCCCTCGCCGCCGCCGGCCTTGAAGAGGCCCGCCGTTACCGAAGGCGATGTGGCGGTGGTAACCGCGCCGGTGTACTCCATCAGCGCGTGGTCGAGAATAATTTCGCTGCACGTTCCGCTTCCGATAATGCCGCCCCAGAGGCGGGCAAAGGCGTTGGCGGGGGTGCGCTCGGCGGCGGGCACGGTGAAGGTTACGGGCGCAGCGGCCGTGCCGTAGCAGTAGAGGTTGCCGTTGACGATGACCTCAATTTTCGTCGTATTTTCGTCCTGCCCCGCCGTGCCGACAACCACCTCAACGCCCTCCTCTATGGTGAGCGTTTTGCCCTGCGGCACGTTGATATGCCCCGTAACGTTGACCACGGAGTACTTGCTCCACGTGCCCTCCACATCTCCGCTGACGCTTTTGGGGTCATTCAGCGAGACGGTCACCGCGCAGGTCGCCGTTTCGCCTCCGTCGGCAGCGGTAACGGTGATTAGCGCGCTGCCCGGCGTGAGGGCGGTTACTTCGCCGCCGTCAACGGCAGCAACGCCGGGCGCGGAGGTGCTCCAGCTCACCTCCCGGTTGGCGGCGTTGCCGGGGAAGAACGTAACCGTAAGCGTTTTCTTTTCGCCCGGCTTAAGGCTCAGCGAAGCCTCCGAAAGGCTGACGCCCTTCACCGAAAGGTCGCCATCGTCGTTTGTACACGCCGTTAGCAGCACGGCTGCCGTCAGCGCTAAAGATAGTAGCGTGTGTGTTGTTTTCATTTTGCTTGTTTGTTTTTGTT
>JAIROF010000179.1 GCA_031257655.1 Prevotellaceae bacterium | reverse complement strand
GACATGACGTCTTCGCGCACCACGCGGTTGGCAAACTGGTAGTAGACGCCCGTGGCGGCGTTGGCGGTGAGGCGCTGCCCCATCCGGTAGCTCGACGATAGGCGCGGCTCTACGTACACCCTGCCGGTGGGCTGAAAGTAGGTAAACCGCACGCCGGGCGTGAGCGCCAGCCTGTGCTGCGCCAGCCGGAGCTTATCCTGTATGTAGGCGCCTGCCACAAGCGCTTGTCCGGCCTTGTTGAGCAGCGTGCTCGTGTCGGCCTGCCCGTAGCGGTAGCCGATGTCGTAGCGCGTTCCGTACAGGCCGGCCTCCAGCGCCTGCACGTCGCTGAGCGAGTAGCGCCAGTCGCTCTTGAGGCTGTAGTCCATCAGGTTGTTTTCCTCCAGATTTCCCGACTTTCGGGTAGTCGTGGTATCGCCCCTTACCATGGTGGTGGAGCGGGTTTGGTCGCGCGTGCTGTAGAAGTTGGAGAAGCTCAGCAGGGCGCTGGAGGTGAGCTTTTCGCTCCACTTTCTTGCCCAGCGGAGGCTTGCGCCGGTGTTTCCGTAGCGCTCGTAGTCGGCGTTTTCCATCGAGAGGGAGGGCATTCCGCCGCCGCCCATTCCGCCGCCGCCGCCGGGGAAGCTGAACTGCGGCGTGTTGTCCACGTAGTCCGTGCCGTTGAAGATGCTGAGCGAAAGGATGTCCTTTTTTGAGGGGTAGCAGGTGAGCTTTCCGTTGAGGTCGTAGAAGTAGGATTCCGGCGTTTCGGCCTCTGCCGTTGCGCCGCCCATTCCGCCCGGTCGCCCACCTGCGGGAGCCGACGGGCGGGGCACCTCTTCGCCGGCGTTGTCGCTTTGGCCGCCTATCTTTCCGTAGAGGTAGCCCTGGTAGGAGCGGCGAAAGGCAAACAGCGAGGTGAGCTTGTCCTTTACGGGGATTTCGGCGTAGGCGTTTACGCTAAGGAGGTTTGCCTCGCCGCCAACGGTTATCTTCCGTGCGTTGCCGTCCTTGGCGGTGATTTCGGTTACGCTCGACAGGCGGCCGCCGTACTTTGCCTCAAAGCCGCCCTTGTAGAGCTGCACATCCTTCACGGCGTTTGAGTTGAAGGCGCTGTAGAAGCCGTGCAGGTGGTCGACGTAGTAGATGGTAAATCCGTCGTAGAGGATGAGGTTTTGGTCGGGCGTTCCGCCGCGCACGTACATGCCCGAGCTGCTTTCGTTTGCGGCGCTCACGCCCGGCATGAGCTGAAATCCGCGCATCACGTCCTTTTCGCCCACGTTGGGCAGCGCCTTTAGCGCAATGGGCGACATCTTCATCTTGTGCTCCCCGGTGGACTGCTGGAGCGCCTTGTCGTCCTTTCGCCCCGTGATGAACACTTCGGCAATGGTGAGCGGCTGCGGCTCCAGCGCTACGCTCAGCGGGGTGTTTTCCGGCGCGGGGTCGAGCGGGATGTAGAGCGTTTGGTAGCCCAAGTACTGCACCACGACCGTTGCCGTGTCGGTGGGCACCTGCTCGAGGATGAAGTATCCGTTGGCGTCCGACGAGGCGCCCACCGCCGCGCCCACCACGCCAACGGTGGCGTAGGGGATGCGCTCGCCCGTGTTCACGTCAACAATTTCGCCGGTGAGCGTAAAGCGCCGCTTCACGGGCGCTGCCGCCGCGCGGCGGCTTGCCGCGGCAAGCCCCGACGCCGGCGCGGCAGCGACCTGCCGTCCCCGCAGCTCCTCCAGATGCTCACGGTTGCGGGCAATGTAGATGTAGCCATCGTCGCCTATCAGGGTTTCCATGCCCCACGCATTGCGAAACATTTTCAGCATTCCGCCAACGGTCTTCTCCTCCTCCGGGTTTACGGAGGTGGTGTAGCGCGACAGGTGCTCCTTGTCGTACACAAAGCGGATGTTCTTGTCCTTGCCCATTGCTGCGATAATTTCGTCGAGCCTGCCGCGGTAGTCCTTCCCTATCCTGAGCGTTCCCACCGCCTGCGCGTGGAGCGCAGGCGGCAGCAAAAGGGAGAGAACAACCGCAGGCAGCACCCTGCACAAACCTCTTAGCGTAACCATAGCCTTTACCATGCTCATCTTTTTTTTTGATGTTGACCGCAAAGGTACGCCACCGGCGCAATCCCAGCTGCCAAGGGCGTACAGAGAGGAGCAGCAGCTCTACCAAAAGCCCGATTTTATCGACGAAAAAAGAGGCTGGCGGTACCGCTTAGAGGCTGTAAAACATTGCTTGCGCTACAGCGAGTATGGCCGACGGTACTGGTAGCTGTAAAGCCTGTGCGCAGCGGCTTCGGCGTCGTCGCCAAAGCTGAGCGTAGCGGGGTCCCACTTGACCGGGCGCTGGAGTTCGACGGCGATGTTGGCAATGCAGCACAAGGTATTGGTGCTACAGGCCACCTCTACCGGGGCTATCGGATTCTTGCGCGAGCGCACGCAGCTGATAAAGTTCTGCATGTGCGGCGAGCTCACCTCGTACTCTCCCGCACCGATGGCCTGCTCTTGCTTTTTCAGCAAGGCGGGGTCGGAGCATTCGATATACCCGCGAGTCACCTTAAGCCACCCCTTAGTGCCGTTGAAGCAGATGCCGTTGTCGCCTTCGGGTCTGAAGGGCTGCTCGGTCATCACGATGCCGTTTTGGTACTTCATGGTCAGGTATTGGACGCCGCTGCCCTTGGGTATAAATTCGCAGGGGCCAGATCCGTCCATGCCGATAGCCGCCTGGGCGATATCGAACATGTGCGCTCCCCAGTCGGCGGTGTATCCGTTTCCTGTTTCACGGTAGAAGCGCCAGGCTCCCCAAAACTGCTCGTCCTTGCGGGGTTCCAGCGTGATTTGCGGGCAAAGGTCGGGGTGGTAGTGAATTTTCGGGTCGTTCAGCGGCCCCATCCACTGGTTCCAGTTCAGGTTGTCGGGTATGGGCTGCTCCGGCAGGTCTAAGGGCGTGGGAGGGTCGCCCACCTTTGCGTAGATGGTTTCGATGTGGCCAATGGCGCCGCTACGAACCAGCGCAATAGCCTGCTGAAACTCCGGGCTGGAGCGCTGCTGGCTGCCCACCTGCAGCACCTTGCCATGCGAGCGAACAGCCTTCACCATTTCCAGCCCTTCGCGGACGGTAAACGCCAAGGGCTTTTGAACATACACGTCTTTGCCGCTTTGGCATGCGTGGATCGTTATCAGCGCGTGCCAGTGGTCGGGCGTAGCGATAGCAACGGCGTCGATGTCTTTTCTGTCGAGCAGGTCTTCATAGAACTCATACAGGTCGCACCGCTGCGATACGCCCTGCTCTTTTTGCCACTTCTCTATGCGGTTTTTGAAGCGTATCCGCTTAAAGGCGTCCACGTCGCAGCCCGCAGCCACCTGCACGCCCGGGCATTCCGAAAAGCTGTGGAAGTCGCTAAGGCCCTGCTGGCCTAACCCGATGAAGCCTAATACTACCCTGTCGCTCGGCGCAATGCGGACGCCGTTGGCCATTACCCAGCTCGGCAAAATAGTCAACCCCGCCAAACCAAGCGCGGAATAGCCCAGAAACTGTCGCCGACTCAACCCTTGAGATGAATTTTGTTTTTTCATTGTTTGATGTAATTTAAATTAACAATATAGTTCATAGCCGACAAATGTAACCATTTTTTTTAATCCCCCAAAGAATTGTTGAGCAAAACGAGGGAGGGGGTGCATTTCAGCTTGTCGCTTCGTTCGCAATGTCGAACACGCTGGAGATAGCAATGACGGATACACGGAGTATGAAAAAAGCGACAAGCTGAATGCACCCCGTATTATTTTTATTTAACCCATGTTACGCATATAGCTGTCCGAACTCGGATTTTTTTGATTCGTGCGTCTCTACAGCGCCATTTCGCCGCCCGGTCGTCGTTGAGACGCCCTTTCTGCGTAACATGAGGAGAAGAGCCAACAAATAGTAAGGTAGTGAAGTTGGGTGGGAGGTGTTGTAATTTATTGCTGCTGAGGCAGTTTTGTTTGCGAAGTGAGGTGAAAATAAGGTTGTTTTTTGTTTTTTGGATTTTTAGAGGTTCTCTTTAGGGGCGGACGCGGCAAAAGCGTGCTCACCCCTCCCCTACCCTTTTACGTTTTCAGCTGTCTTCGTTTTCCTTCATGTTGTGCCACACGGCCTGCACGTCGTCGTCGTCCTCAAATTTTTCGATCAGCTTTTCCAGCACGGCCTGCTGCTCTGGGGTTACCTCTTTGGCGTCGGCGGGTATTCGCTCAAAGCCGCTGCTGATGATATCGAAGCCATTGCCTTCGAGGTATTTTTGTACGCCGCCGTAGCTTTCGTAGGCGCCGTAGATAATCCATTCGCTTTCGTCGGCAAAGAGCTCGTCTACGCCGTAGTCTATCAGCTCGAGCTCGAGCTCCTCCAAATCTACGCCGTCCTTTGGCGCTATGCGAAACACGCTTTTGCGGTCGAACAAAAAATCCACGCTGCCGGAGGTGCCGAGCGAGCCGCCCAGCTTGCTAAAGTAGCTGCGAATGTTGGCCACCGTTCGCGTAGGGTTGTCGGTGGCGGCGTCTATCACCACGGCAATGCCGTAGGGGGCGTAGCCTTCGTAGGTCAGCTCCTTATATTCGCCCTGGTCTTTCTCTATGGCGCGCTTAATTGCGCGGTC
The DNA here is from genome assembly GCA_031257655.1 of Prevotellaceae bacterium. Classification (GTDB taxonomy): domain Bacteria; phylum Bacteroidota; class Bacteroidia; order Bacteroidales; family UBA932; genus JAITMY01. Next base: position 15,394 of record JAIROF010000179.1, on the reverse strand, counting down.
AACGTTGTCTTTGGGCATATTTTCGGCGCGAGCGTTCTGCACCAGCGCGCGCAGGCGGGGATTATTGTCCGGGTCTGTACCGCCGCTTTTTGCCGCAATGGTAATTTCTTTGCCCAGGCGGGTAAAGGTGCGGGACATGTTGCCCCAGCGCTTCAGCTTTCTTGCCTTTCGGTATTCAAATGCACGCCCCATATCAAAAGAATTGAGAATTGAGAATTGAGAATTAAGAATTAAAATTCAACATTTAGCGCTAAATTGTTTGCTGCATGGCCACCATTTTGATGGCGGTTATTGCCGCTTCGTCGCCCTTGTTTCCGTACTTCCCGCCGGCGCGGTCTTGCGCCTGCTGCAGGTTGTTGGGCGTGAGCAGGCCAAATATGAAGGGCATGCTGTACTCAAGGTTGAGCTGCATAATGCCGGTTGAGGCTGCGCTGCAAATAAAGTCGAAGTGGCGCGTTTCGCCCTGAATAACGCAACCAAGGCATATCACGGCGTCCACCTTGTGGCTGTCGGCAACGAGCTGCGCCCCCAGCGGCAGCTCAAAGCTGCCGGGAACCCACTTCACGATAATATTTTTTTCCTTTGCCTCGTGCTTTATCAGCGTGTTGTACGCTCCGGTAAGGAGCTTGCCGGTGATTTCGACGTTCCACTCCGATACCACAATGCCAAAGCGCATTTCCTTTGCCGACGGTATTTCGCCGTCGTGCACGTGGGAGAGGTTGTGTTGGGCAGAAGACATATATGCTGCAAAATTCAAAAATGATACACTAAAAAAAACCAAGACTTTGCAATGCACCGTCTTGGTTGTAGGGGTTGTGAGCGCACCTGCAATGCTCGCTACCGCTTTGACAGCTCACGGCCGGGGCTCCTGCTGCTCTTGCTGGGGCTGCTGCTCTTGCTGTTGCAGCCGCTGCTGTGCGCGAGCAATACAGCGGTCGGCTTCGTAGCCTTCGGAGGAGTTTGGGAAATCTTTTTTCAGCCGCTCGTAGATTTTCTTTGCCTCGGCGTATTTGCGCTGCGCCTCAAGGAGGATGCCGGCTTTCATCAGGTATCGCGGCGCGGTAAGGCGGCTGCGGTCGCTATTGGCCGCTTTTTTGTAGTACGACAGGGCCTTGTCGTAGTCCTGCAGCTCGCTGTAGGCGTCGCCAATGTTGCCGTTTACGAGCGCCTTGCTGAGGTTGTCGCCGGGGCTGTATTTTTTCAGGTAGGCAATCGCTTCGTCGAACACGCCGGTATGCAGGTAGGCCAGGCCGGCGTAGTAGCAGGCAAGGTTGCCCGCTGCGGTGCTTCCGTAGCGGTCTTCAATGTCGAGCAGGCCAAGGTTGGCGCCGTCGCCGTTAAGCGCCAGCGCGAGGGAATCCTGCTCAAAATACTGCACCGCAGCAAACAGCTGCGATTGCGCCTCCTCCTCCAGCGGGGCCTTGTACCAGCTCCGGTAGGCAAAGAAAACGCCTATCAGCAAAACCAAGCCCACCGCGCCGTATATAAGCAGCTTTTGGTATTTCTCAATAAAAACTTCTACGCTGGTCAGCGAATGCTCAATAGCGCCCAGGTTATCTTCGGCATGCGATAATTTTTGCTTAGCCATTTTCTATATTTAATTTACAATTTATTTTCGTATGTACGCAATAATTTTTTTTTGCACAAATCAGGGTTGCAAAAGTAGCGATTTTAATTCTTATGCACAATAGCCTTGCGCTTTTTTTTAGAGCTAACAAAAAAAACCGTGCGCCACGCCATGCTTAGCAGCGCTTTTATGCTATTTTACCAGCGCTTTTATGCTCTTTTTAGGCTATCTTTTATGCTATCTTAAAGTTGCAGGGAGCGGAAGATTTTACCTTTCCCAAAAATATCGCTAACTTTGTGGCACTATTTTTTCCGGATCAACAGAGTTCCAACAACTAAATCAACACCCACATTAATCTCTCACAAGTTGTGCCCTATGAATGTAGAATTGCATGTAAAACAAAAAGTTACTGATTGCGTAAAGGCCCTTTACGGGAGCGAAGATGCGCCCCTGCAGCTGCAAAAAACGCGCAAAGAGTTCGAAGGCGATGTAACGCTCGTTCTCTTTTCGCTCGCTACGCTGAGCGGCAAATCGCCGGAGGAGGCAGGCGCAGAGATAGGCGAATGGCTCGTAGCAAACGTGCCGCAGGTAGCAGCATTTAACGTCGTAAAAGGCTTCCTCAACATCAAGCTGTCCAACGATTTTTGGCTTGCGCAGCTGGCGCAGATAGCCGAGGATGAATCCTTCGGGCGCTTCCCGCCGTCCGGCAAAACGGTGATGGTAGAGTACTCGTCGCCCAACACCAACAAGCCGCTGCACTTGGGGCATGTTCGCAACAACCTGCTGGGCTACTCGCTGGCCAAAATCCTCGAAGCCAACGGCCACCAGGTTATAAAGGTGAACTTGGTGAACGATAGAGGCATTCACATTTGTAAATCGATGCTGGCGTGGCAAAAGTTCGCCAACGGCGAAACGCCGCAGTCGTCGGGCAAAAAAGGCGACCACCTCGTGGGCGAATACTACGTAAGATTTGACAAGGAGTACAAGCGGCAGGTATCTGCGCTAAGGCACACCGGCGTGGCGGAGGACGAGGCAAAAAGGCAGGCCCCCATACTGCTGGAGGCGCAAAACATGCTCCTCCTCTGGGAGCAGGGCAACGACGACGTTTTTGACCTGTGGGAGGAAATGAACGGCTGGGTGTATGAGGGCTTCGACGCTACCTACAAAAAGCTGGGCGTGTCGTTTGACAAAACCTACTACGAATCAAAAACGTACCTGCTCGGCAAGGAAATCGTTAAGGAGGGGCTGAAAAAGGGCGTTTTCTTCAAGAAGGAGGACGGCGCGGTGTGGTGCGACCTCTCCGACAACGGTTTTGACCAAAAGCTGCTGCTGCGCTCCGACGGCACGTCGGTGTACATGACGCAGGATTTGGGCACCGCCCGGCAGCGCTTTTCGGAGTACAACTTCAGCGAGCTCATCTACGTAGTGGGCAGCGAGCAAAACTACCACTTTCAGGTGCTCAAGGTCATCCTGAAGAAGCTGGGCTACGCCTGGTGCGACAGCATCAACCACCTCTCGTACGGCATGGTGGAGCTGCCCGACGGCAAAATGAAGTCGCGCGAAGGCACGGTTGTTGACGCCGACGATTTGATAGACGACATGATAGCCACCGCGCGCGAAACATCGCTGGAGCTGGGCAAGCTGACCGACATGCCGGAGGACGAGCAGCAGCAGCTGTTTCGGATGGTAGGGCTGGGCGCCCTCAAGTATTTTATCCTCAAGGTCGACCCCAAAAAGACCATGCTCTTTGACCCCAAAGAGTCGATTGACTTTAACGGCAACACGGGGCCCTTTATACAGTACACGTTTGCCCGCATCTGCTCGGTGCTGCGCAAGGCGCGCGAGCAGGAGCTCGCCCCCAGCGTCGGCGCCGCAGATCTCGGGGAGCGCGAGGTGGAGCTGGTGAAAAATTTGGCCGATTTTCCGCAGGTGGTGGCGCAAGCCGGCACGGAGCACTCGCCTGCGCTGGTGGCCAACTATGCCTTTGAGCTGGCAAAAGAGTTTAACCAGTACTACCACGATATTCCCATCCTAAAAGAAGAAGATGTAGCGGTAAAGCAGCAGCGCCTCGCCCTGCTTGAGCAAGTAGGAAAAACGCTGAAAACGGCAATGGAGCTGCTTGGCATAGAGCTGCCGGAGCGAATGTAAAAGCGGCGACCTCTAAAAAACGTAAGAAAAAGGCGCTGCTTACCTTTTTTGTTCTCCCCAAAAAGTCGTTTTTATTTTTTTTGTCCACCAAAAAAGATGCATGCATGTGCGCAACGCAAAATGCGTAGCGCAAAATGCGTAGCGCAAAATGCGCAACGCAAAATGCGTAGCGCAAAATGCGTAACGCAAAATGCGCAACGCAAAATGCGCAACGCAAAATGCGTAACGCAAAATGCGCAACGCAAAATGCGCAACGCAAAATGCGCAACGCAAAATGCGTAATTAACACAAATACAACACCTTGAGAAATGGCGATTGCTTTAGAAAATCCATTTTTGGTAGCAACTTACCACTCTCCGGCCTACTTTTGCGACAGAGCAGAGGAGACAAAACAGGTTACCAACGCCCTATCTAACGGACGAAACCTTACGCTGCTTTCGGTGCGGAAGATGGGAAAAACCGGGCTGATAAAAAACGTTTTTCACCAGCTGCAAAAAAAGAAAGGGTGGCAAACGCTATACGTGGATATTATGCCCACCGGCAACCTGAACGATTTCATAAGATTGCTCGGCAGGACAGTTGTAGAGCATGAGTGGCGACAATCGAAGAGCTACCTGAAGAAAATCGCTACTCTCATATCGGGCATCAGCGCAAAGCTGTCGTTCGACACGGTTACGGGAGCACCAAAAATAGGGATAGATTATCAAACACCGCAGGAAAGCGAAAAAAGCCTGTCGGAGATATTCCACTACCTGTCTGCGCAAAACGTTAAGTATGCGGTAGCCTTTGACGAATTTCAGCAAATCGGTCAATACCCCGAAAAAAACATGGAGCTGCTTTTGTGGTCGCATATTCAACACCTGAGCAACGTGAGCTTTGTTTTTTCGGGGAGCAACAGGCACCCGCTCACGTCCATGTTCGCGGACTGCGGACGACCGTTCTACCAAAACACAGCTTTACTATTCTTAGAAAAAATAGAGAAAAACACCTACTGCCGGTTTATTCGCGATAAATTTGCGAAGCACGGCAAATCTATTGCGACCGAGCTGGTAAAAGAGGCGCTGGAGTACTACAGCGTGCATACGTTTTACGTGCAGTATTTTTTCAACAGGCTTTTTGAGCATACCGAAACAACGGTAACCAAAGCTCTGGTGGAGCAGGTGCACCGCCTGATTCTGGAGGAGCGGTCGCCTATCTACTACACCTACAAGTCGCTGCTTACCCCCTACCAATTCCAGCTGCTGAAAGCCATAGCCCGCGAAGGAGGGGTAAGCCGTCCCAACGGCTCCGACTTCATTGCCCGGCACAACCTGAAGCAGGGCAGCTCCGTCAACAGGGCGCTCTCGGCGCTGGTGGAGCGGGAAATGGTGTACGAAGAAAACGGCGTTTACCATGTGTACGACGTGTTTTTTTCAAAGTGGCTGGCAAAAATTTTTTAACGCCCAAAAGCTATTTTTTTCATGTTTGAGAACCTACAAGACAAGCTGGAGCGCGCCTTTAAAACGCTGAAAGGCGAAGGCCGCATCACCGAAATCAACGTTGCCGAAACGCTCAAGGAAATTCGCAAGGCGCTGCTCGACGCCGACGTGAGCTACAAGGTAGCCAAAACATTTACCGACGAGGTAAAGCAAAAAGCGCTCGGGCAAAGCGTGCTGACCGCCGTAAAGCCGGGGCAAATGCTCACCAAAATTGTGCGCGACGAGCTGGTTACGCTCATGGGCAAGGAGGCGGAGGAGGTGGCGCTGAAAGGTAATCCGGCGGTGGTGCTGATTGCCGGGCTGCAAGGCTCCGGCAAAACAACCTTTTCGGGGAAGCTCGCCGCGTTTATTCGCAAAAAAGGGCGCGCGCCGCTGCTCGCGGCCTGCGACGTGTACCGCCCCGCCGCCATCGACCAGCTCAAGGTGCTGGGGCAGCAGGTGGGGGTGCACGTGTACGCGGAGGAGGAAAATAAAAACGCCGTGCAGATAGCCAAAAACGCCATAGACTACGCCAAAAGGAACGGGCACAACGTGGTGATCATCGACACGGCGGGGCGGCTGGCCATCGACGAGGAGATGATGCGCGAAATTGCCGCCGTGAAAAAGGCCGTGTCGCCCTCCGAAACCCTGTTCGTGGTGGACTCCATGACCGGTCAGGACGCCGTGAACACGGCCAAGGAGTTCAACGAACGCCTCAACTTCGACGGCGTGGTGCTCACCAAGCTCGACGGCGATACGCGCGGCGGCGCAGCGCTCTCCATTCGCGCGGTGGTCAGCAAGCCCATCAAGCTCATGAGCATGGGCGAAAAAATGGACGCCCTGCAGGTGTTCTACCCCGACCGCATGGCGGATAGAATCCTCGGCATGGGCGACATCGTTTCGCTGGTGGAGCGCGCGCAGGAGCAGTACGACGAAACCGAAGCGCGCCGCATCCAAAAGCGCATCGCAAAAAATCAGTTCAACTTCAACGATTTTATCTCCCAAATTCAGCAAATCAAAAAAATGGGCAACGTCAAAGATTTGCTGGGCATGCTCCCGGGCATCGGAAAGGCCCTGAAGAATATCGACATCGACGACGACGCCTTTAAGAAAATCGAGGCCATTATTTCGTCCATGACGCCGCAGGAACGCGCAACGCCGGAGCTGATAAACGGTAGCCGCCGAAAGCGTATCGCCGCAGGAAGCGGCCGAAGCATAGAGGAGGTAAACCGCCTGCTGAAGCAGTTTGACGATACCCGAAAAATGATGAAGTCGGTGGGTAGCGGCGGCGCTAAAAACTTGATGAACCTGATGGGAGGGAAAATCAACTAAAAACTAAAAACTAAAAACTAAAAACTAAAAACCAAGAACCAAGAACCAAGAACCAAGAACCAAGAACCAAGAACCAAGAACCAAGAACCAAGAACTAAGAACTAAAAACTAAGAACTAAGAACTAAGAACCAAGAACTTAAAACCAAGAACCAAGAACCAAGAACTAAGAACCAAGAACCAATAGCTAATAACCAAGAACTAATAACTAAAAGCCCCAAAAACAAATGCAGATTATTGATGGGAAAAAAGTTGCGGCGGCAATTAAAGCCGAAATCCGCGCTGAGGTGGAAAGCTTTGTCGCCGCAGGAAGGCGGGCGCCGCAGCTGGTGGCTATCATTGCGGGCAACGACGGCGCAAGCCAAACGTACGTCGCCGGCAAAGAAAAAGCGTGCGGCGAATGCGGCTTCAGGTCGCAGGTGCTGCGCTTTGCCGACAGCCTGACCGAAGCGGAGCTGCTGGCCGCCATTGCCCTGCTCAACGCCGACGAGGAGGTGGACGGCTTCATTGTGCAGCTGCCGCTCCCACGCCACATCAACGAGCAGCGGATAATCGAAGCGATTGACCCGAAAAAAGATGTGGACGGCTTTCACCCCGTCAACGCGGGGCGCATGGCCATTGGGCTGCCGGCATACGTGTCGGCTACGCCGGCGGGAGTAAAGGAGCTGCTGCGGCGCTACGAAATAGCTACCGCCGGTAAGCACTGCGTGGTGCTGGGGCGCAGCAACATCGTGGGGCGCCCGGTGGCCAACCTGCTGTCGCAAAAGGATGCGCCCGGCGACTGCACCGTAACCATTTGCCACAGCCGCACGCGCAACATTAAGGACATTTGCCGCTCGGCGGACATCATCATTGCGGCGCTCGGGCAACCCGAATTTCTCACCGCCGACATGGTCGCCCACGGCGCGGTGGTGATAGACGTTGGCACTACGCGCGTCCCCGCAGCCGACGCCAAGAGCGGCTTCCGCCTCAAGGGCGACGTAAAGTTCGACGAGGTGGCCGCCAAGTGCAGCTACATCACGCCTGTGCCCGGCGGCGTTGGCCCCATGACGATTGTATCGCTCATGAAAAATACGCTAAAAGCGTACAAAAAAGAAGTGTACCCATAGCATTGTCCCCCCATGAAAAAATTTTTATCCCTCATCCTCCCGCTCCTGCTGCTTGCGGGGTGCGCAAAAGAAAATTCCGACCAGCCGGAGCAGCCGGAACGACGCTACCTCGTGCAGGCAGAAGCGGCAAGCACGATGCCGAAGGAGCTTGTCCGGTTTTTCCTCAACGCATCGGGGTTTGGGCAGTACGCCGAGCTGATGCAAAGCGACGTGCGCATGCTCCGCGTGGTGTACGCCACGGAGTACCCCAAAGGAACGAAGATCAACGTTTCCGGTGCGCTGTTCATCTCCGGCAGCTACAGCGCCCGCTTCCCCACCGTCGTATACAACCACGGCACCTACAGCGACCGCAACAGCGCACCGTCGCTGGAAATACAAGCTACGCCACCCTCGATGGAGGTTGTGCTGGGCGCCGCCGTCGCATCGGCGTTTGGCTGCGCCGTGCTCATTCCCGACTACGTTGGGTACGGCGAAAGCAAAAACACCACGCACCCCTACATGCACGGGGAATCGCTCGGGCAAACGGGGCTGGACTTTATCCGCGCCTACCGGGAGTACGCGGCAGACCCCGCCGCCGGGCTTTCGTTCAACAGTTCCATCTTCATCACCGGCTACTCCGAAGGGGGGTATGCGGCGGTAGCCCTGCACAAAGCCGTAGACGACCATCCGGAGGAGGAGCTAACGGTGCTCAAAACGGTAGCCGGCTCCGGCGCATACGACATGGTGGCCTTCTCCAAAGAAATTATCGACAACCCCAACCCGCTGGGATCGCAGATGCTCTCCAGCTACCTGTGGGTAATAGGGATGTACAAAACGGACTTCCGGTACTCAAAGGGCTACGCGGATATTTTTTCGGAAGCCGACAACGCGCTGCTCCAGTCCATCGGCTACGACCTTGCCTACTTCCGCAACGCAGCCGAGAGCTTGCCGCTCCACGACATCTCTTCGCAGCTGTTCAGGCCCGAATTTATAGCCGGCATACGGGACGAAACGGATACCGAATTTATCGGCGTCTCACGCCAAAATTCCCTGACCGATTTTGCGCCCAAAGACAGCCTGATTTTTGTCTACGGCGACGCCGACGAGTGGGTTTACCCGGTGAACTCGGTTAACGCATACCATGCAATGCTCGCAAAGGGCTGCAAAGTTCGCGCCTACGTCCAGCCCAACGGCACCCACAGCACCACGCTCCCCCTGTACGTGGAAGTCCTGCTGGCGCGGCTCGCAGCCGTTGAGCATAGCGATGTTTTGTGTTCTACCATTTGAAGGCTATGAAAACTTTTCGCGGCGCAAATTTTTTTGAGCTGCAAATTCAATTTTTCTTGCTACATTTGCAAGCTATTTAGGAATAAACAACTTCAGCGCCATGAAAGATCTGGAACAGCTAACCTCTGATGTTTGCGCCCTTGCGCACAGCACGTGTAAATTTTTGCGCAAGGAGAGGGAGCACTTCTCGCCAAGCCGCGTGCAAGTGAAGGGGCTAAATAACTTTGTAAGCGACGTTGACAAAAATGCCGAGGCTCAAATCGTCGCCTCGCTACGCCGCATGCTTCCCGAATCGGGGTTTATAGCCGAAGAGGGCACCGCCGGCTGTAGCAACGAGCGCTACCGCTGGGTGGTAGACCCGCTGGACGGCACCACCAACTTCATCCATGGGCTGGCGCCTTACGCCGTGAGCATAGCCCTCATGGACGGCGAAGAGGTGATGCTGGGCGTGGTGCACGAGGCCGTGGCCGACGAATGCTTCTACGCCTGGAAGGGCAGCAAGGCCTTCCTCAACGGAAAGGAAATACGCGTGTCGGAGGTGGCAACGGTAGAAACATCGCTCGTAGCCACAGGCTTTCCGTACTACAACTTCGATAAAATACGGCGCTACATGAACGCCCTTGCCTACTTCATGCAGCGCTCGCACGGGTTGCGCCGCCTCGGCTCTGCCGCTACCGACCTCGCATACGTAGCCTGCGGACGATTTGAGGCGTTTTTTGAGTACTCCCTACAGCCGTGGGACGTTGCGGCAGGATCGCTGATTGTGCAGCAAGCCGGCGGAAGAGTATGCGATTTTTCGGGCAAAAACGCCTACATTTTCGGGCAAGAGCTGGTGAGCACCAACGCCAATATCTATGAAGAATTTCTGGAAATTGTAAAAAAACACTTTTAGGGAACCTATAGAAACCCCAAACGCTGCGCTACGCTCCCTCGGCAAAATGCTCATTTACTGCGCTCATTTACTTTAGTAAACTCCGCTTTTGCCTCAGCCGCAAGCCTTGTTTTTGGAGTTTTTAGAGGTACCCTTTAGAAAAATTCTGAAATCCGAACCACATCATGCCAAAAACCTCTGTCGTCATCCTCAACTGGAACGGCAAAAAATTCCTGCAGCATTTTCTACCCTCTGTCGTAGCGCATACCCAAGACGCTCAAACCGAGATTGTGGTAGCCGACAACGGCTCCGGCGACGGCTCGCGGGCTTACGTAGAGCAGCATTTTCCGCAGGTTCGGCTCATCAAGCTGGACCGCAACTACGGCTTTACCGGCGGGTACAACCGCGCCATAGCGCTGATCAACTCCCCCTACACCGTGCTCCTCAACTCCGATGTCGACGTAACGCAGGGGTGGCTCACGCCGCTGGTGCAGCACTTAGATGCGCACGAAAGCGTTGGCGCGTGCATGCCCCGCATCCGCTCGTTTTCGCAGCCAGACAGCTTCGAGTACGCCGGAGCAGCCGGCGGCTTTATCGACATGCTGGGCTACCCGTTTTGCCGGGGGCGCATACTGGGCACCATAGAGCAGGACAAAGGGCAGTACGGCGATACGCGCAAAATTTTTTGGGCTACGGGCGCCTGCATGATGGTGCGCACCGAGCTCTTCAAAAAGCTGGGCGGCTTTGACGACGAATTTTTTGCGCACATGGAAGAAATTGACCTGTGCTGGCGCATGCAAAACGCAGGATACGACGTAAGCTGCATCGGCACATCGGAGGTCTTTCACCTGGGCGGGGGAACGCTGCCCAACAACAACCCCCGTAAGCTGTTCTACAACTACCGAAACAACCTGCTCATGCTCTACAAAAATCTCCCCCCTGGCGTACACGTTTCGGTGGTAGCGCTGCGCATACTGCTCGACTGGGCGTCGGCGCTCATCTTCCTGCTACAGCTCCGGTTCAGCTACGCCGCTGCGGTGCTCCGGGCGCACGCCGCGTTCTTCCGGCGAAAAAAGGGAAAGCGCAACAAGCACAACATGCTCGGCATAGCCCACCTGAGCGGCATTTACAGGGGGAGCATCATTCTCAGCTACTTTTTACTCCGAAAGCACACCTTCGACCGCCTGCGCATCTAAAAATCCCTTCGCCCTGCCGAATTTGCAATTCGGCAGGACGGGTGCGCGCCTCGTCGAGAAAAATACGCTGCCGGTCGTAGCGCAAACGGCGCTCACGGAATTTACGTTTGGCGGCAACGCAAGAAAAGTGTACCTTTGCAGCAAAATTCAAACGTAGCAGCGCAACATCTATTGTACATTACTCATACCATTACACACACCATTACCCACTATGACACACCTCCCCGCATTAGTCGCCGACCTTGCCCTGATTCTGATAACCGCAGGCGTAGTAACCATCCTGTTCAAGTGGCTCAAGCAGCCGGTGGTGCTGGGGTACATCGTGGCCGGATTTATGGTAGGGCCGCACATGCACCTGCTGCCCTCCGTGGCCGACAGCGAAAACATCGCCACGTGGTCGGAGATTGGGATTATCTTTTTGCTGTTTGCCCTGGGCTTGGAGTTCCGGTTCAAAAAGCTGCTGGAGGTGGGCGGCTCTGCGCTGATAGCCGCCATTGTCAACATGGGCGCGATGGTTGGCGTAGGGTACGCGGCGGGGTACCTGATGGGGTGGACGAACATGGAGAGCATCTTTCTGGGCGGCATGATTTCGATGGCATCGACCACCATTATCATCAAAGCGTTCAACGACCTGGGGAAGCAAAAGGAGCGCTTTGCGAGCATCGTATTCGGCATCCTCATCATTGAGGACATAGCGGCCATTCTCATGATGGTAATCTTCTCTACCCTTGCGGCCAGCCAAACCTTTGAGGGGATGCAGCTGGCGGCGAGCCTGCTGCGGCTCACCTTTTTCATCGTGATATGCTTTGTGGTCGGCATATTTGTGATACCTCCCGTGCTTAAAAAGCTCACCCGCTACCTCAACGACGAAACCCTGCTCATCGCCTCCTGCGGGCTGTGCTTAGGCATGGCGCTGCTGGCGCAGGTAGCCGGCTTTTCGGCCGCGCTGGGCGCCTTTATCATCGGCTCCATTCTCGCCGAAACGGTGCAGGCAAGGCGCATAGAGCGCTTAGTGCAGCCGCTCAAGAACCTGTTTGGCGCCGTATTTTTCGTATCGGTGGGCATGATGATAGCGCCGGGGCTTATTGCGGAGCACATCGCCCCCATACTCATCCTCACCGCCGTGGTGCTGCTGGGGCGCATCATCCTCGCCACGCTGGGCGTGATTGCCTCGGGCGAAAGCCTCAAGGTGTCCATGCAGGCGGGCTTCAGCCTTGCGCAGATAGGGGAATTTTCCTTCATCATCGCCACGCTGGGAATTCAGCTGGGCGTGATCAGCGATTTCATCTACCCCATTGTGGTAGCCGTATCGGTCATCACCACGTTTACCACCCCCTACGGCGTCAAGTACGCGGAGGCGATATACGGCAAAGTCGAAAAGCGCATACCCAAAAAGTGGGATAAGCTGCGCGTTGGCTACGCGCACATCCGGCAAAAGTCGGCGGACGACAACCCCTCGAACGACTGGCTGACGCTGCTCAAAATCCTGTTCGTCCCCGTGCTCATCTACTTCACGCTCGCCGTGGCGGTGGTCATCCTTGCGCGGGTGGCGCTCATTCCCTTCATCGCGGAGCAGCTCCCCTCCCTGCTGGGGAAAATAGCGGCGGCGGCGCTATCCATCCTGCTCATGTCGCCCTTCCTGTACGGCATTACCAGCAGGAGGCGCCCCCAGAGCAACAGCGTATTTTTTAAACTGCTAAAAGAAAACCACTTTAACAAGGGGGTGCTGATTTTGCTCAACCTTTCGCGCACCTTTTTGTGCATCCTGCTGATTCTCTCCGTGCTTCTGCCGCTCTTTCCCAGCGCCACCGGAGCGCTGATCTTCGTTTCCATCCTGATAGCCATCTTCATCTCCTTCAACCCGCGCTACGAGCGGCAAACAAAAAAGATAGAAGCCGCCTTCCGCGAAACCCTCAACAGCGAAAGGCCAGAACATTAGCAGAATGCAGAATGTAGAATGTAAAATGTAAAATGTAAAATGCAAAATGGCGCGTGCTTTCGTTCTGCCGAATTAGCAATTCGGCAGGACGGGGGTAACCTCATTTACACCTTATTTCCCAACAAAACAACCTCAGTAGCAATGAGTTAACCAACCGCCATCCAACCTTATTACCTCATTTTCCGTTTGCTCGTCTCCCAATTTTCGACATCCGTCCGCAAGTCTTCGTTAATAATAAGGTAATGAGGTTGTTACATGTTGTTGTTCGCTCGGCTACTGAGGTTGTTTTGTTAGAAAAATGTAGCGTCCACGCTACGCCGGGCGGGGCGAAAAACAAGCGCTACGCGGTATTAATCATCTTAATCCCATAAATCCCGTAAAATCCGAGTTCAGACAATAGCGGCGCAACGCGGACGCTACGTCGTTATTGTCTGCGCTGTGATTTTTGGGATTGGAATGATTTTTGGGATTGGCGGCGCCCCGCCCCGTAGGGACGGAATGTGATTGCTAATGCGCCTGCCCCGCTCCGTCCTGCCGAATTACCAATTCGGCAGGACGGGAACGAATCGCAATTTTTCGACCGTGCGGCGCATTAGGTCGTGATTTGCACAAGTAAGTATGTAAAATGCAAAATTTAAAACCTCTTTAAAATCAACACAAGCTAAACGAAATACCATCCCAACAGAATGAAAAAAAAAAATCAAAAATCACAGTAAAAAAATCATTTTTCACAGCTCATTTAACATTCAGATTGCTTACATTTGCCCCGACGATTAGAGAATGCAGAATGCAGAATGCAGAATGCAGAATGCAGAATGGGTGATGATGGGTACTCGTAGGGGCGGGGGGTTGCCCGCCCATACGCATGAAATATAGCATACAATTATAGCGATGCAAAATGCAGAATAAAGAGTATAGCGATGCAGAATGTAGAGTGTAAAATACAAAATTTGGGGGCACCCGCAGAGGTGTTCACGCACAAGGCGCTAAATTTTGGCGCACACGCTATTCGTTTGCACGCACACAGTAGTACTCAAGCAGCTACACGCCTCGCGCCATTCTGCATTCTGCATTACCGCATGGGTACGCACGCGCCTCGCGCCATTCTGCATTCTGCATTCCCGCCTGGGTACGCTCGCGCCTCGCGCCATATTTATTTTTTCTTTCTATATTTTGCTTTCCCGCTTGGGTGCGCTCACACACACACACACACACACACACACACACACACACACACACACACACACGAGCTCGCAAGTTACGTAAAATTTTTGTGTCTTGCAACAGCTTACAGCTTTTCTTTGGTGAACAGCCGGCTATTTCGGCCGTTCACTTTTTTTCTTCCATCCTTCCCGCCGCCTACCTTAGTAAGCAGCAGCGCATTGCGGCTGCCTGCTATTTTTTCATATCCCCTTTTTATTCACCTAAACAATTTCATGAAGAAGAAAAAAAAACCACTTCCCTGACGTAGAGCAGGGCAGGCCAGGCCTGCGCCTGCTCAGCCGGTCGGCTATTTACGGAGGCGTAAGCCAAGCCCTGTAGAGCCGCTGCCGGCCGTGCCGCTGCCGTCGCCGCGCGGCGCGCGCAAGCCCTCAACGCCTCCGCAACCGGTGGCGGCGCGGCTCCTACAAGCCGCTCCGGCAGCCGGAGCGCGGTTTCCGGTGCAGAAGCTCCCGTTCCGCTTATACGGTAAGCTTACGGGGGGCCTGCTTTCATTAATGCAAAAAAAAACGGATATGAAACGTACCGCAATTAATGAACAAAAACAGCCTGCAAAAAGCGCGGCTTACCGCGCGCTGCAGAATGCAAAAATGCGCGACGCTGCGCTACTCCCTTAGCCTATGAGCAAGCCAAATGTTTTTTTTCGACCATTTTATTTTTTCACCATTTTATTTTTTTTACCATTTTATTTTTTTAAGTATGAGAACGAAACTACTGTTTTTAATGAGCGCGCTTGCCTGCGGAGCAATGGCGGCAAGCTGCGGGAACGATGACGACGGCGTGGCGCTGACCGGCCTGCGGGTTTCGCCCGAAACCATCACGAAGCCTGTGGGCGAAACCCAGCAGGTTACGGTAACCAAGGTGCCGGACGATGCAGGCAATGTTACCTACACCTGGACGTCGTCGAATGAGGCCGTTGCTACAGTCAGCAATGCGGGGCTTGTGACTATCACGGGCATAGGAGCTGCTACCGTTAAGGTTGCAAGCGGGGATATCTCAAAAGAAGTTCCCGTAACCGGCACGGCGAAAAGCCTCACCGTGACAGATGCCGATAGCAGCAGCGCCGGAACGTATCCTTTTGCCGATGAAGACATTGTGTTTACCCTGACGGCGGCAGTCGATCCGGCAGGTACCGCGCTGACATGGGCTGTTGATGTACAGACCGTGACGGTAACGCCGAGCGCCGATGGATTAACCGCCACCGTGACGATTAAGGCTAAAGGAACCGCTACGGTGACCGTGACCGGGGGAAACCTAACCGCCACCTACGTGATATCGACGCAGTCGATA
>JAIROF010000173.1 GCA_031257655.1 Prevotellaceae bacterium | reverse complement strand
TGCTGCTGCTGCTGCTGCTGCTGCTGATTTTTACTGCTAATTTTTTTGTATGCTTAAAATTTGAGCTGTCTGAAAACCATAATTTTTCTTTTTTTTCTCGCCATTGCCGCTCCGTCGGCGGTGGGGGCCAAGCTGCCGGCGCCGCCGACGGGCAAGCGAAAGGCTGTGTCTGAGCACAAGCGCATGAAGCAAATATTCTTTTTCTGCGAGGGTAAAAGGCGGCTTCTGTACGGCGACGCGGGCAGCGCCGCCTACTGCTTTGAGCAGGCCATCAAAGCCGACCCCTACTGCGACGCCTGCTACTACGAGCTCTCCAACGCCTACGCCCTGAGGGGACGCCTGCCGGAGGCGCGCCGGCTGGCCGAGGCAGCCTACGCGCTCGATTCGGCTAACGTTTGGTACACCCTCCACCTGGCGCAGCTCTGCGCAAATACGGGCGCTGATGCGCAGCATTTTTTCAGGAAAACCATTGCGCAAAATCCTCAAATCGCGGAAGCCTACCACGCCCTGCTGGCAATTTACGACGCACAGGGGCGCTACGACAAGGCCGAGCAGCTGCTCGTGCACCACCGGCAAAAGTTTGGCCCCACCGAGCCAAACATCCTCTCCATGCAAAACGTCCTGCTGAAGCAGGGTAAGGTGAGCGAAGCCATTGGCGAGGTGAGGCAGCTGCTGGCCCTCTACCCCAACGAGCAGCAGTACTGGCTACTCCTCTCCGAGCTGTACGGCGTGGCCAAATCCGATTCGCTCGCCTTTGATGCGATTTTGCAGGCCAAAGCGCTCGATTCTACCTCGTATGAGCTGCAGCTTTCCCTGTCGGACTTCTACCGCCGCACCTCCAGCTTCGACAGCTACTTTCGCAGCCTGATGCAGCTGTTTTCCAACGAATCGACGCCAACGCTGCAAAAGTGGCAAATGCTGGCATTCCTGCAGCGCTTCCCCTCCGTAGAGCAGGGCTACACCGCTACAATAGACTCACTCTACGCGCTGGCGCGATCGGCCTACAGCTACCAGCTGGAGGCGATATACGCAGCCTACCTCCTCCAAACGGGCAGGCTGGGGTACGCCCTCAGCATCCTCAAGCTGATGACGCTGAGAGGCGAAAATGACGACGCCCTGAGAGACGTAATCCTCAGCGGAAAAAAATCGAAATTCTTTGCATCCCACGCCAACGAATACCTTGCCTTCCACGAGGCGTGGCAGCTCTACTTAGATTTGCTCGTTGGCGGCCGGGAGTGGGACCTGCTGCTGCGCGAAGCCGACCGATACGCCAGCCTGCTGCCCGATAAGCATACAGCCTTTTTCGTAAAGGGCCTGGCCTACTCCCAGCAAAAAGGCTACCACAGCGCCCTCGACGCTTTCCTGCAAGCCCAAAAGCACCACGCCGAACCCGCCGACACCGCATTCTTAGCGAGGCTCTACTCATCGCTGGCCGACGTTTACTTTAACCTGAAAAATTACGCCAAGTCCGACAACTACTTTAACCTCCTGCTCCGCCTTACCCCCAACAGCTACACGGCCATGAACAACTACGCCTACTGCCTGAGCCTGAGCAACCGAAAGCTGAAAAAAGCGCTGGCGCTAAGCAAGATTACCATCGACGCCGAACCCGAAAACCCGATTTTTCTCGATACCTACGCATGGATTTTGTACTGCATGGGCAGGTACGACGATTCAAAGCAAATTTTCCGGCAGGCGCTGGTTAAGGGCGGCGACAAAGAACCGGTAATGCTGGAGCACTACGGCGATGTGCTCTACAAGCTAAAGGAGTATAGCAACGCCCTGATTTATTGGCAGCGAGTGGTGGAAAATGGGGGAAATTCGCCGCAGCTGCAAGAAAAAATAAGCAAAGTGAAGCAGTGAAGCACAGGTTTGTCATATTGTTGTTGTTTTTGTGGGCAACCTCAGCGCTTGCGCAAAATGCCGCCAAAAACGCCGTAAAAAATCTTGAGCAGCAAAAAACGCAGCTGGAGAAGGATATTGCCTATACCAGCGAGCTCATCAACCGTACACAGTCGGAGCAAAAGGCCAACTTAGACAACCTCAACCTCATTCAGGCCAACCTCGCTACGCGCAAAAGCTACATCGAGGAAATAGACAAGCAGCTCACGGCTATTTCGGTAGAAGTGGTCGCCAAGCAAAAAATAATAGCCACCCTGCACGACGACCTGACGCGACTTAAGGACAACTACGCCAAAATGCTGCGTTTTGCCTACCGAAACCGAACGCCATACTTGCAGCTCATGTTCATTCTGAGCAGCGACGATTTTGACCAGGCATACTGGCGAATTACCTACCTCAAAGCCTACTCCACCCACCGCATTAACCAGGCCGACAATATCTCCAGGCAAAGCGAAGCGCTCAAAAGCGAACTCTCGGCGCTGATGGTTAAAAAAACGGAGCACCAGTACCTGCTTAACCAAAAAACCATAGAGCTGCTCGCCTTAGACGCCGAAGAAAAGGACTACCAGGCGACCCTATACGCCCTGCAAACCAAAGAAAAAGAGCTGAGGCGAGATTTGGAGGCAAAGAAAAAGCAGGCCGCACAGCTCAACGAGCAAATACAGGCGGCCATTGCAGAAGAAGCCCACCGAGAAGCTGAGCGGCGACGAAAAATTGAGCAGAAAAACAAGGAAATGGCCGCAAAATTTATCGCCGACGAGCACGCCCTTACCCTGAAATTTGAAAAGCAGCACGGAACCCTCCCTTCCCCCGTGGCGCGAAGCATCGTGGTAACCCACTTTGGCGTTTACGAGCACCCCGTGCTAAAGGGAATTAAGGTAACCAGCAACGGAATAGACCTTTCGACCACCGAAGGCGCTGTGGTATCTGTTGTTGCCGACGGCGTGGTGCGCAGAATATTCACCACCGGATCGGTAACAAGCGTGCTCATTCAGCACGGGCTTTACTATACGGTTTACACCCACCTCAAGGGCATCTCCGTGCGCGTTGGCGACGCCGTCCGCGCAAAGCAGCCCATCGGACTTGTAGCCTCCGCGCCAAATAGCCCGCGGGCAATCCTGCACTTTGAGCTCTGGAAGCAAACCGCCAAGCAAGACCCCGAGGACTGGCTCTCCAAGAGAATTTAGCGCAACGATAAAACGCAAGCGCCGGCAATGGCTACAATTCGTAAAATCATCCACGTGGATATGGACGCCTTTTACGCTTCGGTGGAGCAGCGCGACAACGAAGCCTATCGCGGAAAACCCCTGGCCGTGGGGCACCCCGACCTGCGGGGAGTGGTGGCGGCGGCCAGCTACGAAGCGCGGGCATACGGCGTACATTCGGCAATGCCTTCCGTTACCGCAAAAAAAAAGTGCCCGCACCTGATTTTTGCCCCTCCGCGCTTCGACGTATACCACGACATCTCCATGCTCCTCAGGGCTATCTTTTTGGAATATACCGACCTGGTAGAACCCCTCGCGCTGGACGAAGCATTTCTGGACGTTACCAAAAACCACAAGAACATCCCCTCCGCAACCATCATTGCCAAGGAAATTCAGCGCCGAATTTACGACGAAACAGGCCTCCGGGCCTCCGCAGGCGTTTCGTACAACAAATTTCTGGCAAAAATTGCCTCCGACTACAAAAAGCCTAACGGATTCTTTGCCGTCGTACCTCAGGAGGCCGAAAAATTTATCGAATCCCTCAAAATTGAGCAGTTCTTTGGCGTTGGAAAGGTAACGGCGCAGCGGATGCACGCCGTCGGGATTTTCACCGGCAGGGATTTGAAGCTGCGCTCGGAGGCCGAGCTCGTCCGCACCTTTGGGAAGGCAGGCCATACCTTTTTCGAGCAGGCCAGGGGGGTGGACTTGCGAGAGGTAACGCCCAACCGCATCACAAAATCCGTCAGCGCCGAAACCACCTTCCTCCGCGACAAGGATTCGCTCGTGCTCCTCAGCGTGGAGCTCCACCACCTCGCCAACGAGGTCATGCAGCGGATGAAGGAGGAGAACTTTTACGGAAAAACCATCACCCTAAAGGTGAAGTACGCCGACTTTAAGCTCATTACCCGGAGCCGAACGCTGCCGGGAAAGGTGACCCACTTCCGAACCCTTTGGAGCACGGCAAAGGAAATTCTCCGCCAGGTGGACTTGTCGCAGCAAAAGGTGCGCCTGCTGGGCTTGGGCGTGAGCAACGCCGCCAGCGAGCCGGCTAAGAGGTACACCCAGCTGGAGCTGGATTTATTTTGAAAAGCGCCGTGCGCGCGCAGAAAGTGGCCAACGGCGCCACATGCCCATGCCCCCAACACCTTTTCCGTCAGCGGCGATGGCCATATCCCTTGCCGGCTTTGGGCGCTCCGGCGCTGTTCGGATAACGGGAGATTTAAAAAATTCATGTATATTTGCAGGAAATAATGGCATGCCTAATAATTTTTTTAAGATGATGAAAACACCGGAGAGAACAAAAGTGGCGGAGCTGCTGAGCAGCGGCCGGGAGGGGGCCGAGGTTACCGTAAAAGGCTGGGTGCGCACCAAGCGCGGCAACAAGAACGTAGCCTTTGTAGCCCTCAACGACGGCTCTACCATCCATAGCATTCAGCTGGTATTTGACCTGCAAAGCTTTTCGGAGAGCCGCCTCAAGGGGATAACCACCGGCGCCTGCCTGCGCGCTACGGGCACGCTGGTTGCCTCGCAGGGCAGCGGGCAGCGCGTGGAGATTCGGGCTACCGACGTGGAGCTCTACGGAGCCGCCGACCCCGACGCCTACCCCCTCCAAAAGAAGGGGCACACGCTCGAATTTCTGCGCGAAATAGCCCACCTGCGGCCCCGCACAAACACCTTTGGCGCCGTGCTCCGCATACGCCATGCCATGGCCTACGCCATCCACCGGTATTTTAACGATAAGGGTTTTGTTTACCTGCACACGCCCATTGTAACGGCCTCCGACGCCGAAGGCGCGGGCGCAATGTTCCGCGTGACCACGCTCGACGCCAAAAATCCCCCCCTCACCGCCTCGGGGAGCGTCGACTTTGCCGAAGACTTTTTTGGCCGCGAAACGAGCCTCACCGTTTCGGGGCAGCTGGAGGGCGAGCTGGGCGCCATGGCGCTGGGAGAAGTCTACACCTTTGGCCCAACCTTTCGCGCCGAAAACTCAAACACCCCGCGACACCTCGCCGAATTTTGGATGATTGAGCCGGAAATGGCCTTCTACGAAATTAAAGAAAACATGGACCTGGCGGAGGACTTCATCAAAGCGCTGGTGCGCTACGCCCTGGACCGCTGCATGGACGACCTGAAGTTCCTCAACGATAGGTACGACAAGGAGCTCATTGAGCGCCTCCGGAGCGTTTGCAGCACCGAATTTGTGCGCTTGGACTACGGCGAAGGCGTGAAAATTCTGGAGCAAAGCGGGCAAAAATTCGAATTCCCCGTGAGCTGGGGCGTTGACCTGCAGAGCGAGCACGAGCGCTACTTGGTCGAAAAGCACTTCAAAAGGCCGGTCATCCTGACAAACTACCCCAGCGACATCAAAGCCTTCTACATGAAGCAAAACGACGACGGCAAAACCGTACGCGCCATGGATGTGCTCTTCCCAAAAATCGGAGAAATCATTGGCGGCTCGCAGCGCGAAGAATGCCTCGAAAAGCTGCAGGCGCGCATCGGCCAGCTGGGCATGGATACCAAAACGCTGTGGTGGTACCTCGATACGCGCCGCTTCGGCGCCGCCCCGCACAGCGGATTTGGCCTGGGTTTTGAGCGCCTGCTGCTCTTTGTTACCGGTATGAGCAACATTCGCGACGTAATCCCCTTCCCCAGAACGCCCAAAAATGCGGAATTTTGACGGAAAACCTCTTACCCAAGTGCAAACACAAACCCTTACCCAAAAGCAGCTTCAGCGGCTTTCGCCGCTACAGCTTCAGCAGATAAAGCTGCTGGAGCTCTCCGTCATTGACCTCGACCGGCGGGTGAATGAGGAGCTGGAGAGCAATCCGGTGCTGGAGGAGGTCAAAGCGAGCGACGCTACCGGCGAGGAGGTTACCGCAAAAGTTGCTACCGAAAGCGAAGATATTCCCGCCTACCGCCTGCGCGATGACAACCACCCGCGCGAAAGCCGCGACATGCCTTTTGTTGGCCACAACCGGCTGGGATTCTACGAAATCATGCTCGCCCAGCTTTCCCTCCGCCCCGTTGACGACCGGCAGCGGGCTGCCGCTGCCTTCCTCATAGGAAGCTTGGACAGCGACGGATACCTCCGCCGTCCCCTCAGCGAAATTGCAAACGACATGGCATTTACAGAAAATTGCCAGGTGAGCGAGCCGGAGCTCGAAGAGATGCTGCGCTTGATACAGGATTTTGAGCCCGTGGGCGTGGGCGCGCGAAACCTCCGGGAATGCCTCCTCCTGCAGCTCAACGCTAAGGAGGTGCAGAACAGGGCCGTGCTGCTGGCAAAAACCATCATACAGCGCGCCTTTGACGATTTTTCGGAAAAAAACTACGAGGAGATTTGCGCCGAGCTGGGCATATCGGGGCGGGAGCTCAAAGCCGCCGTTGCCGAAATTACCAAGCTAAACCCATGCCCCGGAGCCGGACTGGGCGAAGAGGTGACGGATACCGCGCCGGCAATTATCCCCGATTTTGTGGTGGAGTACAAAGACGGAGTGCTCCAGCAATCCCTTACGGCCCGGCACATACCGCACCTGCGCGTAAGCCCGGAGTACATCGCCTTCCTCAAAAACCACGAAAAAAACAGGGAGGCCTCGACCTTTGTACGCAAAAAAATCGAAGACGCCCGCTGGTTTATCGACGCCATCCAGCGCCGGCGCATCACGCTCGCAATAGTGATGAACGATATCGTGCAAAAGCAAAAGGAGTTTTTTACCACCGGCGACGAAACCACGCTACAGCCTATGGTGATGCGCTCCGTGGCGAGCGACACGGGCTACGACCTCTCCACCATTTCGCGCGTGGTGAGCAACAAGTACGTGCAAACCAACTTCGGCATATATCCGCTCAAGTTTTTCTTTTCGGAATCCATGAAAACCGACGCCGGTGAGGAAATTTCAAACCGAACGCTCAAGGCGATTATCAAAAAAATGGTCGACGAAGAGGATGAACGCTACCCGCTGAGCGATAAGGAAATTGCCGACGCTCTCAAGAAGCAGGGCTACCTTATTGCCCGCCGCACCGTAGCCAAGTACCGCGATATGCTGCGCATTCCGGTGGCAAGGCTCCGAAAGGGCGCCTCCTAATCCCGAAAGTCGCAGTGCTTTATCTTGGTAAGGATGCGCTGCCCGTTGCGCGCCAGCAGGACTACGGTGGGCTTCAGCACCAGCCCTTCGGCGTCGTAATCCTTGTTTTCGGCAACGACCGACTTAAACCCCTTCCTTACAAAATCCGCCGCCTCCTGTAGCGTTCCGTAGCCAACAACGGGTACAATGGGAATACCCAGCTGCTGCGCCAGCGCCTCGCAGTCGGCTCGTTTGAGCCACCACATGCCTATTTTGATGTCGAACAGGATAAATCCAACCTGGCGGCGAAGATAGTTGCCGCCTTTCTGGATTTTTAGGCCGTAGCCCTCCCCGTAAAGCGTGATGCTGATCGGATTGCCGCCGCTGCCGCCATTGCTGCCCTCATTGCCATTGCCGTCGCTGCTGCTGCCATTGCCGCCGTCGCTGTCCGAAGGCTGAAAAACTTGCCGCAGGAGCTCGGGCGTAAATTTTTCCCGCAGCATTTGCAGCAGGTGCTCCTGGATGTCGGCCTTGTCGGTGCGCCCCCCAAAGAGCACCTGCGCGCCGTCCCAGTGGACGCGGATGTTGGTGCCGTCAATTTTTTCCGTCCACTCCCACTGGTTGTCCTTCAGGTACTCAAATTCGGGCTGCGACCACTCGCCTACGAGCAGGCGCTTGCTGTTGCTGCCCATGTCGCGCTTGTAGATGGTGTTGATTTTTTGGTAGGTTGTCATTGCTATATTTGTTTTGGAACTCCTGCAAATATAGCAAATTTATAAGAACTAAGAACTAAGAACTAAAAACTAAAGCGCTTCGCACAACTTCGTTCTGCCGAATTTGTAATTCGGCAGGACGAAGAAACTAAAAACTAAAAACTAAAAACTAAAAACTAAAGCGCTTCGCACAACTATTACCTGTTACCGCGTCCTGCCGAAGCGCCATTTTCGTAGGGCGTTGCCCTACGAAAATGCTTGGCGAGGGGTTGCCGCCTTGCGCAGTTTTTAGTTTTTAGTTTTTAGTTTTTAGTTTCTTGCCCCTGCGTCCTATCCCCAGCAAAACGTCAGCATTATTTTGTATCTTCGTAGCCGAAAAATGAAAAAAATGGCATCCGAAGACATCCTAAAAGATATTGCCGGCGGCGACTACAAGTACGGCTTCACCACCAACGTTGAGAGCGAGCTCATTCCCAAGGGGCTGAGCGAGGAGGTGGTGCGGCTCATTTCGGCAAAGAAGCGCGAGCCGGAGTGGCTGCTCGCCTTTCGCCTCAACGCCTACCGCCGCTGGCTGGGGATGACGGCGCCCACGTGGGCGCACCTGCAAATCCCCGAAATAGACTACCAAGATATTATCTACTACGCCGCGCCCAAGCCAGACGCTCTAAAAAAGACGATGGACGAGGTTGACCCCGCGCTGAGGGCTACCTTCAACAAGCTGGGCATCCCCCTCGAAGAGCAGAAGGCCCTCGCAGGCGTGGCGGTCGACGCGGTGATGGACAGCGTGTCGGTAAAGACGACCTTTCGCGCCGCCCTGGCCGAAAAGGGCGTCATATTTTGCTCCTTTGGCGAGGCCGTGCAGGAGCATCCGCAGCTGGTGCAGAAGTACCTTGCGTCGGTTGTGCCGGTGGGCGATAACTTTTTTGCGGCGCTCAACTCGGCGGTTTTCAGCGACGGATCGTTTTGCTACATCCCTGCGGGCGTGCGCTGCCCCATGGAGCTGTCGAGCTACTTCCGAATCAACGCAAGGGGTACAGGGCAGTTTGAGCGCACCCTCATTGTGGCCGAGGAGGGGAGCTACGTATCCTACTTAGAGGGCTGCACCGCCCCACAGCGCGACGAAAACCAGCTCCACGCCGCCGTGGTCGAAATTGTGGTGATGAAGAATGCCGAGGTAAAGTACGCTACGGTGCAGAACTGGTATCCGGGCGACAAGAGGGGGCGGGGCGGCATCTTCAACTTTGTGACCAAGAGAGGCCTCTGCAAGGAGGCCAACGCAAAGCTTTCGTGGGCGCAGGTCGAAACCGGTTCGGCCATCACCTGGAAGTACCCGAGCACGATCCTGCTCGGCGAATCCTCCTCGTCGGAGTTCTACTCGGTGGCGCTCACCAACAGCTGCCAGCAGGCCGACACCGGAACAAAGATGCTGCACGTCGGAAAAAACACCAGCAGCCGCATCGTCAGCAAGGGAATATCGGCGGGGCGAAGCCAAAATTCGTACCGCGGGCTGGTAAAGGTGGGGAAGCAGGCGCTTGGGGCGCACAACTTTTCGCAGTGCGACAGCCTGCTTTTGGGCGACAAGTGCGGCGCGCACACCTTTCCCCGCATTGAGGTCAACAACCCCGACGCCGTGGTGGAGCACGAAGCCACCACCTCCAAAATCGGCGAAGACCAGCTTTTCTACTGCAACCAGCGCGGCATTGCAACCGAAGACGCCCTGGGGCTAATCGTAAACGGATATGCCCGCGAAGTGCTCAACAAGCTCCCCATGGAGTTTGCCGTAGAGGCGCAAAAGCTCCTCCAGATCAACCTGGAGGGCAGTGTGGGGTGAAGGCGGAGCGCATCTATTGCCCGAGCTCGGATTTTTGGCGCCCCTACGCCGAACCCGCGCCAGCGCCGCGCCGGCGCCGAAAATTGGCGCCAAAGCCAGGCGCCGGGCGGGATGGCGAACCTCCTTTACGGCTCGGCGCAGGGCGCGGAAACCCTGAATTTTGGAGCTTACAAGCAATTTACGACGAAAAAATGTTAAGAAGATGAGGGGGTTTATAATTAATTTTTTACCTTTGCCGGATGGTGTACTATATACCACAATAATAGGGAGTGCTACTAACGTAAGAAAATATTGCAACAGAGCAAATGAAAATACGCATTACTTTTGTGCTGATGCTGGCGGTGCTGCTGGCGCCTTGCGTTCGCGCCCAGCAAGAAGTTCAGCTTAGCCAGTATATGTTCAATGGTTTAACGCTTAACCCTGCGCTTGCAGGCAGCTACGAAACGTTCAACGCCCAGGTGCTTTACCGCATGCAGTGGCAGGGCTTGGAGGGGGCGCCGCGCTCGGAGCTGGGGTCGGTAGACGGGGTGCTCACCCAGAGCAACAGCATGGGCTGGGGGCTATCGGTAGTGGGCGAGCAGCTGGGGCTTATGAAGACCCTGGGCGCATACGCCAGCTACGCCTACAGAATACGCCTCAACGAGCTCGACGACAGGCTCAGCCTCGGACTTGCGGCCGGCGCCATGCAGGAGGCCTTTGGGGGAATTAGCGCAGCCGGCCTCAGCAGCAACGGGCAGCCTATATACCAGGACGGCGACGATATCCTCGCCGCAGAAACCAGGTGGAGACCGGATTTTAAGCTGGGCGCATACTACAGCTACGGAAAAATGGCCTACGCAAGCCTGTCCGTATCAAACCTCGGAACCTTTATCCGCTTCAAAACAGACGATTCCCTGTACATATACAACCCGCACTTCTACCTAATGGGGGGAATGCACTACTACCTTAACGACGCCTGGAGAATTTCGCCCTCCCTGCTGGCCTGCTACACCCTCAACGACAGGCCCCTGATCGACGCAAACGTAGGCCTCACGTACAACGATATTGTCTGGCTGGGGGTTGGCGCGCGCATGGTGTTGCCCCTAAACCCACCAAACGCTACCCTGGGCAGCAACCTCGCCATGATGAACGCCTTGGCCGTTATGCTCGAAGGGTGGATAACCCAATCCCTGAGAATAGGATACTGCTACGACTTCTCTATAGCGCGCATGAAGGTGGGAAATGTGCAGAACGGAAGCCACGAAATCTCACTCGGTTTTACCTTCGCCAGAAAGGTGCCCGTGGTGAGAAACCCGAAGAATTTTTAAATCTTAAAAATGAACTTGAAAAACCACGCGAAAAATATGAATGTAGGTGGAAAAATTAGCGCAAGGGAGCTGGATGATGAAGTATAGCAGCAAAATTATTCCTTTTTTCTACATGGTGTTTTTAGGCTTAAAAAAAAATTGACATGACGAAAAAATATATAAATAAAGTTATTACAACGGCGGCAATTACGCTTGCGATTATCGCAACGACCGGCGGGAAGAACGCTATGGGGGCTATAAATTTCAGCAAGTATAGCAGCGTTGATACTGTCGATGGATTAGAGTATCAAATTTCGATTAAGAAAGACGGAGGAAAGCTTTGCTGGTTTGAAGAATATCTTACAAGATCATACGGAAAAAACAATGAAAAAGAAATTAAACTTAATTTTCGCGCTACTTCTACTACTTCTATAGCACCTAGAAACGATACGATGTATGTGTCGTTAACGGCATTTACAAATATAGACCTTCCCAGAACTACCTCCGCCTGTCCCACGAAGAAAATTGATGACGTAAGTGGCTATATTGTTTATGGTGGAAGCAGTAGTATAGATAATGATGGTGTGGAGCTTACAATAAAGGCAACGCTCAAGGAAGAGAGTACTACGCAAGGGTGTGTTGCCTGGGTCGTAATAAAAAAACAAGGTGCTACTAATGCTGATACCATAGTAGCAAAGTTTGAACCCTCAACAGACGTACTAAAAGCTAGCGTTCCTAAAGTTGAGATACCTATTCTGATAGGGCAAAAAGACTCAATAGTTGCTACTGATGGTAAAAAAATAATTACAACCATAGCCGTAACGGATAGTACGAGGTATGGCAGGTACTGGTATGCCGGTGATACCGGTCGTATTCTGGGGTACCATAAGGATAGCGTGGGATGGAAAGAAGCGAAGGTGGCTAACATCAATTACCCTAATGACTATGAATTACCGGACGAAAACAAACCTCTTAAAGCTTTGGGTTCGGGTAATACTAATACCATCACCTTATCCCCATCCCCGTTTTACTATAAGTACGCCGACACCAAATGTGACTTAGATACCTCCCTGTACGTTGGCGTGTGGATAAAAAAGAAGTACACGCCGAAATTTGTGCCTTCTACTGAGAGGGGCAAGTCCGCCGAAGAAGTATCCGCCAAACCCGGCGACTGCGAAAGAACGTACGTTATTGACTCCTTGCCCTACATAATAGATATTGCCGACGAAAAAGGTGGGGCGTCCAACCCCATCGATACTATCCAGATAGATTCGGTAAGGCGCATCATAACCTCCGATCCGTCGGGAAGCCCCAGCGCGAGGAATACCACGATAGCCTACAACTCGAGCTGGAAAAGTAGTGCAACAACCGATACGCTCAAGCTAACGGACGGGTACAAATATACCGTAAAGTATGCGTTTCGCTATGCGTACGCCGACGCCGACAGCGTAGCATACGACAGCGTCACAGTACACGTGCCGTACTACATGCATGCCCATGCCGACAGCGTTGGGGCGTTTACCGACAGCGCAAAAATCATCGATGTGATGAAAAATGATAGCATAAGCAGATGTGGTTTTACGCCTTATAGTAAAATTGAGCTGCGGGTGAAAACGAGCTACGGTAGCAGCGACAGCGCTTACAGCGGTAAGAGCGCTCACGGCGGCACGCTGAAGGTGGAGAAGATTAGCGGCACCCTCGTTGTGAGGTACACCTCTGCTCCCGATTTTCAGGGCTTGGATACCTTTATTTACCAGGTAAGCGACACCTCCACGTACGGGAAAGAGCGCAAAAACACCGCATGTGACACTGTGGTAGTTTGCGTCAAGCCGCTGTATAGCCTTAGCGTGAGCAAGGCGGTAGATAGCGTTGTGAGCCGCAAGGGCGTTCGGCGCGCGGGCGTCGACCCCAACCTCGACAGCCTGTTTGTGGGCGACACCGCCTACTTCCGCATCACGCTGAAGAACACCGGCAAAAACTCCATTGCGGATGCCATTACGGTTACGGATACCCTCCCCGCCGGCTTCGACACGATTGCCACCTCCGGCGCTACCTGGGTTGCGCCGCACGCGCTCCGCTGGAGCGCGCGCGGCGGCGATGCCAACGATACGCTGGGCGTAGATTCGGTGCGAACCATCACCTACCGCCTTGTGGCGCGCAATACCGCCACCTCTCCGCCCGACACCAACAGGGTGCACGTATTCGTCAGGCTGCTCAAAAATACGTTTGAGACCTTCACCGGAAAACCCGATGACAGCACCCTTGTCTCCGCCGATACCTCCCTGCTGCTCAACGTCTACGAGAGCGTAGACCTGGCCTTCTCCCAGAGGATAGATACCTCCGGCACTCCTCTTACCGGAGAGCTTACCGATACGCTGCGCTGCGACAGCCTTTACCAGCGGGTTGCCTTTGTGCTCACGGCAAAAAACGTGGGCTGCGCACCGGTAGCATCGGTTACCATTACCGATACGCTCTCCGCAGGAATGACGCTTGGCGCCGTCGCCTACTTCCTGGTTAATGAAACGGGTAGTGAAACGCCACTTGGGAATAGTGAGCGTCCGAAACAGGCCGTAATCTCCAAAACCCCCGCCGATACCGTTTACACGTGGACGTTTACCGGCGTCCGCGTGGGGGTAGACTCTGCGCTACGGGTTGTTTTCTTTGCCAAAGTAGACACGCTGGGCACGTTCCGGAGCAGGGGCTACGCCTTTGTGCCGAACAAAATGGACGTAGACAGCACGGATAACGACGACGATACCGCTGCGGTGGTAATTTTTCAGCCCGATATTAAGCTCGACGTCAAAAAGACGTGGGAAAAATACCCCACCCCCTCCGCCTACATAGGCGTGGGCAGCACCCTGAAGTTTACCGTTGCGCTAACCAACAGCAGCGCCTTGCCGCTGCGCAACGTGGTGGTGAGGGATACGCTGCGGACGCCCTACCTGCGCCGAGTCCCCACGACCTCGCCCCTGCAGAACGGTGGTACCTGGGCGGGCGACTCTATCGTTCAGCATACAATACCCCATCTGGGCAGCGGAGAGAGCGACAGCCTGATTTTTTACGTAAAGGCATCCAACTTGACGGACACCGCCACAATTCTCTCCAACAACAATTCCTCCTGGCCCGACAGCGTGGGCAACACTGCCTACGCCTACCTCCCTCTCTACTACGGCTACGACAGCGCCTACTGCGACAGCAGCCCCAAGCTGACCATTCAGGCGGGGGTCGATTTGGAGCTGGCGGCAAGCGTAATCTATCCCTACATTAAGGTGGTAAACGATACGTTTTACCAGCGGCAGGGCGATACGCTACGGATACAGCTAAAGATTACCAACACCTCGGAAGAAGAAGACCTGGAGGAGAATGCAAAGGTAGCGCTGTCTTTTTTCGGCAAGGCATCCCCCGCCAAGATGCTGAGGTTTGTCGATAGCGCCCTGACCTTGGGCAGCACCTACGATATGGCGAGCGGGGTGTGGACTATTCCCAAGAGCAAGCTCACGCAGGGGAGCTCCGACTCCATAATCGTTACGCTGGTAGCCTTGGATACGGGCTACATCGGGAGAGAGATACGCGGGGAGATCACCTCTCCGCCTCCCCCTGCCTCGTGCCCTGCTTGCAAAAACAACGATACCCGCTACGCCGCCACGCTGCGCATAGTAGAAAACCCCGTAAACCTGCGCGTAACAAAAAAAGTAACCGACACTATTTACTGGTCGGAGGATGAGGTAATAACCGACAGCATTACCGTATTTTCCTACAAGGATGCCATTGGCGGCGTTATGCTGGCAGATTCGCTGCCGCCCAACGTGATTCGCGGCAGCGTTACAGTTGAGGCCTCTGCGGCGTTAAAGAGTGTTTTGGATACGGTGTTCGACGCCGCTGCGAATCGCTACGTGGTCAGGACAAAGGGAAGTTCGACCATTTGGCTGCCCCCCCTCGCGGATACGGCAATAGTGGTGCGCTACAAGGTGAGCAACATAGTCCCCTACCACAGCGTTAGCCTTGTCCGCGTTTGGTGCGACAGCGTGGAGGCTACCCTCAACGACAACGTTGCCTGCGATACAACGCACGTGCTCCCAAAGGTGAACTTGAGGGCCGATCTCCTGGTAGCAGTAAAGTACTGGGACGCAGCCCAACCAGGGGTATGGGAGGGCGATACCATAACATACCGGCTTATTGCTTCGCACGATTTCAGCCCCGGCAACGCCAGCAGCGCCCACGCCGAGAACGTCACCCTTGCCTTTGACCCCATTCCCGAATCCGTCGTCTTCATTTCGGCAGAGCACCGCCGCAGCGGAGAGGTCATTACCGCTGCCGCCGCCGCCGCCGAAGGTATTCGCTTTGACGGAATAGACATACCCCTCAACGAAACAGACACCATTGTGGCGCGGGTACGCGTTAAGCCCACCGCCAGCATCCCCGGCAAAGACGATACCATCCGCTGGAGAGCCTTCCTCTCCTGCGAAAACGATTTGTGGACAACCAACGATACCACCCGCGTGCATAAGCTGAAGCCTGTTGATAATACGACCGACCTGAGCGTTAGCATTTCGCCTGTAGATACCTTCTTCTACCTCTCCGAAGCGGGGGGGAGGGAGCGAACGCCCGGATTTACCGACACCATCAGGGTGAAAAACATCGGCCAAAAACAGATAGAGAGCTACACCGTAAAATACTCCTTTGGTGAAGACTTTAGATTTGGCGGTGTTGCCCCAACACCTGCCAAAGGGGAAGGTATGCTGACGTGGACTTTCGACGCCATACTCCCCGGCAGAGATACCCTGATAACCATCAGCGGCTGCTCCGTTCCCTACGGTACGGCAAAGCGCTACGCGCGTAGCGTAACCGTAGCTGCGGCAAGCGTGCTGGAGTCCGACCCCATCAACAACACGGCAAAAGCTACCGTCAGGGTTATCCCCGATGTTGACCTGGTGGTGGACAGCATACAGCTGGCAAACCAGGCCAACCGCAGCGCCTCCACGTACACGCAGGGCGATACCATTTCCGTGCGCGTGAAGCTCACCAACAAAAACGGCAAAAAAGAAGGCCACAACGTAAAAGTATGGGTCGCCGATACGGGCGGCTTCATAAGCCTGGGCAGCAGCTTCCACGAGCTGCCGCATATCCTTAAAATAGGCGAAGCGCTGTACGATACGCTGCGCTTTGTTGTCGACACCTTTACCACCGGCAGCAATACGCTCCGCCTGCGCGTGGTGGCAGCGGCAAGCACGAGCACGAGCACGAGCACGAGCACGAGCACGGGCGCAGGCGCACCCGCATCCACCGTGATCGATAGCGCCTGGTCGCCCGACTTCCGCGTACGCAAGGGCGCAGACGCAAAGGTCTGGCTCCACAGGGTGGAGCACGAGCAAATTTACTACGCCAACCTGAGCTACACCATTGCCGTGGACAACATCGGCAGCTACAGGGCTGCCGACGTAGCCCTCCACCACGCCGTGCCCGCCTCCTTCTACATCGACTCCGTGCGCATACAAAATCGAGCTGCAAACGTGGATACTACGATGGTGGCTCCGGCCAACAACGGCCTCTGGCGATTAGGAACAGTAGCGGCAAACGGGCAAGACACCGCGCGAATTACCTTCTACGTAACCTCCGACTCGAGCTTTGCAACCCTCCCCGTTGACGGATACATTGCCTGCCTTAACGACCACAACCCGGACAACGATACCATTCAAGAGGTGCAGAGCTTCGCCCCCTTGCTCCAAATAACCAAAAACCCCTACCACCTCAAGGTAGCCAAAACAACGCCCCACTCGTACAGCGGCGGCGGCGGCGCCTACGGCAGCACTGACGGCATTGCCGATACGATGCTCTATACCATAAGGGTGGCCAATGTTGGAGACAGCACGGCCTACAACCTCACGATAACGGATACCCTACCGCGCACGGTAATCCCGACAGCCATCCAGATGACGCCTCCCAATTCGCCTTCCTTCGACGCGCTTAGCTACGCCATCGTATGGAAGATAGATACCCTGCAGCCCGATTCGAGCCGCACCCTCACGTTCAGGGCGCTGGCTCGCGAGGCCGGGCAAATAGCCAACACAGCGCAGCTCGTGAGCGTGGACAGCACGGTGAAGCATCCCTTCGACCCAGACCCCAAGAACCGGAAAGACCACACGTGCATAGACACCACAGACGTGATGTCGAGCCAAACCATTGCCATCGACTTCTCAACGGCGAAAGAACCCGCCGGCTCGCCCCTCGATACCTTTGCGCAGGGCGATACCATACGCTTTACCGTTAGCGTCAGCAAAACCATTCCCGGCGAAAAGGCGCTGGGCATAAAAATTACGCTGGACACGGCGCCATTTGCCGATACCAGCCTTATTTTCGTTAGGTATGAAATCGACTCTGCCGGAAAGCGCCAGCTCTTCAGCGCATTCAACGACACAACCTTTACCTGGACGCTCGACCTCGACTCCGTTCAACAGGCGCAGGGTGTGCTGCATCTGTACGCCGTTGCAGGATCGGAAATTCCCGCCAGGGGTACGCTCTTGGATTCGATCATCCTCCCCCTCTACGTGGAGAGCACAAGCAAGTACTACCCGAAAATAAACGCCGACCAAAACACGCTCAAAAAAATCTACGTCGAGTACTGCGACCTTGACCTCGCCGTGAAGGTAAGGGTGGGAAAAACAGCCCACCCCACCGACCCCAGGGCAGCCTACGCAGGCGAGCCGTTCGACTACGTCATCAGCATCGCAAACCTGCGGGAAAAGCTGCTGGATACCGACTCCGTAGCGCTGCTGGTTACCCTGCCAAACGGTGTTGACTTCAGCCGAGGTGCGATTGATCCCTTACGGCATGATACCTCTTACGCCGTTGGCGGCAGCACCGTGTTCTGCTGGAACAAGAGCAAGCTGAAAGGCTGGCTCGGCGGCATAGCAGACGGCCAAGGCAAGCAGCTGGTGCTGGGAAATTGCGTCGCGCACAGCATTGGCTGCTACGCCGCCACAGCGCAGCTGTTTGTCAGCCGCCACGAGGCTACGCTCGCCAACAACAGCAGCGCAGATACCCTCTGCGTGGTTAGCCCGCTTGTCCTCAGCCTCACCTTTGCCGCCGCAAAAGATACCCTGATGCAGGGCGAGCAGCAGGAGCTGCGCCTTACCGCTACCAACCGCTCCGAAAACACCCTGTCGGACCTGGCCATAAGGACGGAGGCAATACCGCCGCAGCTGCGCTTTGTGCAGAGCAGCGCGGGCAAGTACAACTCCGAAACGCGCGCCTTTACCTGGGAGAACGGCGGCTGGGGCGACAGCCTGAACGTAGACTTGCCCCCCGACAGCTCCCTCGCCATTACCCTCACCGTGCTGGCGCTTGAGCCGGGCGCCGCAGCATGGCCGGCCGCGCTGTACGCAGACTCCAACAAGCAGGTGGCTACAGACACCGTAGCGCTGTACGTAAAGAAAAATCCCTGTAACGTGAAGCTTACAAAAACAGCCACCTTTAAGGACAACAGGGCGGAAAACGTTTTCTTCAGGGACGAAGCGGCTCCATACGACTTTACCTACACCATTCTCGTAGCCAACACGGGCGAAACGCCTGCTACCGGCATAGCCCTGACCGACACCCTGCCCGCAGGCGTCGATACGGCGGCAGGTTTTGCAGCAGCTGCGGCTGCGGCAAATACCCGCATGAGGGTGCTGCCCGTTGCCGATGGCCGATACGCCGTGGCTTTTGATACCATTAAGTCCCTCTCACCCGGAGGCTGGGAGCAGTACGCTCTTAGCTGCCGGATTAGGGATACCACCATAGCCGCAGCCTACCTCAACCGAGCTTACGTAACCTCCGCCAACCACGAAGCCTCTCTCGACGATAACGCCGATACCGCTCTGGTGGAAGTGCGAAACGTGGTTAACCTGAAGGTGAAAATAGCGCTTTGCAGGGCAGACAGCACCGAATATCCGAGCGACCATGCCTATGTGCAGGGCGATACGTTTTTCGTGAAGGTAAGCGTAGTAAATAACGGAAGAAAGTCGAACGACTCAGCCACTTACGTAGCAATAACCCCCTCCGACAGCGCATTGGGCAGCTTTGTATTTAAGGAAAGCGGCGATCTCTATTTGTATAAAACTCCATGGAGCGGACATTCGCCGTATCGGGTAAGCTCCGACAAGTGCGGAAAATTTAGCATTAGCGTAAAGGCTACCACCACCCACTCCGGCGTTGTTAGCGAAGACAGCGCTGCCGTAGCGTTCGAGATACAGCCGGGCGCAGACATGCAGGTTAAGGTAAGGGTAACGCCTGCCGCCACCAGCTACAGCCGGAGCAGAGCCTATACCATTTCCCTGAAAAACATAGGGCAGTACAGGGCC
The DNA here is from genome assembly GCA_031257655.1 of Prevotellaceae bacterium. Lineage (GTDB taxonomy): Bacteria > Bacteroidota > Bacteroidia > Bacteroidales > UBA932 > JAITMY01. Next base: position 24,596 of record JAIROF010000173.1, on the reverse strand, counting down.
GATACGGTGCTGCTGCGCCACACGCTGCACCCCTCCATTCTCACGCTGGATTCCATCCGCCTGGCGCCGCCTTTCGGCAATCCCGACACCACCATCTTAGCCAAAAATCCGCTCCCTGGAGCTACCCTCTACGCCAGGCCCCTCCACCATGAGCATCTTGCCTACTCCACCTACTCCGCCGCCGGCAGAACGATTACCTACGGCGTAGACGCCGTAGCCGTAAGCCAAAGCGCCGCCATTGAGCTGTTTGTAACCACCGCTAAGCCAAGCGTAGATTCGGTGCTCAAAATTATCCCCTATGCAGAGGTTTTAGTCTATAAGGACAGGGATAGAAAGCTGGGAAACAACCGCGCCTGGAGCGAAACGCCCATCGAAGTGCACCCCAACCCCTACAACGTTAGCGTAACCATAACACCGGAAAGGGAGGATAAGCGCTACACCGGCTCGGAAGACGTAGCGCAGGAGTATACCATTACCGCCAAAAATATCGGCAGCCGCCCCGCCGAAGGCAGCGTTGCCTACGAGCTGCCGGCAGGATTGGTCATTACGGCCTACCAAACGGACAACATTGAAGACACCACCGCCAATTCGCTGAGCTGGACAATTTTCCCGCAGCTGGCTGAGGGTGACACACGAACCTACACGGTAACCGTAGCGCCGGAAAACCTGTCGGTAAAAGGAAGCAAAAGAAGCCTCGTGCGCATTGCGCCGAAATTTACCGAAAGTAGCGCCGCCAACAGCAGGCTGGAAACCGATTTGGAGGACAACCGCGATACCGCCTACCTCAACCTCTACTCCCTCCTGCAAAGCTGGACGCTAATGGAGGCATTTTCGCCAAACGGTGACGGAAAAAACGACTGGTTTGCAATACCCGACCTTAACAGCGAAATCATAGAGAGCGCCGAAATAGTAATCGTAAACCGCTACGGCGGCGAAGTCTACTACCACCGCAACTACAAGGACGCCCAGCTTAACGGAAGCATGGCCTTTACCGGAGCCGGGCTGCCCGAAGGCTCCTACTTCTACCAGCTCACTGTCTACTTTAAAGATGGAAGCGTCGATAAGCGCGGCGGAGTTATCACCCTGCGCAGAAGCAGGTGGAAGAGCTAAGAGCTAAGAGCTAAGAGTTAAGAACTAAAAATCCCGCTCGGCGTAGCGTCTACGCTACGTCGGGTTAAAAGCAAGGCTCCAGCCTTGCAATAATTGAGAATTTGAAAGCCTGCCCTTGTCGCACGGCCCCGCATGGCGTAGCGTGGGGTTTTACCCCGCGTTACCTTCCGTAGAACCGGAAGGTAAGACGCCCGATGTACGCTTGCGCAAAATGACCTAACAGTACTATAGTAAAAATATAACAGCAAATGGCTACAAGCCTCCCAATTGCCAATTACTAATTGTCAATTAAAAAACAAGCTATGAAATTATACCGGTTTTTATTCATTGGCATGCTAAGCTTTCTCCTTGCTTTGCAGGCAACGGCACAGCAGGAAACGCGCTCGCAGCTCAAAGCTCGCGAACGGGAAATGCGTAGCGATTATTTTGGCGCCATTGTGCTATATGAAAAGGACAGACAGCACGACAATGCAAAAGTGGCGCGGCTGTCGCTCGAGGGTATTGCCCGATGCTACCGGGCGCTTAGCGAATTTGATAAGGCCGAAAGCGCATACCAGCTCCTGGCGGCAAAAGCTAAAGATGCCGCTACCCTATGCAGATACGCAGAAATTCTCCTGCACAACAAAAAGTACGCCGAGGCAAAGCAAAAGGCAAATGAGGCGAAAAAGGCAGACCCCGCCTACGCCGAGCAAACCCAGCGAATTATTGACGCCTGCAACAACGCCGTGCAGTGGACAAAAAAGCCGACAAAGCACCAGGTAACAAACCTGAGCGACGTCAACACCTGCTACTCCGAATGGGGCGCCATGCCCTACTCGACCCGCGAGCTGGTCTTTTGCTCCGACCGGCCCGGCGAAAACCCCTCCTGCACCGGAAAACGACAGCACGTGGGATACCTCCTGAGGGCTTTTACCGCTACAAAATCAACGAAAGACTCCGCGCTCTCCTGGATCGCTCCAAAGCTCCTCCCTTCGCCTATCAACCGAAAGGGCATGCAGTCCGGTCCTTTCGGAATGGCAAGAATGGATACTACCCTATTCTTCTATACCTGCACCGGCAGAAAAGGGGAGGTGAAAACTATTAAAATGGGAAAGGAAAAGGTGCGCATCGTTACAGAAAACCTGGAAATACGCGCTGTGGGGCGGACGGATGGAAAGTGGGACGAATACGTGGTGTCGTTTGACTACGACAACCACTCCGTAATGCACCCATGCCTGAGCGCTAACGGCGATACCCTCTACTTTGTCTCCGACATGCCCGGCGGACAGGGCGGAATGGACCTGTGGTGCTGCGTTCGGCAGCCCGCCGACAAGCGATGGGGCGCCCCATTCAACCTGGGAACGCCGGTAAACACCCCTGGCAACGAAGTCTTCCCTACCATCGACCCCGCAGGTACCCTCTACTTCTCCTCCGACCGACACCCGGGGATGGGCGGATTAGACATCTTTTACTCAAAAAGGGTAAAAGGAAAGTGGACTCCTCCGAAAAACATGAGGGCGCCCATCAACAGCAGCGCCGACGACTACTCCTACATGGTGGACGCTTTTAGCGAAAACCTCCTGGGCAAAGCAGACACCCTGGGCTACTTTTCCTCCAACAGACCCGGCGGTAAGGGTAGCGACGATATATACATGTTCCGAATACCAGGACCGAAAATATCCAAATCCCAGCTCCTGCCCGACCCTGACGAAGAGGAGCCGGACGAGGAGGAGCCTGAAACGCTGGTAGCCGCTGCAGATACAATACTTGTGGTAGATAGCCTGACCGGCGCTACCATCACCACCATTAGAACCACCACTACCACTACTACCACAACTGCCGCCGCTGCTGCTGCTGCTGCTGCCGCCGCCGACTCAGCCGCCGCCGCCGGCCCTGCCGCTGCCGTGGCAGGCGCAGGAGGCCTAAGAACCCTGCCGCCTGCCACCGCCGCTGACGCAGAAAAAATGGCGACAGAAAAGCGGCAAATAAGCTTTTTGGGGAAAGTGGTCGATAAGGACACGCGAAACCCGGTGCCAAACGCCAAAATTTGCGTCACACACGACGCCACAAGAACCTCCGAGTGTAAAGAGTGCGGAAAAGATGGAACCTTCAGCTTTGCCCTCAAAAAAGACGCCCGATATACAATTGCCGGTTTCAAAGAGCGCTACCGATCTACCGACCCCATCAGGATACTCTCGACCGTCTTTTTGGAGGAGGAGGAAACGGTAATAGAAATGACCTCAAAAAAAGAGTTTAGCAGCGCGCGCGAAGTGATAGACCGCTCCGAAAGACCCCGAAACCGGATGAAGGTGCTGCCCCGCGAATATCGAATACAAATCCTGACCAACTGGGAGGAAACCGACTGGGAATACTTCACCATGCTCCGCCAAACCTACCCGCAGTTTGACCTGCAGTACACGCGGCGAAACGACGGTACCGGCTTGGCGACGAGGTTTACCTACGGCTCTTTTGTACGAATTGAAGAGGCGCGCAAGCTGCTTCGGCAGTTTATAAGGCTTGGATACACAGACGCCTTCATCACCGTGTTTGAGTACGACAAGCAGGTGGAAAGCATTTACGTGAGCGGCTCAAGGCACGTGATAAATGCGGTGCGGTGATTTTTGGGTGGCGTCTATGTTTGATTGATATAAAACGTAAGACCATTTCCCCCTCGTTAGGAAACGAGGGGGAGGAAAGATTTTGCTTGCGCCCGGAAAACCTCATTTTACACCTCATTTTCCTAACAAAACAACCTCAGTAGCAATGAGTTGGCAAACCACCATCCAACCTCATTACCTCATTTTCCGTTTGCTCGTCTCCAATTTTCGACATCCGTCCGCAAATCTTCGTTAATAATGAGGTAATGAGGTTGTTACATGTTGTTGTTTGCTCGGCTACTGAGGTTGTTTTGTTAGGGAAATGAGGTGTAAATGAGCGTAGCGAGCTCACGAACACCAAAAATAGGAACGAGTGAGTAAATGAGGTTTTTCGCCCCCAAATTTATGCCACAATCCTGATTTTTACTTGTTTACGAATTATGTCAAGCAAACATAGACGCCATCCAAAAATCTGAGTTCAGACAAAGAGAACGTACCATGCGTCAGCAATCATCCTAATCATCCAAATCCCAAAAATCCGAGTTCAGACAAAAGCCGCGTATGCGCAAAGCGCTTCTTAGTATATCTTTCCGCGCAGGTCTTTTATGTTGGCTTCGGTGCGCAGGGCTTCGGCCAGCTCGTAGGCTGTGCGCATGGAGAGGGAGGCCTGCTGGCGCACTTTTTCTTGCGCTATCAGGTTTTCGTCGTCGGCGGTGTTGGCGGCGGTTACGGCGGTTACGGTGAACACGTACACGCCCGTTTGCCCCTCTATTGGCGCCGAAATTTGGTTTTCGTTTGCAACGGAGGCTGCGGCCGACAGGGTGGGCTCCATGCCAATGCCCGTGAGGTAGAAGCTGGAGAAACCGACGTTGTCCAGCGTTTGCACGCTCAGGTTGAGGCGCTCGGCAAGGCTTTGCAGGCTCTCTGCGCCCTGCATTTCTTCGGCAATGGCGGCGGCTTTCTTTTTGCGCGTCAGCTCTGCCGAAATTTCGGCGGCAACCTGCCTTACCGGCGCGTAGCCATCTTCGCGCACTGCGGTGATGGCGGCCACCACAAAGTGGTTGTCCACCTCAAAGATGGGCGATATGTCGCCCTCCTCTCCGTTGTAGGCCCAGCGCACGATGTCCCGCGCCTGCTGGAGGCCTGCCACGTTTTTGTCGTTTATGGTGATGCGCTGCGCCGGCCTGCGGGAATACCCCTTTTCGTCGCTTTTGGCAACGAACGCGGCGTGGTCGGTAGCCAGCGTAGCCAGCTCGTTGGCGCTGCTAAAGATGCGCTCGCGCGTGGTGCGGCTTGGCTCTACCGCGCGCGATACCACCGCCAGCTGAACCTTCTTTTCGGCCTTACCCTTGTCGGTAACCTCTACTACGTGCACGCCAAACTGCGTTTCTACCACCAGCACGCGCCCCTTTGGGGCAAAGAAGCAGGAATCTCCAAACGGTTTTACCATAGCGTTTTGTGCAAACCAGCCCAGGTCGCCGCCTTTTTCGTTGGCGGTTTGGTCAACGGAGTATTTCGTGGCCAGCTCTGCAAACTTGGCGCCTTTTTGGAGGGCTGTGCGGATGCTGTCGGCGGTTTTGCGCGTGGCCTCCATTCCCTTAGATACGTCTAAGAGGATATGCTGCGCTTTGACGGAATCGGGCAGCATTCGCGCGTCGGCAATGCGCGCCATTTTGTATGCGCCGTTGTCCGACAGGGGGCCGAGCATGTCGCTTTTGCCCGACGAAAAGGCAAAGCTGTCGAGCAGCGCGGGCAGCTCGCCCTTTTTGTGGTAGGTAGCGTCGAAGGGTACGTCGGAGTGCAGCGTGGTGAACTGGGCTACGTCGGTGGCGGTTTTGAACTCCGGCGCAAGGTTTCCTATCCAGCTGCCGGTGGCCTTGTCGTCCTCCTCCGAGGGTAGAATGGGAAAGCTCACCACCTCCAGGTCGCGGGAGGCGCTCTGCTTGTACTGCTGCTTGTGGTCGCGGTAGTATTTTTTGATTTCGCTCGCGGTGATTTTTATCAGGCTGTCGGGGTAGCTGCTCAGGGGCTTGGAGACGTACTGTATTGCTACCGAATTGGTGCCGTTGCCCAGCGTGTTTTTGGCATCGGCGGCGGTGATGTACAGGGCTTTTGCTACCAGCCCCGACAGCTTGGCTTGCTTGCGCTGGTTGACGATCTCTTTTTCCAGAAAGAGCCAGTAGGTTTTGGCGTCGGGGTTTTGCTCCATGTTTTGCAGGTAGCGCAGCACGTACCCGCGGTCAAATTCGCCGGTTTGGGGGTTGGTGAAGTTGCGTATCACCAGCGGCGACGGGTTGCGCCCCTGTATCAGGTCAAACAGCTCGTCGCTCGATACCGCTATCCCCAGCTCGGCGTACTTTTTGTCGTACACGTACTTCTGCACAAGCCCTTGCCACGCCTGCTCCCGGATTTCTTCCGTCACGGCTTCGCTCGTGGAGTTTTGCCCGTACATGGCAAGGTAGACGCCCGTGTAGTGGTCTACCGCTTGCTGGTATTCCTCGTAGGAGATTGTGCGCCCGTTTATTTCCCCTACGTCGTTGGTCGACGCAAATAGTCCGCCCCCGCCATTTCCAAACAGGTCGCCGAGCACAAAGCTGAGCAGGGCAAGGCCTATGACGCCCACTAAAAGCGCTCCGGCTTTGTTTCTGAGTGATTCTAAAACAGCCATTTTACAGTAATTTTTTTTATGGTGATAAATAATTTTGACAGCCTGCAAAGATAACGCTTTATTTATAATTGGCAATCTCTAATCCGGTTTTTTAAGCCATTTTGCGTAGAAGGGCGCCCAAAAAGCCCCAAAGGCGGGGCCTGCGGCTGCGGCAAAAGCGGGTTTGGTGCAGTAAATGAGCGCAGCCGCCGGCTTTTACGCTTCGCTCTTGAGCGTAACGTGCACTAAGTCTACTTTCGACGCGGTGGTTTTGAGGATGCGCACCTTAAAGTTGTCCAGCTCCAGCGTTTCGCCGGCGGTGGGGATGCTTTCGCTGCTAAAGATGATGAACCCGGCGAGGGTTTCGTATTCGTCCGATTCCGGTATATGGAGGTTGTACTTTTCGTTGAGGTAGGCCACTTCGAGCCGTCCGGCAAGGAGAAACTCCCTGTCGGAGAGCTTTTTTTCGAGCAGGCTTTCCAGGTCGTGCTCGTCCTCTATCTCCCCAAAGATTTCCTCCATTACGTCTTCGAGCGTTACCATGCCTGCGGTGCCGCCAAATTCGTCCACCACCACGGCCATAGACTTGTGGTCTTTTATGAGCGCGGCGAGCAGCTTTTGCGCCGACATGCTTTCCGGCACAAACTCCGGCGTGATGAGCATGTCGCGGATGCTTGCGTAGGATTTGAACAGGTCGGTAGATTTTACGTAGCCGATGATGTTGTCGATGGAGCCTCTGTAGACGAGGATGCGCGAAAATCCCGATTGTACGAAGAGGTTTCGGAGGTTTTCCACGCTTTCGTTGAGCGCTATGGCCTCTATTTCGGTGCGGGGCACCATGCATTCGCGCACCTTAACGTCGGCAAAGTCGAGGGCGTTGCGAAAAATTTTTATGTCGTGCTCCCGCTCCGGCTCTTCGGCCGCGTCTGTTGCCTCGCTGGCCAGGTTTTGCAGCTCGTTTTTTTCAAACGTCGCCACGCCTGCCTGCTCGTCGGGCTTTTTGCGGAAGGCGTAGCGCGGCACCGCCGCCGAAAGCCGCGCGGCGAGCCTTGCTACGGGGTAGCACAGCAGGTATACAAAAAAGGCGGGGAGGGCAAAGGCGCGGAGGAAGAAGTTGGGGCGCAGGCGGCAAATGGTTTTCGGCAAAAAGTCGCCCGCCACCAGGAACACGAGCGAGGATATGAGCGCGCTGGCCGCTAAGCGGGCGTACCACGAAAATCCCTCGGCGAGGCCGCAGTCGTGCAGCGCGCCAAACATGGCCATGGCGTAGATGACCAGCGCCACGGTGTTGCCCGTGGCTATGGCGGCGGTAAACTGCCCCGGGCGGCGTATGAAGATGCTCGCCAAGTGGGTGTAAAGCTTGCCCTGCTGCCGGTCTAATTCTACCTTCAGCTTGCTGGACGAGCGAAAGGCTACCTCCAGCCCTCCCAGGAAGGCGGAGAAGAGTAGCGTGGAAAATATCACCCATCCGGAGCTCATGGTCAAACCTCACTTTTCGTCGTCAACGTAGATAACGCTGTTGAATATTTCCTGTACCTCGTAGTCGGTAAACGATTCGTCGGAAATCAGCCCTTTGCCGAAAATGGTGGCGCCTTTTTTGGTGTCTACAATTTTTACCAGCGCGTCTGTGTAGACTTTTTTTGTTTTTTGGTTCCAAAAGAGCTTTTCCGTGCTCAGCTCGTCGCCTTCCATGTTTTTGACCAGCACGTTTCCGGTGGCTTCCCAGAGGTCTTTTGCGTCGTAGTAGATGGCGTAATCGGCCACAACGCTGGCCTCTACCGTTACCGAATCGAGGTAGCGGTACAGCTCTATTCCTTTGGGGAAGTCGGTATATTTTTCTTCGGCAAAGTGGAATTGCCTCAGCTCGGGGGTAGCGTAGCGCACTTTGATGCCTCCCAGCTCGGTCATTCTTCCGGTCAAGTTTTCTATGCGCAGCGAGGGGATGCTCTGGATGTCGTTGATTTCTCGGATTCTTTCTATGCTGCTTTTGCACGAGGCGCAGGCGAGTGCGGCCAGCAGCAGCGCGGCGAGCGTGGGCGGGTATGGGGCGATGGGTTTCACTCGTACCGGTACTTTACAAACCAGGCTTCAAAAAGCGTTATGCCTACCGAAATGGCGATGTAGCGCTCCTGCACCATGCCGCCGGCGGTGGAGCCTCGCTGCCCGGCTTCCACGCCGGCGTGGAGGTAGCCCGCGCCCCTCATGGGGAAGCTGAAGCCTGCGTTGAGGGCGATGTCTGTTACCGTATTGCCGTTGTACAGCGGGGGCGTTTGAGAGTAGCGCAGCCCGCCGCGGTACGTGAGGCGCTTCCAGAAGTAGCGCACGTCGTAGCGGTTGGGGATGTAGTAGCCGCCCAGCCGGAGGCTGTACGAGCGTCCCATCTCGTCGGTGTGGTTGAGCACCTTAACCTTTGACCAGTCCTGGTAGTTAAATTCGGCGCCCAGCATCCACTTTTCGGTGGCGGTGATGCTTGCGCCAAGGTTGAGCTGCATGGGCAGCAGCACGGCGGAGCGACCGGATGAGGCGGCTACGGTGTCGTAGCCGCTGTTGGAGAGTATTTGCGATTGCAGGCTTTGCGTGCCGCTCAGGCTGACCTGCGGCTGCCAGGAGGCGCCAAATACTAAGCGCTGCTTTTCGTTGAGCGGCTGGGTGTACTGGGCGCCGAGCAGGGGGACAAAGTCCGAAATTTTCTGGACTTCGGACGAGTAGACGTTGGCGTAGTAGGCGTTGGTGTTGAACAGCGTGTTGTAGTAGTGGCTAACGTTGCCAAAGAGGTAGCGCACGCCTGCTCCCACCGCCAGGCGGCTGGTGGCGTTGAACCCCAGGTTGAGGAACAGCTGGTTGAGGCCGTTTTCGCCCCGGTAGAAGTACCGCACGTCGCCCATGCCGGCTACGACGTCGTTGCGCCGGTCGCGCTGCTCTATCTCGTAGCCTACGCTGCTAAAGGGCGTCATGCCGGCGCTTACGCCAAACCGACCTACGGGAAAGGCTATCGCAATGTGGTGAAAGTTGGCCGTGTTGTAGCTGGTGTTCAGGCTGGCGGTTTTTGAGTAAAAGTTCTTCATTTCGCCCCCAAAGTCCAGCACAAAGGTAAGGGAATCGCGCGCAGAGGCGCCCGCAGGGTTCACGTAGTCTATTTGCCTTGTTTCGCGTACGCCGGTGGTGATGCCTCCCATGTTGCCCGTAGCGGTAAACCCCGGCTGCACAATATCGCCCAAGCCGTACATGGAGTAAGGAGAGTATGTGTTGATGCTGCTGTTTTCCTGAGCATGCGCGGAGCTGGCGATGCAAACCCCCGCCCCTATAAAAATCCATTTAGTTAGCTTCAGCATAGTAGTGCTCAAGTATTCTGTTTAATCCGATTAACACTAAGTCATAATCCACAAATGTCGCTTTTTTTACCCGTTTTGCCAAGAAATCGGCATCTCCACCGGTGAAAACCACCTTTAAATTTGAATACTTTAAGGTAAATTGTTCTATATTAACTTCCACTTCGTATACTACGCCGTTGAGCACTCCCGCCGTAATGGCCTCGCGCGTGCTGCTGCCCGGCGAAGGGTACTGCTCGGCTATGCCGCACAGGGGCAGGCGCGCGGTGAAGGCGTTCAGCGACTTGAACCGCAGGGCGATGCCCGGCGAAATGTTGCCCCCCAAGTATTCGCCGCGCTCGCTCACCAGCTCGTAGGTGATGGCGGTGCCGGCGTCTACCGCCAGCACGTTGCAGCGGGGGAAGCGGACGCTTGCGCCTACCGCTGCCGCCAGCCGGTCGTTGCCCAGCGTTTCGGGCGTGGCGTACAGGTTGCGGAGGGGGAGGGGCGTCTTGGGCGTTAGCGTCACGGCGTTGGGCAGCAGGCGGCGAACTAATGCGGCAACCCCGTCGTCGCCGCCGCGCACCGACGATACGATAGCCCGAGGAAGCCCTCCGTGGCGACCCAAAAACGAACGCCCGGCGCTGAACGAAGCGCTGTCGTCCATCAGCTTTTCTACAACGCTATCCTGGTCTGCCACAGCCAGCTTCACCGCTGTGTTGCCGATGTCTATAACCAAATTTGCCACAGCTTACTTGTAATGGGTAAAAGCGCAAAGGTAGCTGAAAAATGCGAGCTTTTCAAGCGCGCGAAAATAAAAATCAAGACCACGCTTGTCGCACTTACACCGTACTCGAACGTACAATGGCTATCTTTGTAGCCATAAAGAAATTGTCAAACAATTTAATCGTAAGCTTATGGACAATTGTTGTGGTCTTGACGTGCACAAAGATAGCGTATTTGCGCGTATCTTGGATGCCCCGGGGTAAAAAAATTTTAGCGTAAGAAGGATGCGTAGCTGCCGGATAGCAGTTTGGGAACGTATTGCCGCCGGACTTTGAGTTAAGCTGGCGGCGGCGTTGCTGCCAGCCGCTTTCAGCTCCTTTTGAACACCGGAGCTTTCGCCTCTTTTGAGGGCACGGCGCCTTCGATTTCGGGCCAACCGTCTTTCCAAATAATTTTGTCCAGGCACAAGACGCGCCCTTTTTCGGGGGCTTGCTTCAGAAAAGAGTGGTAAAGCAGCCAGTCGTCGCCGGCGTCGTCGGTCACGATTTCGGCGTTATGCCCTGGCCCGGCAAAAATCGAATCGCCATGCAGGATAACGTTCGGACAAAAGCCCATCATCGATTCGCCGTTTTTGTTCAGGTAAGGGCCAAACAGCTTATCTGCGCGGCCAACCGACACCTTATACGTGCTTTCTGCGCCGGCGCAGCAACCCTCGATAGACGAAAAATAGTAGTAGTACTTGCCCCGCTTCAGGATGTACGAAGCTTCGTATCCGCCGCCCACAATTTGCCTTTTCTCTGCGCCCGCCTTCAAGGCAAGCCCGCTGTCTTCGAGCTCGATGCAGTAGATGCCTTCAAAGCTGCCCCAAATGAGGTATTTTTTTCCGTCCTCCTCGATGTAGAACTGGTCGATAGCGTTTTTTACCCCAATCGAATCGGCATGGATGAGCGGGCCTATGTCGGTGAACGGGCCTGCCGGATTGCCGGCTACGGCAACGCCAATGCCGCACGTCCCGTGGCAGTACGCCGCTGCGTGCGTGTAGTAGAGCACGTATTTACCCTGGATATAGTTGATGTCGGGCGCCCAGATGCCCGCCTCCTCCACGCCCCAGGCAGGGCGCGTTTCCTTCGAAAAGTAGGCGCCAACGGCCTCCCAGTCTACCAAATTTTTTGACCGGAAAACGGGAGTATGGCGAATATCTTCCGTCGCATACAGGTAGAAGTAGCCATCCTCGGCTTTGAGCACCGACGGGTCGGGTAAGCTGGCGTCAACAATAGGGTTGCGGTAGGTTTTTTCTTTTGGCGCCGAGCACGAAATGGCGATGGCGCCAAGCGCTGTAACGGCGGCTACCTTCATTTTTAGCATAATCTTACGTAATTTAAAAGGTTCAAATAGCTGTGAGACCCCGCAAAGTTAGCATCAAATTTTGAGATTATACGCAAAAGGATAAAAATTTTCGGCAAAAATTTATAGGGCTTTCAGCCCTATAAATCGCATTTAAGAAGGTAAAATCCGTTTTAGAGGTTCCCTTTGCTGAGATAAAAGCATGTTTCGTTGAGTGTCAGACAGCTACAAGCTCTTCGTAAAGTTGATATTTCTTTGATTTTCTGCTAATTAAAGTTTGCCTCAGTAGAGCATGGACGCTACCTCCTCCTGTTTTGCTGTTGCAGCGTGGGGGCGGCAGGTGTGCGCTTAGGGCGCCGGCGCCGCTTTTAGGAGGCCTTCATCACCACCCTTATCGTTGTACCCTTGTTAGGCTCGGAGTGGAGCACGAATATTTTTCCGTGGTAGATGTCCTTTACCACGCGCTTGCAGAGGGATAGCCCCAGCCCCCATCCCCTGGTTTTGGAGGTGTATCCTGGGGTGAATATTTTTTTGTAGAGCTTTTTTGAGGGTATTCCTCGGCCGCTGTCCATCACGTCTATCGCGACTTTTTTTCCGGCTCTTTGCGCCGAAATTTTTATTGTTCCGCTGCTTGCGCCGATGGCGTCGAGCGCGTTTCGGAGCAGGTTTTCTACCACCCACTCCCAGAGCATGGCGTTGACCTTGGCGTTTACGGAGAGGCCGCAGGTGTTGTCTATCAGGGCTACGTTTTTTGATGCGCGGTAGCGCACGTAGTCCATGCTGTTTCTGGCCACCTGCACAATGTCCACGCTCTGCGCATTTTCCTTCACGCCGATTTGCGCAAACTTGGTGCTTACTTTTTGCAGGCGGAGGACGTCCTTTTCGAGCTCCCGCACGCTTTCGCTTTCGCCCTCCTTTTCCTTAAGCAGGGTGAGCCACCCCAGCATGGAGGTTATGGGCGTGCCCAGCTGGTGGGCGGTTTCTCTTGCCATCCCCACCCACAGCATGTTATGCTCCGATTTTTTGGCCGTGCTGACGACGAGGTACAGCAGCGTTATCAGCAGCGTTATGGCGGTGAGCTGCACGTAGGGAAAGTTCTTGAGCATGTTTTGTATGGCGGAGCTGTCGTAGTACATCAGGGTAACGTCTCCGTCGGCAAAGGTGATGCGGATAGGCTCGTTGGCCTTGTTCATGCGCTCCACCTGGGCGCGGAGCTTTTCGGGCGTGTTGATCCTGGTGGAGTCTATGTTTTTGGTCGAAAGCAGGCAGCCTTCTTCGCTCATCAGGATGCAGGGCACGGAGGTGTTGCTGCTCACCACCTTGTGGATAAACTCAAAGTTGATGTCGAAGGGCGCTTCGGCCTGCGTGAGGATTTTAATGGCGTCGGCCCACAGCTCTACCTTTACCCGCTCCTCTTCGGCAACTTCGTTGATAAACCGCTGGCTGACAACGATGGAGTACGACGCTGCCACCGCAGCAAGGATGATAATAAAAAATTTATTGTAGAATATGTATTTAATCTTTTTCATGAATAATTTCGTATTTCGTAATTCATGTTGCGCAAGCTGTCTGTCTTGCAGAATGGTATAACGCAAAAACGCCGATTTTTATTGCTTTGCAACAGCAATATTTTTGTAAAATATTTATATTTAACAAGTTAGGCAGCTTGCGAAGGCCGAATCTGCTTAGCCCTCCTCTTCCCACTCCACCTCTACCGCCGAGCGCTGCTTTGCTTTTTCCGGTGCGTTTTTCTTTTCCTCCTTTCTTTTCTCCTTTTCCTTCTTCTTCTCTTTGTTGGGGTATTTCGCCTCCAGCGGGTCTGTTTCCGCCGCCTCGCTCTGCTCCGCCGCCTCGTCCCACTCCACGGCGATTTTTTCTGTTTTGGGCGCGACGGCTTGCGACGGTTTGTCCGCTTTATGCCTGCTGCGCAGCAAGCTCTTTACTTCCTGCGCCTCGCGGAGCACCTTTTTCTCCATGTTTTTGCTCCACTCGCGCGCGTCGTGGTGCACCTCGGTCACCCCATTTTTGGCCGTAAAGCGCAGGAAGAGCTTCGTTTTATTTTCCTTTATCGGGTTTTCGATGTCCTTTTCTTTTTTGGACAGCAGCTCGTTGAGGTATAGCGTTATGTGGTAGTCAAAGTCGCCCTTCAGCTCCTGCGTTCCGGCAATGATTGCGTTGAGCGCCGTAGAGCGCACCTCCATTTTTGGGATGGTGATTTTGCCTTTTTCGAGGCTCACGGTGTTTTGGAGGGCCGAAAACCGAATGTCCTGCAGGAGCGATTTTTTGAGGTAGGCCGAGAGCGGCTGCACGGGCGCGAACTTCAGCAGCCGTCCGCTGCTCACGGTAAAGTTTACGGTAGCGCTCAGGTTGTCCATGTTCGGCCCGTTGCCTCCCACGTCGGAGGCGAGCGTGATGGCGCCGCTGCACTTGCCCTGCATGCTGCCGGGCTTTACGTTCAGCGCCTTGTGCAGGTAGGGTAGGCTCTCCAGCTGTACGCCGTTGAAGTACAAGTCGCAGCCCAGCCGGCCGCTTTTGCCGGCGGCGGCGTACAGCTTTACGTCGCCCCCCAGCGTACCGTCGAACGCTTCGGCGCGCAGCTTGTTGACCGCTAAGCTGCGGGCGGAGTAGTCCACCACGCCGGAGACATTTTTGTACAGGTAGCCAAACGCGGTCAGCTCGTCTACCTGCGCGTTGAGGGTGGCGCCGATGTTGAGGCCGGACGCCGAGCTGTGGCCCTGCGCCAGCAGCGTGTCGATGTTGAGGTGTTTGGCGGTGAGGGTTGCGCGAATTTTTGGCGCTCCCTCTTTGCGCTTACCCGTCAGCGCCGCCAGGTAGCCTTGCGCCGTTGCGTCGAGGGCGCCTTCTACGGCGGAGCCGGCAACGTTGAGCTGGGAGCGGAGCGTGCTTTCGTCTGCGCTGAGCTGCCCGCTGAGCGTGTACACCTCTTTTTGGAGCCGCACCTTGAGGTTGCTCAGGCTTGCCTGCACGCTGAACGCCTCAACGCCCTCGCCGCTCCAATCCCTGGCGCGCACCTGCGCCGTCCCCTCCACCTGGCCCTCGAGCAGGTTCTCCACCTTGAGCGCCGCCACGTTGCCCGAAAAGCCGGCGTTAACCTCGTACAGCGGCGCTTTGAAGCTGCGGATGGCGCCCTCGCCGTCGAAGCGAAAGCCCCCGCAGGAAACCCCGTCGCTGCCGATGGCGCAGGCGTACGACTGCAAATTTTTTACGTCGCTGCAGGTGAGGCTGTAGCGCAGCTTTTTTGCGCTTATTTCCTCCACGCCCTTAAGCTTAAGCGCCACGTTGTGCGCCGTACCGCTTCCGGCGAGGCTCAGGGTGGCTTTCTCGGCGAGGCTTCCGGCGAGGCGAACGCGAACGTCGGCGCGACCGCTCAGGCGCTCGGGGGCGTCGAAGGCGACGTATTTGCGCACCTGGCCAACGGCGCGCTCAATCGACAAGCTTTTTCCGGTAACGCTCAGGCGCACCTCTCCCGGCGGGCGCAGCGCCGCGCTTCCCGTAGCCTCCAGCGCAACGCCGTTTACGCTGAGCGCGCAGCCCGTAACGGTTGCCACGCCCTGCGCAAGGCGCCCCCGCAGGTCTACCGAAACCGCTGCGGAGGCCTGCTCCGGCTTTTGATTTTCCGATACCTGCACCGTCAGCGCGCTTTTCAGGTGCAGGGTTAGCGCCTCCTTGTCGTGCCCTAAGCCTGCGCCGAGCGTTTTAACCTCCACCGCCACGCTGCGGCCGGCGCCCCTCTCCACCTTCACCCGGCAGCGCTCGAGCTGTATGCGGCGCAGCCCGTGCAGCAGGGCTTCGGTGTCGGGCATGGGGGGCGAAGCAGCGGGGCGCCTGCGCCGGCGCGGGGGTAAGCGCAGCGTGAGCTCGCCGTCCTGCACCAGCAGCTTTTTTACCTTTATTTCCCGGTGCACCGCAAAGTGCAGCAAGTCTACCTCCACGCGAAGCGTTTCGGCCTGTAGCGCAACGCCTACAGCGGATACGCCTTGCCGGCTGTGCACGTCAACATGGCCAAAGAGCAAGGCTGTATTTCTCAGGCTCATGGAAAACTTGACCTCGATGCTTTGCGATTTGAAATACAGCTCGTTATTTTTTGCAGCGGCCTCCAGCGCTGCGTTGACAATATCGTTGCGGTAAATAACCGTCAGCGCAACGCTTATGATGATGCATATTGTTGTTATACAGAATATTATGGCAACTATTTTGGCTGCTGGTTTCATAAAATGTTCGGGATGTCTATTTCTTTTGATAAAATTTCTTTGCGAAAGTATGGAAAATAGCCTTATATTTGTTCCAAAATAATATAAAAAATCAGATAATATGGGAAAAGCACAAGACACCGAAATCATTTCAAACGGCATCAACCGGATTTGTTCAGGTACTACCTTTATTGGCAACATTTTAGCGGCAAGTGATATTCGCATAGACGGCGTGTTGGAGGGTAATGTTACCACCAAAGGAAAATTCGTGGTAGGCGAAACCGGGCATATAAAAGGGGATGTTGTCTGCAAAAATTCCGACATCCTCGGCAAAGTTAACGGCAAAATAACGGCAAGCGATTTTCTTGCGCTCAAATCTACGGCAAATATTACCGGCGACGTTACTACGGAGCAAATCCTCATTGAGGTGGGCGCCAAGTTTGTTGGCTACTGCAACATGTCCGGCAGCGGCGGCCACCCCAACAAGAATAAGGACGCTGCAGCTCCGGCTGCCAGCCAAAAGTAGCCGGCGCCATGTACTCCTTTTCGCAGCTCGCGGAGCAAGTTGCCCGCGCAATGGCCGGCTTAAGCTTTCCGCAAACGCCGGAAATGCTCTACCAGCCCATGCGCTACGCCCTGCTATCGGGGGGAAAGCACATACGGCCGGTGCTGCTGCTCATGTGCGCCGACCTGTTTGCGCAGGAGCTGGAAAAAAAGCACGTCGACCTTTCGCTGGGCGTAGAGCTCTTTCACTGCTTTACGCTCATCCACGACGATATTATGGACCGGGCAAGCCTGCGGCGCGGACGCCCAACCGTGGTGAGCAAGTGGGGCGTGAGCGCCGCCATCCTCTCCGGCGACGCCATGCTGATTGAAGCCTACAAGCTGGTGTGCGGCGCTGCCGGCAACGCCGCAGTGCTGGACGCCTTCAACCGCGCGGCAACGGAGGTCTGCGAAGGCCAGCAGCTCGACGTGGACTTTGAGCAGCAGCCCACCATTACCAAGGACGAGTACTTTGCCATGGTGGGCAAAAAAACGGCGGCGCTGCTGGCCGCCTCCGCCGCCATGGGCGCCTTGGCCGCCTCCGCCGGCGACGCCGACGTTCGGCGCCTGTACGACTTTGCCTATAAGCTCGGGCTGGCGTTTCAGCTGCAAGACGACTACCTCGACGCATACGCCAACGCCGCAGAATTTGGAAAAGCTACGGGCGGAGACATTGCCGCAGGCAAAAAAACTTTCCTGTTTGTGAGCACGGTGGCGGCCCTGCGAGGGCGTGAGCGCGACGATTTTTTGCTGCTCATGCAAACTACCCGCCTCCCCACCGCCGAAAAGGTGCTGCAGGCAAAACGCTTCTACGCAAAGGCCAACGCACAGCAGCTGCTGAAGGATGCGGAAAATACCCTCTTCAACGCCGCCATGCAAAGCCTCGCGCAGGTGAGCGCGCCGCGCGAGCGAAAGGAACACCTCGAACGCCTGGCGCTTGCGCTCCTGCAAAGAAAAACCTGAGCGAAGAAGGGTTAGGAAACCTCCAACCCTCGCCCCCCCAAGCGCTGCGCTACGCTCCCTCGGCAAAGTGCTCATTTGCTGCGCTCACTACCTTACTAACCTCCGCTTTTGCCTCAGCCCCAAGCCTTGTTTTGGGTTTTTAGAGATTCCCGTTTAGATTTTAATTGCGCGAGGCGCGGATTGCCGGTGCGGTGGAGGCACGCGGCGGTGCGCCTTGCTGCGCTTTGCGCTGCCGCACCGGAGGGTAAGGTACAGCGCGCAGCCAGCCTGATCGGGAAATGCTGTGTTGAATCGGGCAGGGGCTTCGTGACACTCTAAAATTTAGCAGTATTAAGGTGTTTTCCAATATACCCAATATAAATTTTCCCACCTTCGGGGAAAATATGAAAACGTATATCTCTCACTTTTATGTGCAGCTCAAAGCATTCTTTTCTTCCGTCGGGCATAGAAAATACTCTTTGATTACGGTATTTATTCTGCGACATTGTGGTTTCAGATTCAGGCGAAATATTTAAGGCCGCTTTTTTATTGGCGTCATCATAGCTAAAGCTGCCTTTTTCCCAATATTGAACAGCATATTCATCTAATTTTCTCAGCGTTGATGCTATTTGAGCGATGTAAGAAGCTCCAATCGTTTTAATTTGCTCTTCAACAGAAGGGCAAAGGATGATTTTTGAAAAAAGTTGCTCTCTCCGCTCCCAGAGCGAGGCGGGGGTAAGCTCCCATAAAAATTTGGCGCGAAACGTTTTATAAGCCTCTTTACTGCGGAGGCAGCGTTGTGTGTCTAAATTTAGGTTGGCAAAATTAATTCCGTAAAATGCGTTGTATGTTTTGTATAAATTGTCGAAGTCGTCAAAAGATAATATTTCCTTTTCGATAGCATCAATGGCGTTAAACAACTTGGGAATAACGCTATTGCTAAATTGCTTATCCGCTATTTTTGAAAAAACCACCTCGCCAAAAATTCCATCTGCTGTTTTTACGCCCCAAATGGTCTCATCGTGCTTAAAGAAATGTTCGTTTTCGCGCCGTTCGCAGAAAACGATCTCGTTTAAATCTTGCAAGTTGCGCTCAATTTCTTGAGCTGCTGAATTTTCGTAGCTTCTATGGTACAAGTAGTAGTTAAACATTTCGTCTAAGCTGTATCAGGTATGAATAGTCAATTTGTGTTTGGTCGAAAAATCCTTTAGGCCAATCCGTTAGCTCCCCTTTTTCTTTTATACCGATGGTGGTAACTTTTGGCTGAGTAGCGTTATCATCCTGCTGGAAGAAGTTAATGCAAACGTTTTCCGGCTTTATTTTGTTGCGGACAACCGCAATTTGAATGCCGTTAATGACATGGTCGCTATGGGTTTCTACAATAACGTTAACTCCAGCGTTGGCAATTATTGCCAAAAATTGACCAACTTTTGATTGAGCGGAAGGATGTAAGTGTGCTTCGGGGTTTTCGACAATCATAAATCTATCCTTTTTGGCAATCAACCCGGATACGATAATGGGTAGAACGTAGCTTATACCAAACCCCGTATTGGTCGGGATTATGGCGTTGTTCTTGGAGTAGCTGTTTTGAACTTCAATGCGGGCAGTATGCGTTTTATCGTCAAAGTGGGACGCAACAGAAACACCCGGAAGTATAAACCTCAACCATGCGTTGATGTAGTGCTCAAAACGGCTGCCCAACAAATTTTCGCTGTTAACCCGCTCTTCGTCTACTTTGAAGCTCCAGTTTAGGTTGGAGATGATTTGTGCCGTGTACTCTCCTTTAAAGCCTACGTTAGGGTAGTCGTAAAATTTTATGCTCTGAGACATTCGCGGCCCTATCCTTTCTGCGTTTAGGTAGTAAAACTCTTGGTGGCATAGAGGGTTATCTCTGTAGCGGTTAGACACTTCTTTGGGCGTTAACCACAACTCTTGTCCGGTATTGGTGCTGTAGGTAACTGTAAATTCGTTGTTGTTGCGCTCATCAAATAATCCTAACGTAATTATATCGCGCATGTTGGAATCTACGGGTATTACGTAGTCGCTGTTTCCCAAGTCAAGGCAGTATGAGCCGTTCAGCTCTACGTTCAGCCCATTCGGTGCGCTGTAATCGAACCGGCCTTTTTCCCATTTGGCGCAGTGCTCTATGGTCTTTCGTAAAAACAGCAAAGATTGAATCGCTGTGCTTTTCCCATTGCCATTTGCTCCGGCCAAAACAGCTAATTTGCTGAGCGGAATATCGACCTCATGGAAGCATTTGAAGTTTTTGATGGTGATATGTTTCATTGTTTTAGTATTTTACTACCGAGCTGAACAGCTTGGCCAGCGTGTCGTACACGTAAAGGAAATTCGCTTTGCCGTTGGTTCCGTAAGACAGGTAGGCAAAAAATTGTTTGTTGCTTTCTACCTCCTTTGCCAGAGGGGATAGCAACGCTTGACGGCTGTTTAGCGCTTTAATTTTTTCGTGGCTATAATCGGCCAGTAAAATGGATGCGCATACAAACAGTGATTTGTTTATCAGCTGCTTGTATGCATCAGGCCGGGTGTTTTTAGGCGTAACTTTTCTAAATGCATATTTTTTGCCAAACAAGTACTCTGCATTTTTCATCGCCTCGGCAAAACGTTTTACAGATTGTTCAAAATCAATCTGTTTGCTTTTTATGTGGGCTTCTGTAAATGCATCCAGAGAAGAATCCATGTAGCCGCTGTAGGAAGCTATATTTCCTTTTGTGGCTTTCATTTCGTAAAACATGAGAAATCGGAGGGCAACCTCTTGGTCATCCATGCGCTTGGGCTTAATGCTATTATCGGTTGCCGTTTTAAACTCCTTTAAGGATGCCATTTTTTTGAGGACGCTTCTTAACCCCTCTCCCGTTAAGCAGTTACGTATTTCCTGGTTATTCAACGGCTTCCCGCCGGTGTTGATTCTTCTAAAAATATCATATTTCACCTTAAACGGAGAGCTCGGGTCTATGATGTTTGCCGACAGCGTGGTCAAGTTAAACCATCTAAAATATTTTGTGTCAATACCTTGCTTATCTCCCTTTGTTTCATAGTGCTTACCCCTGCAGCTTTCTTCCAGGTACTGTAAGTTTTTTAAAGGGAATTTATTGTCCATAAATTCTTTAATGGCCGATATTCGCTGCAACCCGTCAACAACCGACAGCTTTCCCTCTTTGTCTTCCGCAAAGTAGAACATAGGTAGGGGTATTCGCAGCAAAATGGATTCAATCAAGCGCGATTTTTGTATCTGATCCCAAACCAAATGCCTCTGAAAATCGGGATTTAAATCAATGTCGCCGTTGTCAATCATCTGCGAAATAAGCGTGATGGATATTTTATCGGAGCGGACTTTAATTTGGTCGGGGTCGTACGGGTTAGGCTCTAGCGTGTTTTGTTCGCTGTAGCTGTCCGTCCCAGACTGCTCTGTTTCTATTATCTCCAACAGTATTTCCTCCAGCTTAAGGTCGAAAATATCATCCGCAATAATATCATCCGATTTTTGGATTACAGCTAATTCGTTGTTGTGCAGCTTCAGCTCAACCCAGGGGCGCTGACCTTCGTCGATTAAGGCAAATAAAATGTCATTGCCTGTGGCCGCCTCTTTCTTTAGCAGGCTGAGCGAAACGACCTGATTATTTTTTATGCTAAATTCCATGGCTGCTATTTTTTATGCGTTGTTTAATTTTCGGGGTTCACAAATTTTAGATGGATATTTTCCGTATCAGCTAAATAAAAGAGTAGCGCTTGCTTCCGCTCGGCTTGCTTTAGCGGCGCTGAGTACAGCTATTTTCAATGTAATTGTTCAAAATCGCTTTTTAAGCAGTGGCTAACGGCACAAAGGTAACAAATTTGCCTGTACTTTGGGCGAATACGCCAAAAAAGACAGCGCTGCTATGCTTACGCCCTGGCAAAAAGGCATTTAGCCCCATTATTTGGCAGAGAGCGCCATTTGTCGACCCTTGTCGGCTTTGCTGCTGATATAGGCTAACCGCCAGCTGTCGCTTTTTTGCCATCGCGGGAAAAGTGGCGCAAGCATTTGGATACTAACATGTTGTTTTTTGCGGTGCGTTGTACTGCTCTCCATTCGGGGCGGCTAAGCCCAATTAATTTAGTCGCTTCAGCTTTTGGGAGAAGGAAATATTTATTAACTTTGCAGCCTCATGCTAATACAAAAATGCATATCATGGAAAAGCAGCTTAGCTACGAAGAATGGTTTTTGCAGTCCGACTACGACTTGGACGTGGCCGATTCTATGCTGAAAACCGGAAGAAACATTTACTGCATTTACATGTGCCACCTGAGCTTGGAAAAAGCGCTGAAAGGATTGTACATAAAGCGGTTTAACAAAATACCGCCAAAGCTGCATAACTTGCTGTATTTTGTGGAAAAAATCACCTTGAATTTGCCGGAAGACATAAAAGTTTTTTAGAATGGATAAACAGCTTGTCCATAGTAGTGCGCTATCCGGAAGATTTGCGCAGAATGATGGCGCTCTACACTAAAGAACAAGCTATCAACATTTACCAACAAACAAAAACAGTACAGCCATGGATAAAGATGCAGTAAACTTGGACAGGGCAACGGTAGATAGCGTGATTGCCTACATGCACCAAACGCTGGTGAGGCATGGTATTGATAACCGAATTGCGCTATTTGGCTCGTTCAACAACGGCAACCCGCACGAGGACAGCGATATTGACCTCATCATCGTATCCAAGGCGTTTGAGGGTAAGGATATTTTTGAGCGGGCAAGAATGACCGTGCAGCCAAACCTTGAGGTTATGCGCAAATTTGTAGTGCCCATGGATATTCTGACCAAAACGCCCGACGAATATGAAGACGCGCGCGCAATGTTCAACGCCAAAATCGTTATTTAGCAGAAAAAATATACTTAATCAATCTAACATACAATATGCGTCCCACATTTTCAGACCTTACCTACTCCGCCGCTGCCAGCGCGCGCGAGGCGGCGGGCGGCGGCAGCGAATGGCGCACGCCCGAGCAAATTGACGTAAAACCACTTTACACCGCCGCCGATCTGGAGGGCATGGAGCACCTCTGCTACGCGGCCGGCATTGCCCCCTACCTGCGCGGGCCCTACAGCACCATGTACGTTATGAGCCCGTGGACGGTGCGGCAGTACGCCGGATTCTCCACCGCCGAAGAATCCAACGCCTTCTACCGCCGCAACCTTGCCGCCGGACAAAAAGGCCTCTCCGTAGCCTTTGACCTGGCCACCCACCGCGGCTACGACGCCGACCACCCCCGCGTGGTGGGCGACGTGGGAAAAGCCGGCGTGAGCATCTGCAGCGTCGAGGACATGAAGGTGCTCTTTGACCAAATCCCCCTCAACAAAATGTCCGTCTCCATGACCATGAACGGCGCCGTCCTCCCCGTGCTGGCCTTCTACATCGTGGCAGGCCTCGAGCAGGGATGCACGCTCGACCAGCTCAGCGGAACCATCCAAAACGACATCCTTAAGGAGTTCATGGTGCGCAACACCTACATCTACCCGCCCGAATTTTCGATGCGCATCATCGGCGACATCTTTGCCTACACCTCGCAGCACATGCCCAAGTTCAACAGCATCTCCATCTCGGGCTACCACATGCAGGAGGCCGGCGCCACCTGCGACATCGAAATGGCCTACACCCTCGCCGACGGCCTGGAGTACCTGCGCACCGGCGTAAAGGCCGGCCTCAGCATAGACGCCTTTGCGCCCCGCCTATCCTTCTTCTGGGCTATCGGCATGAACCACTTCATGGAGATTGCCAAGATGAGGGCCGCCCGAATGCTCTGGGCTAAAATCGTGAAAACCTTCGACCCCAAAACCCCCAAGTCGCTCGCCCTGCGCACCCACTCGCAAACGTCGGGCTGGAGCCTCACCGAGCAAGACCCCTTCAACAACGTTGCCCGAACCTGCATCGAGGCTATGGCGGCGGCGCTGGGGCACACCCAGTCCCTCCACACCAACGCCCTCGACGAGGCCATCGCCCTCCCCACCGACTTCTCGGCGCGCATTGCCCGAAACACCCAAATCTACATCCAGGAGGAAACCAACATCACCAAGTCCGTTGACCCCTGGGCCGGCTCCTACTACGTGGAGAAGCTCACCCACGAGCTGGCGCACCGCGCCTGGGCGCTCATAGAAGAGGTGGAAAAGCTGGGCGGAATGGCAAAGGCCATCGAAACGGGCATCCCCAAAATGCGCATCGAAGAGGCGGCAGCCCGAAAGCAAGCCCGCATAGACAGCAACGTAGACGTGATTGTTGGCCTCAACAAGTACCGCCTCGACAAGGAAGACCCCATCGACATTCTCGACGTGGACAACACCGCCGTGCGCGAAAGCCAGATCAAGCGGCTGCAAGCGCTGCGCACCGCCCGCAGCGAAGCCGACGTGCAGGCCGCCCTCGACGCCATTACCCGCGCCGTCGAAGCCAAAACGGGCAACCTGCTCGCCCTCGCCGTCGACGCCGCGCAAAAGCGCGCCACGCTGGGCGAAATTTCCGACGCCTGCGAAAAAGTGGCCGGACGATATAAAGCCACCATACGTATGAATTCTGGAGTATACAGCGCCGAATCGAAGGGAAACCCCTCCTTTGACAGGGCAAAGGCGCTGGTAGATGAGTTTGCCGAAAAGGAGGGTCGCCAGCCGCGCATCATGGTGGCCAAGCTGGGGCAGGACGGGCACGACCGCGGCGCAAAAGTCGTCGCCACCGGCTACGCCGACATGGGCTTCGACGTGGACATGGGGCCCCTCTTCCAAACCCCCGAAGAGGCCGCCAAGCAGGCGGTGGAAAACGACGTGCACTTCTTCGCCATGTCCTCCCTCGCCGCCGGCCACAAAACCCTCCTCCCGCAGGTGGTGGAGGAGCTCAAAAAGCTGGGGCGCGAGGACATCATCATCATCGTGGGCGGCGTAATACCCCACCAGGACTACCAGTACCTCTACGACGCAGGCGCCGCCGCCATCTTTGGCCCCGGCACCCCCGTATCGCTGGCGGCCACCAAGATGATGGAGCTGCTGATGATGCGGTAGGAGGAGCTATACTCCGCTCGGTCGAAAGTTCAGAACTCCTGACCTGATGGACATTTTGTTGTTGATATATAGTCATATATGAAAAACATAGCACAAAACATTACTGTCGCGAAAATAATGTCGGGAATACAATAATGTTGAATTTTA
>JAIROF010000108.1 GCA_031257655.1 Prevotellaceae bacterium | reverse complement strand
AAAATATTTTATGTTTTTAAAAATACATTTTCATGTATTTAAATAACCCTAATACGGAAATGTGAAGAATATTTACGAGCATAATAAATTATTGATAAATAGTACAATAGTATTATGTGTGCATTTTTAGTCAAAGACAGTTTTTGCCTGAATCAGGGTCGGTAATTATACATGAAAATCTGTGATAATTTATTTCATTCCGGATTACTTTGCTTCGTACCTCGCAACAATGGTGGTCGCGGCACGCCACGACCCTACACAAATCGACCATTTACGGCGACCATTTACGGCAACCATTTGTAGGGTCGTCGCGTGCGGCGACCATTTACGGCAACCATCATTATACGGAGTTGCGAGGTACGAAGCAAGGTAATCCGAAAATGAAATATGTATTTATTGACAGCCCTTTACAAACTCACAAACTTACAACTTACAACTTACAACTTTCAACTTTCAACTTACAAACAACATCAAACCCGTAAAATAGATGAAAAACCTTATTTTTCTCCGGTCGAAAGCTTCCGGCAGCGCCGCTGCCGCCGCCGCCGGACGTATGGCGCAGCGGCTCCGCAAAGCCGGACGCAGGATAAAAGCTAATGCATGCCGCCTCTTTGCTGTAGCCGCTTGCCTGATGCTTGCTGCGGCAGGTTGCCATGAGAATACGCACTTTTTGAAGGATTCTGCCTACCGCAAGCAGGTGCACCGGCAGTTTTTGAAGCGGCAAGGCGAGGCGGCGGGCAGGCGCGAAGCGCTGTTTTCGGTCTTTGACAAGCCTGACCTCACCCTGCAGCAGCGCGAAGCCTTAGAGTTCCTTTACGCCTACATGCCCCTGTGCGACCTTGCCGACGGCGACGGAAACTTCTTCCTCAAGCAGGTTGAGGCGGCCTTTGCAGCGCGTCGATACTTTGACTGGGGAAAGGCTATCCCCGACGACATCTTTCGCCACTTTGTGCTGGTGTACCGCGTAAACAACGAAAACTTAGACACCGCGCGCACCGTCTTTTTTGAGGAGCTGAAGGAGCGCCTCAAAGGCCTTTCGATGGCAGAGGCCGCGCTGGAGGTCAACCACTGGTGCCACGAAAAGGTAATCTACCGCGGCACCGACGGGCGAACCTCTGCCCCGCTTGCCCTCGTTAGAACATCCTGGGGGCGCTGCGGCGAAGAATCTACCTTTACCGTTGCCGCGCTCCGCGCTGTGGGCATCCCGGCGCGGCAGTGCTACACGCCTCGATGGGTGCATACCAACGACAACCACGCTTGGGTAGAAGTCTGGATTGACGGAAAATGGCACTACATGGGCGCCTGCGAACCCGAAGCGGTGCTGGATGCCGCCTGGTTTACCGCCCCCTCCAAGCGGGCTATGATGGTGCACACCAACGTTTTTGGCCTATACAACGGCGCGGAAGAAAAAAACGTCCAAACGCCACTCTACAGCACCATCAACCTCTTGGACGCCTACGCGCCGGTGCGAAAGGTTAGCGCGCGGGTTGTCGACGAGCAAAACCTGCCGGTGGAGGGCGCTACGGTGAAGTTCAAGGTCTACAACTACGCCGAGCTCTACCCCATTGTAAAAAGCCTCAGCGCCGCCGACGGTACGGCGTCCATCGTTTCCGGAATGGGCGACCTGGTGGTATGGGCAAGCAAGGGAGAGCGCTACGGATACGCGAAATCCTCGCCCGGCGACGAAATGGTCACCGTGGCGTTGAGCCGCGCCTGCGGCAAACCGTACGACGAAACCTACTCGCTCAACGCGCCCCCGGAGCAGAGCGTACCCGCGCTGCCCCAAGACAAAGCCGCAGCAAACGCGCTGCGCCTGGCGCGCGAAGACTCCATACGCAACGCCTACGTGAGCACCTTTGCTCCGCCGGTGGCAGAGCGCGACCGCCCCTCCGACGCCGACCGGCAAAAACTCTTCCTGCATAAGGCGCAGGGAAACCAGCGCGAAATAGCCGATTTCTTGAAAACCGAAGCGGCAAACCCACACTACCTCAACTTTCTTGCCTCGCTCTCCGAAAAAGACCTGCGCGACACCCCGGCAGAATACCTGCGCGACCACATCCGCAACGGGCGTAAGGCCGAGCCGGACATGCCCGACGATATTTACGTGCGCAAAGTGCTCTCGCCCCGCATTGCGCTGGAGCTGATTAAGCCCTGGCGCAGCTTTTTGCAGCAGCCGGACGTGGCGAAAGAAATTGCCGGTGAGCGCCCCGCCGCAGAAAACATCGTGGAGTACGTGCGCAAAAATATCGAAATCAGAGACGACGAAAACTACTACAACTGCCGCCTTACGCCGCGTGGCGTGTATGAGCTGAAAATGGCCGACCGCCGATCGAGAGATATCTTTTTCGTGGCCGCATGCCGCAGCTTAGGCATTCCGGCGCAGGTAGAAGAGGCCACCGGAAAACCACAGCACTACAGAGGGGGGCAGTGGATAGACGCCATCTTCGACAAGCAGGATACCACAACCCGCCGCAGCGCAGCGCTAACGCTGACCAGCGCACCCTCCAACATCATAAAGCCGGGATACTACGCCCACTACACGCTGGCCTTCTTTAAGGATGGCGACTTTCAAACGCTCGACTTTGAGGACAACCCTGCCGTTGCCAAATTCCCGTTTACGCTCACCCTCGACGAAGGCTACTACAGGCTGATGGCGGGAAGCCGTGCCAACGACGGATCGGTAACCGTGAGCACCCGCTACTTTGAGCTGTGCAGCGAAAAACCCCTCGCCATTGCGGTTAAAATACCCGACGTTACCGAAAAACTTTTTGTAAAAGGTATTGTGGATATGAATACCCTTGCCGCCATGAGCGACGGCAGCAAAAAATCGCTGAAAGAGCTGAGCAACGGCAAAGGCCTCATGCTTTGCTTTGTGGATGTAGGAAAAGAGCCGTCGAAGCATATTCTGCAAGACCTGCCCACCCAGCAGAAGGCGCTGGAGGCTTGGGGCGGAGGCATTGTGCTCATTGCCCCGGACGACCGGAAAAGCAGCGCATTCAGCGCAGCAACGTTCAAAAACCTCCCGGCGCAAACCGCCTGGAGCGTTGATGAAAACCGCAGCCTGCTAACGGCAACGGTAAACGCCCTCCAGCTGGACTTCCACGACGATTTTCCGCTGGCCGTTTACCTCTCCACCAACGGCGGCATTCTCTACTCATCCGTTGGGTATAGAATAGGAATCGGCGAAGACATCGTAAAAATCATACGCATGGAGCAGGAGGTGAACTCCGGAACCCGCTGAGTAAAGCGGCCGCTTGTTTTACCACTTCTTTGAAAATTCATGCACAACCTGCTCCACGCAACATGCGCCCTTGCGCTGCTAACATCCGCCGCAACGGCGCTTGCGCAGCCCGATTCGGCCGAAGTAAAAACCGGCTATGCCCCTAAAATCGACGGCATCGTAAAAGTAAAATTCGAGGAAAGCCTGCACGACGGACGCGCGCGATTCGACGTGCGCAACTCGCGCTTTGGCGTGCGCGGAAAGGCTGCCGAAAATATGACCTACCGCACGCAGGTAGAGTTCAACAACGAGGGAAAGCTCTCGGTGATGGACGCTTACGTTACCTACCGCCTCCCCCTTCTTGACGTTTCGCTGGGGCAGCAGAAGTACGCCTTTAGCGCCGATTTGGGGAGAAGCCCCATGGAAAACATTTTTGCCAACCGCACGTTTGTGGCCAAATATGCCGTTTGCTACGCCGACACCGGCGGAAAAGTTCGCTCGCTGGGCTCGCGCGACATTGGAGGGATGCTCTCCTTGAGCTTGCGGCAGTGGGCGCCCGCTACGATCCGCGTCGGGTTGTTCAACGGCAGCGGCATCAACAACCCTGTCTGGCAAGAATCGCTCAGCTTCTCCGCAAAGGTCGATTACGGCGGAGAGCAAGGGCTGCAAGCCGCCGCCGCCTACTACTGCGGCCAAACGCCATACGCGCAACACATTGCCATGTGGGGCGGCGAGCTGCGCTACATAGCGCACCGCTTTACCATCGACGCCGAAGCGGCGCAGCGCACCTGCCGACAAAACGGCGCACAGCAGACGCTCACCTCCGCCTACCTGCAAGGCTTATACACCCTATACCTCAAGCCAAACAACCTTGCGCGCTACCTCGCCCCTACCCTGCGCTACGACGTAGTGCACAACGGATGCTACGACGGCGCCGAAGGGCTGTTCGACGCCCAGCGCCTGTCGGCAGGCGCAAACCTCGGAGTGGCGCACAAAGCGTTCAGGGCCGAAATCAGGCTCTGCCTTGAGAAGTACTTCGCCGTGCGCAAGCCCAGCAACTTCATCAGCAACCCCCTGCTGCACGATAAGGCTACCCTCGAAATGGTAATCGCCTTTTAAATTGAGAATTGAGAATTGAGAATTGAGAATTTAAACTTCCTACATTTTACAGATGTCAGAATGACAACTAATTATAAAATTCATCGGCGCATAAATCATTAATAATATGATGATTAATAATGACATGTTTTAATGCCGCCAAACAAATCTCGGCGTAAGCTCTCTGTGCTCCTCTGTGAAACCTCCGTGCACCGGCGAAAGGCATTTACACGCCCTGAAGGGGCAACCACCACCCAGCGTGGGGTAAAACCCCACGGCTGAAGGGGCGACCTACAACCGTAGCGTGGGGTAAAACCCCACGGAAATGTAAAAGTCGAACAGCTAAAAAAAATATTACGCAAAATTTTTATGCAACAAAAAAAAATTATCCTCGAAATCTGCGCCGATTCGGTTGATTCGGCAGCCATTGCCCGGTCGAGCGGCGCCCACAGGGTAGAGCTTTGCGGCAACCTGCCGGAGGGCGGCACAACGCCGTCGTGGGGCCTGATAGAGGCGGTACGCAGGTTAACGCCACTAAAGCTGTACGTGATTGTTCGTCCGCGCGGCGGCGACTTTTGCTACAGCGACGCAGAGCTCGAAATCATGCTGGCGGACGTGCAAACGTGCGGCAAGCTGGGCTGCGACGGCGTGGTTATCGGCATGTTGAACGACAACGGGACGGTGGATGAGCAGCGCTGTAGGCGGCTGGTGGAGGCGGCGCACCGCTGCGGGATGGGCGTCACCTTTCACCGCGCCTTTGACCGCTGCCGCAACCTGCCGGAGGCAATGGAGGCCGCCATCCGGATTGGCTGCGAGCGCATCCTCACCTCCGGTGGACGAAACGCCGCGCCGGAAGGGGCTGGCGCCATAAGGGAGCTGGTGGAAAAAGCAAACGGGCGCATCGGCGTCATGGCCGGCGCCGGCGTCACGCCGGAAAACGCTACGGAGCTGGTCAAAAGCACCGGCGTAAGCGAGCTGCACGGAACATTTCGCAGCAGGTACGCCGGCAGCATGCGCTACCGAAACCCGCTACTCGGAACACCCGACGAAGAGCATTGCCGGTGGCGCGCCGACGGCGAAAAGATAAAAAGCGTTATCGCTGCGCTTGGGGGGTACGCGCGGCCTACAGCCGCTGCATGAGGTACTCCTCCAATGCTCCGACCGTGAGGAACACATGGCCGCTATTGCGCCTTTCCAGCCGCTGCACCTCGGCCGATTGCGCCCACGCCGCAGACAGGCAGCGTATGCCGGCCTCCTCGCAAGCGCTTACGTCCGAAACGGCGTCCCCAACGTACGCCAGCTCGTCCGGTTGCAGGCCGTACTCGCGCCGAAGGGCTCGAAGCGCCTCCGCTTTGCAGCTCCTTTCGGGCGAGCCGGTCGCTATGCGGTCGAAGAGGCCGGTCATGGCCAGCTGCTCAAGGGTAATTGCGCAGCTCTCCCGCCCTTTGCCCGTAACCAGCGCCACCCAAATATGGCGGAATTTCAACTTGAGTATCAGCTCTCTAATGCCGTCAAACGGAGCGGTGCACAGGCCGTGCATTGCCCGGTAGTGAGCGTAAAAATCATGCAACGCCGGCTCCCACTGTTCGCCGGCAATCTTTTTTATCATCCCCTCCTCATTCAGCCCAAAGGTTTGCACAATCTCCTCTGCCGAAAGGCTTCTGCCGGTGTAGGGGCTTACGGCTTTCCGGAACGCCTGTATGCACATGTCGATTGTTTCGCCTATTGTCCCGTCCAAATCAAAAGCGACCAGCTTAAGCATGTTGTTGCTCCTCATTTAATTTACGAATTACCCTGCACGGATTTCCGACGGCCAGAGCGTTTGCCGGAATACTCCTGGTCACCACGCTTCCCGCCCCCACCACCGCGTTTTCGCCAATCGTAACCCCCGGAACGATGATAGCGCCGCCGCCAATCCAGCAGCCGTCGGCTATGGTTACGGGGAGGGCGAACGTGCGGCAAAAATACTCCGCGCTGTCCGGGCGCCAGCCGGGCGTCAGCCTGTCGCCCAGCTCAACAGGATGCGCCGCCGTGTAAATCTGCACGTTGGAGGCTATTAAGACGTTATTCCCTATCGTGATTTTGTTGCAGTCCACAAAGGTGCAGCTCATGTTGATGGAGACATTGCTGCCCACGTAAATATTTTGCCCGTAATCACAGAGAAAAGGATTCCCCACAGAGACGTTTTTTCCTATGCCGCCAAACAGCCTGCCAAGCAGCTTATACCGCTCATCCTTATCCTCGTAAGGAAGGCTGTTGTACTGCGCCAAAAGCTTCCGGGCATTGGCCTTGAAGCTTACAAAAATCGGATCGTGGCAATTGTACCACTCTCCGGCCATACATTTTTCCAATTCTGTCTTCATAATCAGCCGGTTAACGTTAATATTAAGGCGGTTCTACCGTTATTTGTGTGGAAGTAGAATGCTAAAGATACATCAACTCAACTTTCGCATTCGTACAATTTGTTTGTTATAAACATTTTACAAAAAATTGTTTTTGTGTTCTATCATTCATTTGTGAGACCTCACCCCCAGCCCCTCTCCAAAGGAGAGGGGAGCAGGGCGAGGGCTAACAAGCAAGCAGAGGGAACCTGTAATCAGCGTTTACCGTGCGCAGCCATGCCCCCTGAGCGCTTCCAAACCGTAAAATTAGAAAAACTTTACCCTGGTTTCGATAAAATCGGGAAATAGTTATTGAGCACTTGCAAACAGCCGATAAGCGCGCACTCGGCATTTTTCCGGCTTGAGCGTACATCTCCAACACGTTGCGCACAATGCTGACGTACAACAAGTTGACATGCAGCCGTAAAAAATATTTCATTCAATATTTGTTTTTTAGCAAAAAATGCCCTATCTTTGCCGCCGGAAATTAAAAAAATCCCCCAAGCAGAGTTTTTACCATCATGAAAAAAGCATTAACGCTATCGGTACTGTTGCTCGCCAATATTGCAGTGTTGGCGCACTCTGCTATTCCCCACCACTACCATGAGGGCATTCCCGTTGCCGTAGCGGGCCTTTGCAATGGCGCGTGCAGCGCCGCCGCCGCCGATGACGACGACGACGAAGCGGCGCACGCGCGCGGCCTCCACCACCACCACCACGATGATCCGGGCAGCGCTACCTTAGCGGACTGCCTGCTGGAGAAGATGGCTGTGCGCATTGCCGACAGCAACATGTTGCCGGACGCCTTTGTCGGCAACATGTTGCCGCTGCTGTGCGCGCCGCGCCTGCTCTCCGGCTGCGTTGACGTGCCGAATGATTTACCGGCGGTTCCCTTTGAGCAGAAAACCTTCGTACAGCCCTACCACACCTCTTTCATCGCCCGCTCGCTCGGGCTGAGGGCGCCTCCTGCCTGCTGATTTCACCCCCCCTTTTTTGCCACCCACACGTGCCTTGCGCTGCGGCGCAGGCGTTGCCGCACGCTACGCCGGCGGTGGTTGGCCAACGCTTGACGCTCAGCCTGAGCATGCGGGCGTCACGCTATCATCAACAAGAAAAATCAGCAAAACATGAAATCACAAGCCATAATTTTAGCCATATCCATCGCTGCGCTGCTGAGCCTTGCCTCGTGCGGCGGCAGCGCGACAAAGAGCAGCCGCCCGGAGGCCGCTGCTCACGAAAAGACGCTCACGCTGACGGCCTACAGCCGAGACGTTGAGGTTTACGCAGAGGTTACGCCGCTGGTGGCGGGACAGCCAAGCGCGGTGGTTGCGCACTTCTCCCGCCTCGATAGCTTCAAGCCGCTGACGGAGGGCGCGATTACCGTGCGCCTGATAGCCGGCGGCGACAGCGCTGCCCAAGCGCTCGGAGTGCCGGAGCGACCGGGCGTGTACCGCTTTACGCTGCAACCCGCCGCCGCCGGAGTGGGGACGCTGGTGTTTGCCTTTGCCACGCCGGATGGCGCGTCGCAGGTCGCCATCCCCGGCATTCGCGTACATGCCGAGGCGCAGCACGACGACGACGACGACGACGACAATGGCGGTACCGCTCCCGGCGCCACCGACGTTGTGTTTACCAAAGAGCAAAGCTGGAAGGTGGACTTCGCAACGGAGGAGGTCGCGCCTGCGCCTTTTGGCGGGGTGATAAAGGTCGCCGCAAAAATCCTGCCGGCGCAGGGGGACGAAAGGGTGGTGGCCGCGCAGTCGAGCGGCATGGTCGCCTTTGGCAGCGGCAGCATGGTGGAGGGAAAGGCGGTTGGCGCGGGGCAAACGCTCTTTGCCATCGAAAGCGAAGGGCTGGCGGACAACAGCCTGAGCGTTCGCTACGCGGAGGCGGAGAGCGAATACAGGCGGGCAAAGGCAGAGTGCGAGCGAAAGGAGGCGCTCGCTCAAGACAAAATCGCCTCCGAAAGCGAGCTGCTGAAGGCGCAAACGGAGCTGGCAAACGCCGAAGCCGCCTACCGAAACCTGCGGAAAAACTTCTCCGCAGGTCGGCAAATCGCGCGCTCGCCGGTTGCAGGGTTTGTCCGGCAGCTGTGGGTGCGGAACGGCGAATTTGTGACGGCAGGGCAGGCAGTGGCGACCATCGCCCAAAACCGCGACCTGCTCATCCGGGCAGAGCTGCAACCCAAGTACTACGGCGTGCTGGGCAGCATAACGTCGGCCAACATCCGCCCTATGGGCAGCAGCAGCGCCTACTCGCTCGAGGAGCTGGGCGGCGCGCTGGTCGCGTTTGGCAAGGCGGCCGACCCGGCCAACCCCCTCATCCCCGTCTTCTTTCAGGTGAAGAACAGCGCGGGGCTGCTGCCCGGCGCCTTTGTGGAGCTCTACATCAAAACCCAAACGAGCAGCCGCGCCATCACCCTCCCCAACGAAGCCCTGGTGGAGGAGATGGGCGCCTTTTTCGTTTTCGTGCAGCGAACGCCCGAGCTGTTTGAAAAGCGACCTGTCCGCAAGGGCGCAACGGACGGCTTCCGTACGGAAATCACGGAGGGCATTGCCGCCGGCGAACGCGTGGTGAGCAAGGGCGCAATCCTCCTAAAGCTCGCGCAGGCCGCAGGCGGCGCAGACGCGGAAGCCGGACATACGCATTGAAGAATTAGGAATTACGAATTAGGAATTAGGAATTACGAAT
>JAIROF010000100.1 GCA_031257655.1 Prevotellaceae bacterium | reverse complement strand
CGCCGCGCAACCCTCCGATACCGTTGCCGGCTCAGCGGGGTGCGAGGGGTAAGGTCGATTTCGCTTTTCTTTTTTTATCCTCTCGTTACTTCTTCTTGCTTCATGACGTCAAAGAGCGTTGGGCAGCCGAAGCTGCCGCCGGTGGAGGATATCGGATTCGAACCGATGACCCCCTGCTTGCAGGGCAGGTGCTCTAGCCAGCTGAGCTAATCCCCCTTTTGGGCTGGCTGCGCGCCGTAAGCCCGCTACCTTTTTCAAAATTGGACTGCAAAGGTAACAACTAATTTCTAATATGCAAAAATATTGGCTACTTTTTTTCTATGCATTTAATAATCAGCTGACATTTTAGAAGGCTTCCTCCTTAAATCAACCCGAATTGGGGATAAAAAAATCCCTGTTGGCCGAATAGAAAACGGATTTTTGCCATTTCGCCATTTCGCCATGCGGCGTAAACCGCCAACACCTGCTACGCATGTTGCTGTTTGAACTCGGATTTTTTTTATTTGAATGATTGCTATGGTTGCCGATTGCCGGCGCATGGTGCGATGCATAGCGCTGTAGAGGCGCACGGCGTGCGCCTCGCTGTGCATCGCACGCCTCAGCGCCCTTGCGTCGTGAGGCGCACGGCGTGCGCGTCTACGCTGCGCCACCTGTCGCTGCGCACTTTGCAGCCGGGCAACTCTGTTGTAGTGGCGAATAGCTTTCTCTGCTTTTTTTTACCTCCCTTATCAGGCTCCCATCGTAGAGGGTAAACAGGCGGCAAATGTCGTCCAAATCCAAATGTACAAGTACTTTGTATATTAGCATTTCATCTGTGGTGCTTCCGAGCGTTAGCGACGCAGGGTCGTACGACCAGAAAGCATGGCTGCCGACTAAACGGCGAAACAGCTCCGATTTGATGGCTTGCTTGTTCATTGCATCAATTTTTATGCCGGTTTGCATGGCGGTAAAAGCAAATAAAAATCACCGAAAGTACAAGGGCAAGCGAAAGCGAAAGCATTCATAGCCACAGGTCGCCGGATTGTCGGGTCGCAGGATTTGCCGGGTCGTCCGGTTGTCCGGGTTGTCATGCGGCGCGATGGCGCAGGGTCTGGCCTTAGTAATCCCGCTCTACGCTTGCGATTTTTGCCTTTAGGGCTTCCGACTTGCGGTCGTGGAGGATTTTTTTGTACTCTATCGGGGTCACCTTAATGAACTGCTCCACCATTTCGCTCCAGCTGTCCAGCATCCGCTTTGCGAGCGGGCTTGCGGTGTAGTGCAGGTGCTTTTTGAGCAAGTCCTTCAGCTCGTTTCGGTCGGACGTTTCGTCTACCAGCGAAAGCTCTACCATCTCCATGTTGCAGAAGAAGTCGAAATTCTGCTCCTTGTTCCACACGTACGCTACGCCACCGCTCATTCCGGCGGCAAAGTTTCGCCCTACCGTTCCGAGTATTACGGCGCAGCCGCCGGTCATGTACTCGCAGCAGTGGTCGCCCGTGCCCTCTACCACCGCCGTTGCGCCGCTGTTGCGCACGCAGAAGCGCTCCCCTACCCGGCCGTTTATGTACACCTCTCCGGCGGTAGCGCCGTAGAGGAGGGTGTTGCCGGCTATCACGTTGTCTTCTGGGGTAAAGGCGCTTCCGGCAGGCGGCGTTACCACTATTCTTCCGCCGGAGAGCCCTTTGCCAAGGTAGTCGTTGCTGTCGCCCTCCAGCCGGAAGGTGACGCCGGCCGCAAGGAAGGCGCCGAAGCTTTGCCCGGCCGAGCCTGCAAAGCGGCATGTAATGGCGCCGTCGGGCAGGCCGGCGTTGCCGTACTTGGCGGCAACTTCGCCCGAAAGCATCGCCCCAACCGCCCTGTCGGTGTTGTATATGGGGTGATCGAGCGCCACCGGCGCGCCGCTGTCCAGCGCCTTTTTTGCCTCCTTAATCAGCTGCCGGTCGAGCACCTTTGCAATGAGGTGCTCCTGCGGCTTGGCGTTGCGTATGGGGTATTTTTTGGCCTCCTCCGGGAGGTATATCAGGCGCGAGAGGTCGACCTTGGCCGCTTTGGGGTTGTCGGCAAACTTCTGGGCGTCTTGCCGGAGCAAATCAGCCCGCCCGATAACCTCGTCCAGCGACCGGAAGCCCATCTGCGCGAGGTGCTCGCGCACCTCCTCTGCCAAAAAGAGGAAGAAGCTGAGCAGGTACTCCTCCTTTCCCTTAAACCGCGCTCTGAGGCGCTCGTCCTGCGTGGCCACTCCCACCGGACAGGTGTTCATGTGGCACTTTCGCATCATCACGCAGCCCAGCACAATCAGGGCGCTCGTTGCAAATCCGTACTCCTCTGCGCCCAGCAGGGCGGCAACGATGACGTCGCGCCCGGTTTTGAGCTGGCCGTCGGTTTGGAGCACCACCTGCGCGCGGAGGTTGTTTGCCACGAGCGTTTGCTGCGTTTCGGCCAGGCCGATTTCCGTTGGCAGCCCCGCATACTTGATGGAGCTCATGGGGCTTGCCCCCGTGCCGCCTTCGCCGCCGCTGATGATGATCATGTCGGCCTTTGCCTTTGCAACGCCGGCGGCAATGGTGCCCACGCCGCTCTCCGAAACCAGCTTGACGGATATTCGCGCCCTCGAGTTGACGTTTTTGAGGTCGAATATCAGCTGCGCCAGGTCTTCGATGGAGTAGATGTCGTGGTGGGGCGGCGGCGAGATGAGCGATATGCCGGGTATGGAGTGGCGCGTTTTGGCAATGACGTCGTCCACCTTAAACCCGGGCAGCTGCCCGCCTTCGCCGGGCTTTGCGCCCTGCGCCACCTTGATTTGTATTTCGTCGGCGTTGACCAGGTATTCGGCGGTAACGCCAAATCGCCCGGAGGCTACCTGCTTGATGGCGCTACGCGCCGACGAGCCGTCGGGGCGGGGCTTGAAGCGCTCGGCGTCTTCGCCGCCTTCGCCGGTGTTGCTTTTTCCGCCCAGCCTGTTCATGGCTACGGCCATCGCCTCGTGCGCCTCCCGGCTTATCGACCCAAACGACATGGCGCCGGTAACAAAGCGGCGGGCAATGGCCTCCTTTGGCTCCACCTCTTCGAGGGGGACGGGCGGCTGCCCGGTGGAAATGGCCAGCAAATCGCGAATGAACACGGGGCTGCGCTTTTCGTCAACGGCGGCGGTGTACTCCTTAAACTTTTGGTACGAGCCAAGCCGCGTGGCCAGCTGCAGCTTGGAAATCGTTTCGGGGTTCCAGGCGTGCACTTCGCCGTCTCTGCGGTAGGCGTAGAAGCCTTCGCTCTGCGGGGCGGCGCCGTCGCTGTCCGCAGCAAAGGCGCGCCGGAGCAGCTGCTCCTGCTGCCGGGCGATGTCCTCGATGTCGATGCCGCCAATCTTGGTGGTAACGCCGCCGAAGTATTTTTTCGACAGGGCTTCGGAAATGCCAACGGCCTCAAAGATTTTTGCCCCGATGTAGCTTCTCATCGTGGAGATGCCCATTTTCGACATGATTTTCAGCAGCCCCTTGTCAATGGCCTTGATGTAGTGCTTTTCGGCGGTGGCAAAATCGAGGCGCAGCTCGCCGTTTTTGATTTGGGCGTCGATGGCGGCGTAGGCCATGTAGGGGTTGATGGCGCTTGCGCCAAAGCCGAGCAGGAGGGCGAAGTGCATCACCTCGCGCGGCTCGGCGCTCTCCACAATAAGCCCAATCTGCACGCGCTTGCGCACCTCTATCAGGTGGTGGTGCACCGCCGAGAGGGCCAAGAGCGAGGGGATGGGCGCCCGGGCCTCCGTAACGCCCCGGTCGCTAAGGATAATGTAGTTGTAGCCTTCGTCCACGGCCTTGTCGGCCTCGCGGCAAAGGCCTTCGATGGCCGCCTCCAGCCCCCCGGCGCCCAAGGCTACATCGTAGAGCATGGGGATGGCGTAGGAGCGAAATCCCTTGTACTCGATGTGGCAAAGGATGTCGAAGTCGCGGTTGGTGAGCACGGGGCTTTTGAGCCGTATCATCTTGCAGAGGTCGGGGTTGGGCGAGATGAGGTTGTGGTCGAAGGTGCCAATGTAGCCGGTGAGCGACATCACCAGCTCTTCGCGTATCGGGTCGATGGGGGGGTTGGTGACCTGCGCAAACTGCTGCCGGAAGTAGCGGAAGAGGTTTTGCGCACGGCGCGAAAGCACGGCCAGCGGCACGTCGTTGCCCATGGAGCCAATAGGCTCCTTGCCTTCGCCGCACATCGGGATGATGAGCTTTTCGATTTCCTCGCGCGTGTAGCCAAACGCTTGCAGCAGCTTGGGGTAGGCGGCTACGGCATGGGTAACGCTTCGGCCCGAGGTGATTTTGTCGAGCTCCAGCCGGTAGTCTTGCAGCCATTTTTCGTAGGGGTGCTCGGCGGCCAAAACGCTTTTGAGCTCTTCGTTGCGGAGAATTTTCCCCTGCTCGGTATCCACGAGCAGTATTTTTCCGGGCTGGAGCTTTCCCTTTTCGCGAATTTCGGAGGGGTCGAACGTGAGCACGCCCGTTTCGGAGGCCATCACCAGCGTACCGCTCCGGGTGATGACGTAGCGCGCCGGGCGCAGCCCGTTGCGGTCGAGCATGCCGCCGGCGTAGCGCCCGTCAAAAAAGAGCAGCGTGGCGGGGCCATCCCACGGCTCAAAGGCGAGCGAGCAAAATTCGTAGAACGCCTTTAGCGAAGCCGGGATGAGGTTTTTGCTGTTCCAGCTCTCGGGGATGAGCATGGAGAGCGCGTGGGGGAGCGACATGCCGGACATGACGAAAAACTCCAGCGCGTTGTCCAGCGAAGCGCTGTCGCTCATGCCCTCCTCCACGATGGGCAGCACGTCTTTGATGCTGGTAAAGTTTTCGGACGCGAGCTGCTCCTCGCGCGCCTTCATCCACTCGCGGTTGCTGCGGATGGTGTTGATCTCGCCGTTGTGTCCAAGGAGGCGAAAAGGCTGCGCCAGCTCCCACTTCGGAAAGGTGTTGGTGCTAAAGCGGGAGTGCACCAGCGCAATGCCGCTGGTAAAGTAGGGGTTGCTCAAGTCTAAAAAGTACTCCCGCAGCTGGTGCGAGGTGAGCATCCCCTTGTAAACAATGGCCTTGGTGGAGAGGCTCACCACGTAGCACTCCTCGCGCGCAAGCCTGCGCTCAATCGCCTTGCGCAGGATGTAGAGCCGCACCTCCAGCCCGTTTTTGCCGTCCTTATCCACCAAAAAAAGCTGCTTGACCGCCGGCTCCGTAGCCGACGAGCCGGCGCCCAGAATGGCGCTGTTGACCGGCACATCGCGCACGGCGAGCAGCGAAAAGCCGCTGCGCACCACCTCCGCCTGTATAGCCTCCAGCGCCCGCCGCTGCTTAAAGGCATCCTTCGACAAAAACACCAGCCCCGTTCCGTAATGCCCCCTTTCGGGCACCGGAATGCCGTTGAGCAGAATAAATTCGTGAGGTATATGCAGCATAATGCCGGCGCCATCGCCGGTGAGCGGGTCGGCGCCCTCCGCGCCGCGGTGCACCATGTTCTCCAAAAGCTTCAGGCCTTTATCTACCGTGTCGTGAGTTTTTGCCGAGTGGAGGTTAACCACCAGGCCCACACCGCACGAATCGTGGTCGTAGCGGGGGTCATATAGTCCAGCGTTAGTAAAATTCATGTGTGATTTTTTTGATTGTTGGATTGTTGGATTACGCGCTCCGAATATTCATAAATTCCAAGCCCCGTAAGTTGGCGGTACAAAAGTACAAAATTAGTTGAAAGTTGAAAAGCTGAAAGCCGAAAAATTCCGCATTTTCTACTTTCAGCCATACCGCTTTACCTTTTCTGCAGGTTTGCCCTCCGCAAGCCGGCATTTCGGTAGCCTGCACGGCATTCGGGTCAAAGCGATACCCCGCGCGGTCGGAAGCCGCGATTGGCCTTTTTTAGCGCACGGATGGCATTTGAAGTCTGATACGATTTGCTATTCATACAAATTTCATCTACATTTGCATTGAACATTTTAAAGAGGAAAGCTATGTTACCTACCAGAAAATTGCCTATCGGCATACAGGATTTTGAGGATTTGCGCACGAACGGCTACGTTTACGTGGATAAAACAGCATACCTCTACCGCTTGGTAAGCTTAGGAAAACCCTACTTTCTCGGACGTCCGCGTCGCTTCGGCAAAAGCCTTTTCCTGTCCACCCTCAAAGCCTACTTCCTCGGGAAAAAGGAGCTTTTTGAGGGCTTGGCTGTTGCCGAGCTGGAAAAAGACTGGGTAGAGTATCCGGTGTTTCACCTCGACCTGAACGTGGAAGCCTATACCGACCTCAATTCGCTTTATATGGCGCTGGATACAAATTTGAAAAAACTGGAAAGGCAATGGGGCAAAGACGAAACAGACACAACGCCGGCCTCCCGCTTATTAGGGCTAATTGCAAGGGCTTACGAAAAAACAGGCCGCAAGGTGGTTGTACTGGTGGACGAATACGACAAGCCCCTGCTCGGCACCATGGACGACCTGAACGTAAACGACGAGGTGCGAAAAGTCCTCAAAGGGTTTTACAGCGTGCTGAAGAGCGCCGATGCCTACCTCCGGTTCGTCTTTCTCACCGGAGTGACAAAATTCTCAAAAGTCAGCGTATTTAGCGACCTCAACCACTTGGTCGACATTAGCCTGAATGAAAAATATGCCGGAATTTGCGGTATTTCGGAGTCGGAGTTGGTCAGCTACTTTCAGCCGGAGATAGAAAATCTTGCCGAAAAACGAAAGCTGACCCGCGAAGCTACGCTTGCCGAACTGAAAAAGCGGTACGACGGATACCACTTCTCGGAAAATAGCGAGGGTATGTACAACCCTTTCAGCCTGCTCAACACTTTCAACGATGAACGCTTCCGCAACTACTGGTTTGACACGGGAACGCCGACATTTCTTATCAAAACGTTCAAGAAACAGCATTTTGACATTAAAAGCATGGAGGATGGCGTGAAGATTTCGGCGGATGAGATTAGCGACTATCGAGCCGAGTTTGAAAATCTTGTCCCGCTGCTCTACCAAAGCGGCTACCTGACCATTAAATCGTATAATGACCACTTCTGCTCCTACACCTTAGGCTTCCCGAATGAAGAGGTAAAGTACGGCTTTCTCAAGGAGCTGCTACCTGTGTACATGCAAAAAAATACGCTGAGCGAATTTTACGTGGAGTTTTTCATTGAAGACCTGATGGCCAACAACGTCGAAAGCTTCATGACCCGCCTGACCGCCTTTTTTGCCGGCATCCCCTACGACCTCAACAACAAGGAGGAAAAGCACTACCAGACCGTGTTCTTCATCTTCTTCCGGCTGATGGGGCAGTTCATCGAGGTGGAGCAGCACAGCGCGGTTGGCCGGTCGGACGCGGTGGTGATAACAAGCCATACCGTGTTTGTCTTTGAGTTCAAGCTCTCCGAAAACGCCACCGCAAAGGCGGCGCTGAAGCAGATAGCCGACAAGGGATACCTGAAGCCCTACGCCGCAAGCGGCAAAAAGCTGGTGAAAATCGGCGTAGAGTTTGGCAAGGAGGAGCGCGGAATAAGCCGGTGGGCGGTGGCGAACTGATGCTGTAGCAGCAGCCAACTTTTCGCGCTTGGAAATCTTTTGCGCTTGGAAATCTTGAAATATTTACCTACCTTTGCGCCTTAACTATTCTCAAACAAAAAACAATAAAAAAATGAACATCAAACCTGTACTTTGTCTCTTTAGCAGCATTGGAGCGCCCGAAATAATTATCATAGCGCTGGTGGTGCTGCTGTTTTTTGGCGGAAAAAAAATTCCCGAGCTCATGCGCGGCTTGGGTAAAGGAGTGCGCAGCTTTAAGGAGGGCGTGAAGGATATGGAAAGCGAGGTGAAGAAAAACATCAGCAGCGACGAAACGGTGCTAAGGGGGGAGTAGCGAGGCATGGGCATACACCGTGATGAGGATAGCGCCGCATCGCCCGAGCCGCGCGAAATGACCTTTTGGGAGCATCTCGAAGCCCTGCGGTGGGTGCTGATGCGCTCGGCAATTGCCGTGGTTGCGTGCACGGTGCTGGTATTTTTCAACAAGGAGCTGCTGACGCGCATCATTTTTGCGCCCCAAAGCTCCGACTTTGTTGTGTACCGCGCCATGTGCAAGCTGGCGGAGGCGGTGCACTTCGCCGCTCTCTGCCCCGACGATTTTTCGGTGGAGCTGCTCAACACGCGGTTGGCTTCGCCGTTTTTTACGCACATCACCTCGTCGCTGTACGTGGGGCTGCTGCTTTCGCTGCCGGTGATTATTACCATGCTGTGGCGGTTTGTAGCCCCCGCCCTCTACCCGCGCGAGCGCAAGCGCGGCGTGCCGCTTATCCTGTCGTGCATTGTGCTGTTCTTGTCGGGCGTTATGCTGGGCTACTTCCTTGTTTTTCCGCTTGCCTTTCGCTTTTTGGGCGTCTACCAGTTTGGGGAGCACGTCGTCAACCGCATAGATTTGGGCTCGTACATGAACATTTTTTACGCTACGCTGCTGTCTATGGGGCTGGTGTTTGAGATGCCGATGGTGGCGTATACGCTGTCGCGCATCGGGATAGTAAGCAAGGAAATGTTGAAAAAATACAGGCGCCATGCCGTGGTGGTCATTCTGGTGCTGGGCGCTGTCATCACCCCTACCTCCGACCCGTTTACGCTCATGCTGGTCAGCGTGCCCATGTACCTGCTGTACGAGCTGAGCATCTCCGTAACAAAGCGCAGCCCGGCAGAGGTGTGAGATGTGCCCGCCGCGCCGCGACGTTTACTTACCGCCGCGCCGCGCCTTTCCGCTGTAGCGCCACTTCCCGCCGTGGCGCTACTCCTTTTTTATCTCCACGTAGGTTATCTTCAGCTGCGGCTTGCTGCTTGTGTTGTTTATGAGCACGCTACGAGCGTCTGAGGTGTAGCTGTAGGGTATCAGCAGCAGGGGCAGCGCCGAGCCGTCTTTTGCAGCGGCGTTGAAGTAGTGGGTAAGGTTGAGCGAATACTGCATGAGCGAGCGGTTGATCGCTCCGTCGAAGGCGGAGTTGAAGTTTCCGTCCGAAGCGTACATGTCCCAGATGGAGGCGTAGGTTACGCTTGTATCGCTGCTATGCCTTACAATACATTGCAGCTGCGCTGCGTAGGCGTCCAGCTTAGCGTAGTCGCTCGTATCCTGCACGTGCAGCACCAGCTCTGCGCGGCTCACGGCGTAGGCCTTTTTTTCGTCGCCGGTTCCCGTCCATGCCGCCAGCGAATCGCTGCTCACCTCCATCTTCGTAGCAACTCCCAGCAAGCCTTGCATGCAAAGCATATCGGCTACAGCGCCGTCTTGCGTAATGAGATGAGCATTGTCGTGCTCAAAAACGTTGAAGCGGGGCGTGGTGCTAAAGACGTGAAAGGTAAAGGAGGTGACGCTGTCTCTGGTGACGCCTTCGCTGTCGGTGTACGGATAGCGGTAGTAGGCTACAATTGCGCTGGAGGCGTAGGAGGTCGAAGAGTTCACCAAGCTGACGGATTTAATGGAGCCACCGGCTGCTCCGTTTGCTTCGGCATCCTTCACTTTTACGTATAGCCCTTTGAAGAAGGTCAGGAAAGAGTCGGCGCTGGTTGTGTAGCTAAACAGGCGGTTGAAGAGCTGCTCGTCGTCTCTCAGCCTCACGCGCACCGAGGTGCTCTCGGCGGTGATGCTGTCGCTGCCGGCTGCCAAGTTTGCGCTTTTGGAAATACGGTTGGCAACCTCCGGCTTTCCGTAGTACACGCTGTCGATGCTGAGGTCGGCGTTGACCTCGTACACCTGAACGGTCATCGGCGTTGGGTCGCTGCCGTAGGTGGACGAAAAGCCGAGCACGAGGCACACGGAGTCGAATCCGGTAACGCCCTCCTCGAACGTGAAGGCGTAGGAGGCGGGCAAAAACTGCGCAACAAATCCGGCGGAGGTTTTCCCCAGTCGGCCATCGTCTAATCGCCCCAGCGTGGCGACGCTGAAGCTGCCGGTGGACATGGAGTCGAGCGCAACGTTGCGCATGGTGATAAATCCGGTGGCGTCGCGCACCTGTACTTTCAGCTCCTGATTTGGGGGGATAAAGTCTTCGCCCAAGGTTTTGTCAACCTCCGTGCAGGCATGGGCGAGCAGCAGGTGCAGGAGCGCGAATGTGGGTATAGCAAGCTTACTTTTTTGCAAAAATCTTGTCATAAAAATTCATGTAGGTTTCTACGTACTGCTCTTCGTGGTAGGGCAGCACCGGGATTTTTAACGTTTTAATGTGCTTTTGCAGCTCCGGATGGATGCTTTTGCTGCCGATAACCACGCCATCGGAGTAGGATATGGCGAACTTCATCAGGTTGACGTAGCTCACCTTGGAGAGCGCCTCTACCTCTTTGGCCTTTACGCCGTCGAGCAGCACTTTCTTGTGAAAGTAGGGGTCAAACAGGGCGTCGAAGCTTTCGTTGTAGACGGAAATCACGACCTTTGCCTTGGCAAAGAGCGGGTCTTCGCGGTAGGCTTTTTTTATAAACAGGGGCGTTACCATCGAAAACCAGCCGTGGCAGTGGACTAATTCGGGCTGCCAGCGCAGCTTTTTGATGGTTTCGAGCGTGCCTCGGGCAAAGAAAATCATGCGCTCGTCGTTGTCGCCAAAGAATGCGCCGCCTTCGTCAAACTGCATTTCCTTCCGCCTGAAGTAGTCTTCGTTGTCAATGAGGTACACCTGCATCCGCGCCGAGGGAATGGAGGCGACCTTTATGATGAGCGGGTGGTCGGCGTCGTTGATGACGAGGTTCATCCCCGATAAGCGAATGACCTCATGCAGCTGGTTGCGCCGCTCGTTGATGCTGCCGTAGCGCGGCATGAAAGAGCGTATTTCGTAGCCTTGATCCT
Source organism: Prevotellaceae bacterium (assembly GCA_031257655.1). Classification (GTDB taxonomy): domain Bacteria; phylum Bacteroidota; class Bacteroidia; order Bacteroidales; family UBA932; genus JAITMY01. Next base: position 6,015 of record JAIROF010000100.1, on the reverse strand, counting down.
GAATAGCCTGCGGCAGGTAGCGCGAGACTTTGGATACCTCGGTTTCCGATACGTACGGCATCATCTCCTGATTTACGAATAGTATTTTTCGACTGTTTGCCATTTTTTTGTGGAGGTACGCTAATGAAATAGCCACAAAGATACTAAATTATTTAGAGGTGGCAAAAAAAACGGTATATTTGTAAGCCAAAAATCAGGTAAATTACACCGTATTTTCAATGACTATAAAGCAACAAGGCATACTGCATTTTTTCGCGGTGGCGGCAGGCGCGGTGGCGCTTTTCCTGCTGTCAAACGCTTTTCCCCTGCGCCTCGACCTCACCGCCGACAAGCGCTACACGCTCTCCCGCGCGACCAAAGAGGCGCTGCGCAGGCAGCCGGCCGCCGTATTCGTTAAGGTTTACTTAGAGGGCGAAATGCCGGTGGGCATGCGCCCGCTGCAGCGCGCCGTGAAGGATATGCTCGACGATATGCAGGCGCACGTCGGCGGAGGCCTGCAGTACGAATTTGTCAACCCTGGCGCAGGTCGGCACAAGGAGGCCTTTTACCGGGAGCTGCTCCGCAAGGGCTTGCTGCCCCACACGGTGCAGGAAAAAAATGCGGAGGGCGGCGTTACGCAGGTAGACCTCTTTCCCGGCGCAGTGGTGAGCCTCAACGGAAAGCAGCGGGGGGTAAACTTTCTGCAGGTCAACCCGAACATCTCCACCGAAGAAAACATCAACAACGCCATCCAAAACCTCGAGTACGCCCTTGTCAGCGCCGTTGAGGAGCTGGGGCGAAAGGATCTCGAAAAAATTGCCTTCATCGACGGGCACGGCGAGCTGAGCGCCGCTCAGGTGGCCGACGCGGTGCAGGAGCTGTCGGCCTACTACCGCGTGAGCCGCATTACGCTGAGCGGCGACGTGAGCGCGCTTAGCGGCTACGCGCTGGCGGTGATAGCCAAGCCCACCAAGGCGTGGAGCGAAGCCGACAAGCTGGTGGTTGACCAGCACGTCATGCGCGGCGGAAAGGTCGCGTGGTTCATTGAGCCGGTGCTGGTGCACGAAGACAGCTTGGCCAACGGGCATCTCACCTTTGGCATTACCAACGACCACAACCTGAACGACCTGCTGTTTCGCTACGGCGTGCGCATCAACGCCAACGTGGTGCAGGATTTGCAGTGCGCCCTGATACCGGTAAACGTTGCCCCGGCGGGCATGCCCGCCAAGTTTTCGCCCCTGCCGTGGACGTACTACCCGCTGCTGTTCCCCTCGCCGGACAACCCCATTTCGCGCAACCTGAACGTGGTAAAAACCGAATTTCCCAGCACCATCGACACCCTGCCGGGCGAAGGCGCGCGCAAGCAGGTGCTGCTGTCCACCTCGCCGCGATCGGCTGTCAAGAATGCGCCGTTTTACGTGGGGCTGGAGCAGGTCGTCAACGACATCGATACGCGCCGCTACAGCCAGGGGAGCTTGCCCGTGGCGGTGCTGCTGCAGGGCGAATTTACCTCCATCTTCCGGCACCGCGTGCTGTCGCCCTACAACAACGGCCGCCCGTTTGTCTTTGCCGACAAAAGCGCGCGCACGGCGCAGGTGGTGGTGGCCGACGGCGACGTGATCCGCAACGACGTGACGGCAAACGGTAGCGCCCTCCCCCTGGGCTACGACCGCTACACCCGGCAGGTGCTCTACGGCAACAAGGAGTTTGTAAAAAATGTGGTGGCCTACCTCCTCGACGACAGCGAGCTGATGGCGCTGCGCGGAAAAGTAGTCACCATGCGCCTGCTCGACCGCGCCCGCGTGGTGCGAGAGCGTAGCGCGTGGATTGCTGTCAACACGATTGCCCCCCTCGCCCTGCTGGCAATCGGTGGAGTGGCGTTCGTGATCCGGCGAAAGCGGAAGTACGGGAAAGCAATGCGCTTTATTAACCCCTGATTTGCCCAGCTCCTGATTTGCCCGGCTCCTGATTTGCCCGGCTAAAGGGTAAGGATAAGCAAATCATTTTTTTGGGGGCAATAAGAGCTGGAAAAATTTCTGCAAAACAGGTTTAGGCAGGAATATTTAGTACCTTTGCTCAATATTTTACGTATAGACATCTATGTTACAATTAGAATCACTGAAAATACAAAATTTTCGAGGTTTCGATAATTTGGAAATGAGCAATTTTTCCAAAATCAACGTGCTGCTGGGCGCGAATAACAGCGGAAAAACCTCTGTTTTGGAGTCCATTTTCCTGCTATCGGGGATGTCAAATCCTGAGTTGGCATTGAATATCAATCTGATGCGCGGAATAGTTGCAGATAGGGATGTTCTAAGGTACATTTTTTATAATCTTGAAACAAAAAATAAACCCCAGCTATCCGGTAGTTTTTCAATGAACATACATCGGAAAGTAGAAATATGCCCAATCTTTGAGAAAAATGTGGTTAGCCGGGCAATAGAAGCTATTCAGGATAATTCATTTTCCGCAACTTCACTGCTAACATCACCCGATATTTTGGGGTTAGAGTATTCCTTTACGCTGAAAAGCATGCGCGAGCAGGTCAAATCTTTTAAAACATGGCTTCGTTTTGAAAAAGACGGGATTAAGCAAGCCCTAAATGCCAGCTATAAGGAAGATATTGTTTCAAAATTCTTTTTTTCGGGATCCGCTGATGCGGGATTGTCCGACCAGCTAAAAACCTTATTCGTTGCCAAAAAGGAGCACATATTAAACGACTTGCTGAATAAGCTTGACAGCAAAATAACAGGGTTATACGTTTTACCCAACGGCATTTACGTCGATAAAAAGAGCATACCCGAAAGAATACCGCTACAGCTAATGGGTGACGGCGTTCGTCGGCTTCTCAACGTTGCCGCTACTATTGCCGCTAATGACGAACAAAATTTTATTTGCCTGATTGACGAAATTGAAAATGGCTTGCACTTTAAATCGCAAGAATTGATGTGGCAAACCCTGTTTAACCTAACTCGCGCTGCCAACATTCAGCTATTTATCACAACACACAGCTGGGAAATGCTACAATCTTTGGCTACCGTGCTGAAGCAAACAGGCTATGTTGACATGCAGGATAGCGTAAAGGTTTTTTCTATTGTAAATACAGCAAAAGAAGGTTTTCAATCGTACGTCAGGTCTTTTGAGGGGTTGGAATCTTCCGTAAGAAATGGAAACGAGTTTCGCTAATGAAAAAATTCAAAATATTTGTAGAAGGTAAGGCAGACCAAAGATTTGTTCACCATTATATAGAGTATCTATTTGCCGCTTCGTTGAAATGCGACAAAGATAATGCTCCCGAAGATATACTTTCCGGCGACGGCTGGACAAAAATTAAAAGTCGTAGAAAAGAAGGCGAAAATATAAGGGAAGACATGAGGCGTAATGCTGCCGAAGGAGGCGTAAACCTTATTATTTTTGATGCGGATACTCCTAAAAATGGCGGCGGATTTTCTGTGCGAAAAAGCGAGATTGAGGCATGGAAAGCAAAGTACAGCCTGAACTTTGAGCTGTTCCTTTTTCCCAACAACCAAGACGACGGGGCATTAGAAGATTTATTGGAAAAAATTATCAATCCTCAAAATAAGCCTGTATTTGATTGTTGGCAAAAATTTGAAGATTGTTTGCCCACAAAAACAGCGTGTACAAAAAATCCCTTGACCATTCCTGCAAAGAAAAGTAAAATTTACGCCTACATGGAAGTTTTACATGGCGAATCCAGAGCAGAAAAGGACAACGTAAAAGATTCCAATCGAGATTTCAAAAAAGCAGAGCACTGGGATTTAAATGGAGCAGCAATACAACCGTTGAAAGATTTTTTGCGCTTGCATTTAGCTGAAGAAGGCGGATTGTAGTATTTTCACCCCAGACATCACGAATGTCTTACGTAAGATGAATAATTTGAAATCTAAAATCTTTGAGATGCTGCCGCTGGTGGAGGATTTCTACAGCATACAGGGCGAGGGATTCCACGTGGGGAAGCCGGCCTACTTCATTCGCGTGGGCGGCTGCGACGTAGGGTGCCGCTGGTGCGACGCAAAAATGACGTGGAGCGCCAAAAGCTATCCGCTCGTTTCGGCAGCCGAAATTGCGGCGCGGGCAGCGTCGTTTCCGGCGCAGGCGGTGGTGGTGACCGGCGGCGAACCGCTCCGCTACAACCTCAACACGCTCTGTAGCCTCCTAAAGGAAAAAGGGCTGCAAACGTTTCTGGAGACCTCCGGCTCGCAGCCCCTGTCGGGCGTGTGGGACTGGATTTGCCTTTCGCCAAAGCCGCAGCAGCCTCCGTTGCCCGAAATTTTTGCAAAGGCAAGCGAGCTGAAGGTAATCGTGGAGGGCGAGCAGGATTTGCGCTGGGCGGAGGAAAACGCCGCAAAGGTAGCCGCCTCGTGCCGGCTCTTTTTGCAGCCCGAATGGAGCCGGCACAAGCAGGCGGTGGCCACGATTGTGGAGTACGCCAAGCAGCACCCGCGCTGGAGTGTCTCCATTCAGGCGCATAAGTTTATGAACGTGCCGTAGCAACAAGAACAAAAAAACGAATAGAAGTTCTGATATTTACGTATGAAAATCGCCATTCTTTCTCCCTTTTATCCATACCGGGGCGGCATTGCCGAGTTTAGCAATTTGCTGTACGGCGCGCTGTCTGCACAAGGGCATGACGTAAAAGCGGTAACATTTTGCAGAATGTACCCCACGTTTTTATTCCCCGGCAAAACGCAGTACGTAGAAAGCAGCTCTAAATTTTCTACCATAAATACCCTGCGGACGCTCGACAGCCTGAATCCGCTCTCCTACTATAAAACAGCCCGATTAATAAAAAATTTTCATCCGGATGTTGTTGTCATTGCCTACTGGATGACTTTTTTTATTCCGGCGTATGCGACCGTTGCACGGCTGCTGAGAAAGAAAGCAAAAATCATCACGCTATACCACAACGTTATTCCGCATGAGCCTCATTTTTTTGACCGGATGCTGCTTAAATTTTTTGTCGAGCAAAGCGCTGCGTCCATAGTGATGAGCGACGCCGTGAGGCGCGACTTGCTTTCGCTAAAGCCCGACGCAAAGCTCCTGTACAAGCCGCACCCCCTCTACAGCCATTTTGGGGAGGCGCTTCCCAAGGCGCAGGCGCGGGCAAGGCTGGGCTTGCAGCCCGACAAAAAAACCTTGCTCTTCTTTGGGCTTATCCGCGACTACAAGGGGCTGGACTTGCTCATCGAAGCGTTTGGGAAGCTCCCGCCGGGCTACCAGCTGCTCATAGCGGGCGAGCCGTACGGCGGCTTTGAGAAGTACCGCGCGCAGATAGCCGCCCTGCCCAACGCGCAGCGCGTGCGCGCAGAGGCGCGATACATTAGCGACGCCGAGGTGCCGCTGTTCTTTTCGGCAGCCGACGCCTGCGTGCTGCCCTACCGCTCGGCAACGCAAAGCGGCATAACCTCCATTGCCTGCCACTTCGGCCTGCCCATAATCGCCACCGACGTTGGCGGGCTAAAGGAGGCCATTGCGGACAACGAAACGGGCGTTATCGTTGCGCAACCTGACGCTGGCGAAATAGAAAAAGGAATAAAACGCTTTTTTGAGCCGGGAAATACCGAAAGGTTTGCGGCAAACATCGGCAAGCTCAAGCGCGACCTTTCGTGGGAGGCATTCGCGCAAGCCGTCGCCAACTTTAGCCAAACGCTGTAGGCTGCCGCGTGAAGCGCTCGTGGCGCACGAAATGCAGAATTGTTTTTGTTGGTTGTGCTTATAACGGTTAATAACGGCTAATTCTTTTTTTGAGGTGCTATGAAAATTAAGTTCTCATATTACGCAGCAAAAGCGTCGTCAGCGACGAAATGGCGGCGAAATGGCGCTGTAGAGACGCACGGCGTGCGTCTCGCATGCGTATCGCGTGCGTATCGCGTGCGTATCGCGACAAAATGGCGCAATGCGCAATGCACAGTGAGACGCACGCCGTGCGTCTCTACAGCGCTATGCGTCGCACCCATGCGCCACCAATCATAGCAATCATTCAAATCAAAAAAAATCAGCGTCCAGACAGCTATA
>JAIROF010000067.1 GCA_031257655.1 Prevotellaceae bacterium | reverse complement strand
CGAGCTTTACTATGCCGAAGATGAAAAACTGCCACAAGCTGTGGCAGTTTTGCCATGGGGACACCACCGGCTGATTCTGAGCAAAATAAAAAATCAAGATGAAGCTCGTTTCTACGTTGAGGCTGCCGCCGAAATGGGTTGGACACGCGATGTCCTGTTGAATTTTATTAAGGCAGACACCTATAAAAATGCTAAGCTGTTGACCAAGCATCACAACTTTGACAGGGCTTTACCCGAACATTTGCAGGAACAAGCAGAGGAAATGCTTAAAAGCACCTACAATCTTGAATTTATCGGCATTACGCAGCCTGTAAAAGCGCGTGAATTGGAAAGACGCTTGGTCGAAAAGATTAGAGGTTCCCCTAATTTACTCACTCGTGCTTGTTTTTGGTGTTCGTGAGCGCGCTGCACTCGGTTATACCCGCTCGGCGTAGCGTGGACGATCGAGCTTGATTATCATGAAGATAAAAAACTGCGACAGGGCGTCGCAGTTTTGTCCGCCCGATGTGCGTGGACGCTACGCCGCCCGGCTGGGGTGAGGCCTAACCGCATTGGCACAACGCAAAATCGCTGATTTTTGGGTTTTTAGAAGCTCCCTTTACAAAAAACAGCCCCGCTGCAAAGCATTTATATTTAACAAATCAAAGCAGCTTTTGAAAAAAAAGTTGAGTTTAGAATTTTCACAGCATAGCATTATTTATCATGAAGCGAGTAAACGCCGCAAAGGCCTACAGAGAAGCGCTCCGGTACATTCCCGGCGGCGTAAACAGCCCGGTGAGGGCGCTAAAAAGCGTTGGGGAGCAGCCGCTCTTTATCCGAAAGGCCAAAGGCGCCACGCTGACCGACGTTGACGGAAACCGGTTTACCGATTTTTGCCTGTCGTGGGGGGTGTTCATCCTCGGCCATTCGCACCCGTCGGTCAACCAGGCCATTCGGAAGGCCGTGTCCAACGGCACCAGCTACGGCATCCCCTCGCTGCCGGAAACGGCGCTGGCGCGGTTAGTCAACCGGCACGTCCCCAGCATGGAGCGGGTGCGCTTTGTGAGCTCGGGCACCGAGGCGGCGATGAGCGCCGTGCGGCTGGCGCGGGGGTTTACGCGGCGCAACCTCATCGTAAAGTTCGACGGCTGCTACCACGGCCACGCCGACCACCTGCTGGTTTCGGCCGGCTCGGGGGTGGCCGGCCTGAGCCGCGCCTCGTCGGCGGGCGTGCCCGAGGCGCTTACGGCCTGCACCGTGAGCCTCCCCTTCAACGACGCGGTGCCGGTGGCCCGCCTCTTTCGGGAAAGAGGCGAGGAAATTGCCGCCGTCATCGTAGAGCCGGCGCCCGCCAACATGGGCGTGGTGCCGCCGGACGACGATTTTATCCCCTACCTGCGCCGGGTAACCAGGCAGTTCGGCGCCCTGCTCATCTTGGACGAGGTCATCACCGGATTTCGCCTCTCGGCAGGCGGCGCGCAGCAGCTGCTCGGCGTGCGGCCGGACCTGACCACGCTGGGCAAAATCCTTGGCGGAGGATTCCCCGCCGCCGCCTTCGGAGGGCGACAGGACATCATGGCGCTGCTCGCGCCCGACGGCGACGTGTACCAGGCCGGAACGCTCTCCGGCAACCCGGTGGCGATGAGCGCCGGGGTAAAAACGCTGCAAATCATCAACCGGAGCGGATACTACGCCAAGCTGGAGGAAAAATCCTCCCGGTTTTTCTCCGAGCTCGCCGGCGTTGCCGCCGACAAGGGCATTCGCCTGAACCGGATGGGGTCGATGTTTACGCTTTTCTTCACCCGTGAGCGGGTGCGCACGTTTGCCGAGGCGCAAAAGGCCGACCGCGACAGCTTTGGCCGCTTTTTTCGCTACATGCTGGCCAACGGCGTTTACCTTTCGCCCTCGCCAATGGAGGCGAACTTTCTGTCGAGCGCGCACACCGAGCCGATGCTGAGCCGATTCATCTCCCTCGTGAAAAATTTTTCGTAACGCCCAAAAACGCCAATGGAACAGAACCAACCGCCGCTAAGCGGCTTTTCAACGCGCATCGTCGGCCGCAAGTTTGCCAAGCCCGACGCGCACGGCGCCATCACCCTTCCGGTGTACCGGAACGCCGCCTTTGAGTTTCCCGATTCGGAAAGCATTGCCGCCGCTTTTCAGCACCGGCACGAGCTGCACACCTACACCCGCATCTCCAACCCCACCGTGGCCGGGCTTGAGGACAAGGTGAAGGCCGCCTCCGGAGCCGAAAACGTGGTGGCGGTGGCGTCGGGCATGGCCGCCATAGCCAACACCTTTATGACGATAGCCTACGCCGGAGGCAACATCGTTGCCTCCCCGCACCTGTTTGGCAACACCTTTGCCTTCCTGAAGTCAACCCTGTCGGCCTTTGGCGTGGAGGTGCGCTTTGTCAACACCGACAACCTCGACGAGGTGGCCGCCGCCGCCGACCAGCATACCTGCGCCTTCTTCTGCGAAATCCTTACCAACCCGCACCTCGAAATCGCCAACCTGCCGGAAATAGCCAAAATCATGCAGGCGAAGCACGTGCCCATGGTCATCGACACCACCATCATCCCCTGGTGCGGCTTTGAGGCAAAGGCCTGCGGCATCGACCTCGAGGTGGTATCGACCACCAAGTACATCTCCGGCGGCGCCACCACCACGGGCGGCGTAATTGTTGACCACGGAACGTTTGACTGGCAGCATAGCCCCAAGCTGGCCAAGACGCCGCAGCCCAAGGGGATGTCGCAATTCATGTTCAAGCTAAAATCGGAGATTGCGCGGAACATGGGCGCGTGCATGACGCCCGACACCGCCTACCTGCAGGCGCTCGGCATGGAAACGCTACAGCTGCGCTACGAAAAGATGTCCGAAACGGCATGGAAGCTGGCGCAGCACCTCACCCGGCAGCCAAAAATCGTGAAGGTCTGCTACCCAAAGCTGGAAACCTCTGCCTACAAAAAGCTCGCCGACCGCCTCTTTTCCGGCAACCCGGGCGCCATGCTCACCATCGCGCTGGAGAGCAAGGAGGCCTGCTACAGGTGCATGGATAGCCTGACCATCATTCGCAGAGCCACCAACCTGTTCGACAACAAGTCGCTCGCCATACACCCCGAATCTACCATCTACGGTACCTTCTCGCCGGAAATGAAGCGGGTGATAGGCATAGCGCCTAACCTCATCCGGATTTCCGTGGGGCTGGAGGCTTTCGAAGACTTGGCGGCGGATATTGAGGGTGCGCTGAGCCGGGCGTAGAGCCAACCTGCCGCCGGGCGAGACCAAAATCGCTGCTACGATTAAGAGCAGGTGAGTATATGTTAACAAATAAATGTTTATGCCGCTGTAACGGTGTGCAATATTTTGGAATTATCGAATCATTACAGATAGATTATGGAAAATCTTGGTTTTGGGTACGGCCCCGTACATCCGGGCGAGCTGCTGAAAGAAGAAATAGCGTACAGGGGCATTTCGCAGCGCGAAATTGCCGCGCAAATGGGAATGCCATACACCTACTGAATGACATCCTTAATGAGCGTCGTCCGCGCATATATGTCCATGTAAGCATCCCTTTTCCTCTGTAAAAAAACTTTTTCATCCCGTGCGCTTGGAAATCCGGGATTTTTATCTAATTTTGTCTAAATCTTAATTGCTAACTACCATGAATACTAAAGCATTATCTGAAAGCAAGATTACCAAAAAGCTAATCAACATTCCGGCAGGTGTGAAAACGATGCTAACAATACAAGCAGCAGCACTGGATATGAACCTCACCAAGTATATTGAGCAAATCTTGGTGCAGCAAGCCAACGACGAGGAAGACAAATGGCTTGCTCCGTTCTTCAACGAGCCGGACGATTACCTGTCGGATGAAGAAGCACAGGCAAAATTGGAGCAGCTGGGCTGGGTGTAGGTATGAAAATCATATACCATAAAAGCTTTTTTAAGGATGCTGAAAAAGTTTCAGCATCAAAAACCGCTTCCGAGATACTTAAGACATTGATTGTCAACATTAACGCAGCCAGCAGGCTTGCGGACATTGTTGGCTGCAAGCCGTTGAGCGGTGTGAAGCATGCCTACCGCATCCGGCGTGGGGACTACCGGATACTTTTGCTGTACAAGGATAATATCGTGTACCTGCGCAGAGTGGTTTTACGCGGACAAGCATATACGACACATAGCCTATAGGGAACCTCTACAAACCCAAAGCTCTGCGCTATGCGCCATCGGCGAAGTGCCCATTTACTGCGCTCATTTACTTTTCTTTATTTTATTTTACCTCAGCCGCAAGCCTTGTTTTTTGAGTTTTTAGAGGTTTCCAGATGAAAAAGGAAATTGAAGGATCCAAATTTTCGGCCAGGATTTTAGTAGTATTTGCGTTAACGCCCTCTGTTTTTCATGCTGTTTAATGTTTTTTAGCGGTGTAGCGCCGGTTGAGAGTACGCTTCGGCGTTCCGATTTCGGCGTAAGCCCTCCGTGAAGCCTCCGTTGCACCTCTGTGTCAGCATTGCACAGAGATGCACCGGAGGCTGCACCGGAGGAGCACGGGGCAAGGTCTACGATGCCGATGCTTTGCTACTCCAATGCGGCGGGGAGCCGTCTTTAGAGGTTCTCCTATGGCTTTGCCCAGAACAGCTTGCGGTAGTACGAGTCTTTGGCCAGCTCTTTGGCGTAGTGTTCGGGGTTGTTGGTGCGCTCGTCTAAGGGGTACCTGAGCCGCTGGAAGACGTTCGGGTAGGCCGGCGATCCGTCGTCCGGCTGGAAGTAAAGCTCCGGGATGCCGGTACGGCGCACCTCATTCCAAGCCTCTATGATGTCGATGAGGCTAAAATGTAGCCACTTTTGTGTTCCTATGGCCTGCTCTTTTGTGGGGTAGGCATCCCACCTCTGCTCGGCAAAGGCGGTAATATCGGCCTCCGAGGGGGCTTGTATCGGCTTACGGTAGGTGCCCGTGGCGTTCAGGCGGTAGTAGTAGTCCACCGAGCGCTTCACGGCGTCAACGAAGGCGTCTTTGGCGCTGCCCTGCGCGTATCCCTTTTGGAAGGCTTCGGCTTTGATGAAGGCCACTTCGGCGGCCGAGAGCAGCAGGCCCGGAAATCTGGGGTTGCGGCTGAACGTGGACGTGTCGATGGCCGAGTAGAAAATCCCGCCCTCCTTGGCTGGGCGCTCTAAGCTGTTTGTCTGCGTGGTTTCGCCGTCGTGCGTATCGATGCCCACGTAGCTGCCGTCGGAGTTCGGGTCGTAGATAACTTCCAGGCGGGGGTCGTCGTTCTGCAGCGCGTCGATCATGGCTTTGGAGGCGCGGTTCATCAGCCCGCTCCACGATTCGATACCCTGTATGCCCACGTTTGAAGACCCTATCACCTTGAAGTCATCCGTCGAGTTATCCGCCTCTATCAGGATGTTTTCGTCGTTGCTGTCCACCACCGGGTACTTTGCGGGGTCGTCAAGCATCTCCTTGAGGATAGCTTGCGCCTTAGCCGTCAGGGCGCCGTTGTCGGCCAACCGCATGGCCATGCGCAGGCGCAGCGAGTTGGCATACTTCCGCCATTTCGTCAGGTCGCCCTTGTTGATGTAGTCCTGCTCCGGCAATTTTTTTGCCCTCACTGGGAGCTGGTATCCGTCCAGCATCGTATTGATGGCGGCCAGGTCGTTGAGCATCATTTCGTAGAGGGCTTCGTCCTTATCGTAGCTGGGGTAGGCGGTTTTCACATCTCCGCTAATGTTCAGGTATCCGGCTTTGGAGAACGGCACATCCCCAAAGAGGGCTAAGATTTCGTCCAGCTGCTCGTAGATGAAGATTTGCGCCAGCACGCGGAAGATTTCGTATTCGGGTTTTTCGGTGTCCGGCAGGTTGTTGTAGGTATGCTCCAGGAGGCGGTATTGCGCCAGGGTGTAGTAGAAGTGGTTCCAGCGGTCGTTGATGTACCCTTCGCCGCCGCCGGCGTAGCGCCCCGTTGAGTTGACGAAGCCTACGGTTTGGGCGCAGCGCCCCAGGAGGTAAAAGTCGAAGGTGAACGTCCGCCAGTACTCCGGCGTGGTGTAGGTTTTTCCTGTGAAGAATACGCCCGTCATCAGCTTGTCGCACGAGGCGGCCGAGATCTTGGAGGGGTCGGCGTACTTGTCCGCATAGTCGGATTTGCTGCAGGCGCCGAGCATCAGGACGATGGCGCCGGCTGTCAGCGCTGAAAATAGCTGTTTCATAATTTTTTTTTCTTTTAATGATTAAAGTTAGAAGTTGGCGCGTATCGAAAATCCGAACGTTCGGGTGGTAGCCGTTGAGCCGCCTATCTGCGCTTGCGACATCCAGCTTGTTCCGTCGGTAGCCTCTGCGTCGAATGCCGGAAGATTTTTGTATAAGAAGAGCAGGTTTCGTCCGAATACCGACAGGGTAAGGTTTTTGCAGGCAAATTTTCCGGTTATGCGTTGCGGCAGGCTGTAGCTGAGGCTCAGCTCGCGCAGCTTGAGGTAGGAGTTGTCGAAAATGGAGTGCGCATACTCCGTTTCATCGGAGGCTCCCCAGTTGTAGGTGCTGTTGTAGTAGAGGTCGGCGGGCACGATGGTGCTGTTCGGATTTCCGTTTACGTCTACGCCTGCGAGTATCATTCCGTTATCGTACACCCGTTCGCCGTTAGGCCCGGCGCTGCTGGCGGTGGGCACTCTTTTGCCGTTGAAGTCGTCGCCCTCAAAGTAGTAGGTGATGCCGCCGTGCTCAGCGTCGCGGTAGGGGAGGGATTCCACGAGGTTGCCGCGCCCCATCATGTACTGGTAGGGGATATGGACAATGTCGCCGCCAATGCGGAAGTCGATCATGGCGTCCAGCGTCCAGCTTTTGTAGCCGACCGATGTGCCGAAGCCTCCCGTGGCAAGGGGCATGGCGTTTCCCGCCTTCTTACGCCTGGTGAAATCGATCAGGTAGAGGCCGTTGCTGTTTACTATTTTGTTGCCGTTGGCGTCTTCTTTGGGGGCGTAGGTGTAGATGTCGCCCATCGGCTCTCCGACTTTCGATACGATGACCGCCGCGCCGCCGTCAATGTTCACATGTTGCAGCTCGTCTATGCCGTCCATGAGCTTTGTCACCCTATTTTTGTTGAAGCCGATGTTGCCGTTGAGCTCCCAGCGGAAGTCATTGCTGAGAATCGGCTTTCCGTATAGCGACAGCTCCAGCCCCTGGTTGGCCAGCTCGCCTACGTTCAGGAGGATGGATGTTGCTCCGGACGACTGGGGCATGGTGGTTTGCAGGATTTGGTCGACCACCCTGTTGGTGTAGTACGAGGCCTCAAAGCCCAGGCGGCTGCTCAGGAAGGTACCCTCGATGCCAAACTCCCACTCATACTTCTTTTCGGGGCGGATGTTTTCGTAGCCCAGGTCCTTGGGCGATCGGTTGTAGATCCACGACCCGTTGTTGATGGTTGCCTTTTGCTCGTAGGCCATGTTGGCGCGGTACACCTCGGGGGCGTTCCCCACGATGCCGTAGGAGGCGCGCGCCTTGCCGTAGCTGAACCACGAGGGTCGGAGGTCTTTCAGCGCTTCGGAGAAGATGAAGCTTGCGTTTACCGAAGGGTAGAAAAACTTGTTGTTGTTTGGGGAGAGGGTCGACGTTGTTTCCTGTCGCATGGTGCCTTCTATGTAGGCAAAATGGTTGTAGGCCATCGAGAGGGTGCCAAAGAGCGCCGTTTTCAGGATTTCCGTTTTCGTCATCTTGGCGTTGGGCTGGTTTTTGCTGGCGCTGATGTGAAACCAGTTTTCTACCGTAAGGCCGCCGTTTGTTTCCACCGCAGCGCTGTAGAGCTGCTCTACCCGCCCCTGGTAGCCCACGTTGGCGGTCAGGTCGAGCGTTTCGGTGATGCTCCTGTCGTAGGTGAGCATAGCGTCGCCGTAGTATATTTCGTAGCGCTTGTTGGTCAGGCCGTAGTAGCCTGTTGGGTCGCCAAGCGCGAGCGGTCGCTCCGTCTTTTCCTGCAGCTCTACTTTTTCGCCGGTCAGGTCGGTAGCGATGCGGCCGCGCAGGGTGAGGCCGGGAATGATCGTGAAGCTCGGCGTTGCGCTTGCTATCAGGCGGTTGCTGTTTTCGAGCTGTTCGCGCCCCAGGATGTTCCAGTAGTACTCCTCGAGCAAGCCCCCGAAGGAGGCCGGCGCAAAGAAGAAGGCCTCGGCGGGGGTTAGCGACGGGGTGTTGCCGGCCACGTTCCGGTAGCCGAGCGAGGTGACGGTCATTGCGCGCAGCTGCTTTACGTCTTCAAACGATCCGAACATGCCACCAAAGTTGTTTGTTATGCGGCTGATGCGGTACGGGCGATTCTTGATAGCCTGCCGAACGTAGCTGGCCGTGTAGTCCACCTGAAGCTTTTCGCTCAGGCTCACGCCGCCCGTGAGGTTGAAGTTGTGCTTTGAGTAGTCGCTGTTGTGCTGCGTGGGCGTGTTGTTTACCAGCGTGTAGGAGAAGCGGGTGCTGCTCTTTTCCGCTCCCTGCGTAATGGCTACGTTGTAAGTCTGGTTAAAGCCCATGCGGAAAATATCTTTCCAGGGGTTTGACGATATGGCGCTGTAGGGGCGCTCCTTTCCGTCCCAGTAAAGCACGCTGCTGCCGTCGTATTTTGGGCCAAACTGCTGCGTAGTGTTGCGGATGCTCTTGTAGGTTTTTCCGTTGAGCGTTCGCTCGTAGAAACCGCCCGTTGCTTTTTGGTAGCTGTCGTTGCGGTTGGTGACAAGAGCGCCCGGCCCGAAGATGGTTTGCATTTCGGGCATGTAGGCCACCTGGTCGGCCGCGAGGGAGATGTTTACGTCTACGCCCAGGCCGGAGCTGCGTTTGCCGCTTTTGGTGGTAATCATGACCACGCCGTTTGCCGCTTCCGAGCCGTACAGCGCCGAGGCCGAGGCGCCTTTCAGGATGGAGAGGGTGGCGATGTCTTCGGGGTTGACGTCCACCAGGCCGTTGGAGCTGATGCGCTGCTCGTCCCAGTATCCCTTTTCGTTGGCGTTTCCGTTGCGGATGGGCACGCCGTCGATAATCACCAGCGGCTGGTTGTTGCCCGTGATGGAGCTCAGCCCGCGCACGTTGATCGACACGGCCGAAGTTGCGCCGCCGGGAGCTGCCTGGATGCGCACTCCGGGCGTTTTGCCGTAGAGGGCGGTGGCAAAATTCGGCGTTCCGGTCTTCACCAGCTCGTCGGCGTTGACGGTTGCCACCGAGTACCCCAGCGCTTTTGAGGCCTTTCGGATGCCGAGGGCTGTCACCACCACCTCGTCGAGGGAGCGGTCGCTTTCGCTCATCGTAACGTCAATGCGCCCGCGTCCGGCCACCGCCTCCTCCCGGGTGGTTAAGCCCAGAAAGGAGAACACTAGCGTGGCCTCTGCCGGCGCGCTGATGGTGTAGCTGCCGCCGGCGTCGGTGGTAGCGCCTACCGTAGTGCCTTTGACCACCACGCTCACCCCCGCCACAGGCTCGTTGCTACCATCGCGCACCGTGCCGGAGACGTTGGTATGCTGCGCTCGCAGCGATAAGGGTAGCGCAGCGCACAGCAGCAGCAGCGACAGCAGCAGGCGCCTCATGCGCCGCAGCTCCCCGCCAGCCGCACAGGCAGGCGCAGACGCTGCCTGCCCTGCCCAATTTTGATCGAAAAACTTTCTTCTCTCCATAAATAAAAATTTGTTTAAGTGAATAAAAAAGAGGAATTAGGAAAAAATAGTAAGCAGCCAAAATCCTCCGCTTCTTACTAAAAAAAATACAAAGTTGTGGGGGCAAAAGAGCCGACTATTTACTGCACAACAAAAAATCCAGGCTGCGGCACGACCAAAAAAAAATGCCCGGCTTGCCAACCCGCTATTACGCATGCGTGCGCTGGCCGTGCTTTTACGCATAATTTCGGGCGCAATGGCGCTGACCTCTATGGACAAAAAAGTGCTCACTTCACCACAAAAAAAAAAATAACGGGAAAACAACTTAGTGAAAAATTTTATTTGGCAAATATGGGAAAGGATACGGAACAATCCAAATTCTCACCCCAACATTTAGTAAAATTTATGTTAAACGGAAGTTTCCGCCCCTCCCAGCTTTACTATTTAACGCCCATCAAGGTTTGGCGCCAGGGAAGTCGGTGCATGCTGCGCGCTAAAAAACAAATCGCCGCTTTCGGCCGTGCGGAGTATAAAACAGAGGGTAGTGTCCATGATCTATTGATATGAACTTTAATTGGCAAATGATCAAACAGGTATCAATTTTACCAAAATGTTGCAAACGCTTAACAATCAACAAAATATGTTTTTGTATTAATAGAATGAAGGACATCATCCCAAAAAAAGAATCAGCCAAATTTTCGCAGATTTTGCTTGCGCCCAAAGAACCTCATTTACTCACTCGTGCTTATTTTTGGTGTTCGTGAGCTCGCTGCGCTCGGTTACTCACTCGTATTTATTTTTGGTGTTCGTGAGCTCGCTACGCTCGGTTCTAACCTCATTTATCCAACAAAACAACCTCAGTAGCAATTAGTTAACTAATCTCCATCCAGCTTCATTACCTCATTTTCCATTTGCTCGTCTCCAATTTTCATTAATAATGAGGTAATTAGGTTATTGTTGGTTGTTATTCTCTCGGCTACTGAGGTTGTTTTGTTAGGAAAATTAGGTGTAACCGAGCGTAG
>JAIROF010000019.1 GCA_031257655.1 Prevotellaceae bacterium | reverse complement strand
TTTGGTGGTTACCCGCGTGATGTTGTACGGCACCGGCGGGAGCTCCACCACAAATTCGCCCGTTACGGGGTTGGTTTCCACCTCAATTCTGCTGCCGCGCACCGTGCTCTTGAAGGTGGCGCGGTTCTCCTGCTCGCGCGCGCTGCTGTTTCCTGCGCCAAGGCCGTAGGCGGCGGGCAGCGTGAACGTTTTCTGCACGTCGCTGTTGGTGAGGTTAAGCTGGTAGGAGTCGTTGCGCGTTTCTATCGTCACGGTGGCCTTGCCGATGTTGGCCTTGCTCAGGCCAAAGCCCAGCGGACGGTTGGTTTCGATGTTTCCGCCCGCCACGCGGCCAACGATGCGCACCAGCGTGTTGTCCGTAAACGTGAGGCCGGAGATGTTGTTCTGGAAGTTGTGCTTGAGCTGCGCGGGGTAGCGGCCTTCGTTGGCAAATACGTGTCCCTGCTTGCCCACCGTGATGAAGTGCTCGCCAATGGGCACGTCTATTTCAAATTTGCCCTCGCCGTTGGAGGTAAGCGCCTGTCCGTCGCGGTTGGCGGGCATGCCGTCCACGTAGAGCTGCGCGCCCTCCACGGGGTAGTCGCTGCCGGCGTAGGTGATTTGCCCCGACACCTTGAACGAGGAGATGTCCGTAAAGTCGGTGGCGTTGTGCACCAGCGACTGGTTGCTCACGTAGCGCAGCTGCTTGGAGGGCTGGAACTGGTGCACGCCCATCAGGGGCACTACGTCGTAGCTGGTGCCCTCGCCGCTGAACGAGATGCCACGAATCTGGTAGTTGCCGTCGGCGTCGGTGACGCCCTTGAGCGCAAGCTGCGTATCGTTGGGGATGTTTTCGGTATCCGAAGGCAGGGTGCGCGTGCCGTGGTTGTTGTTGAACACCTTGCCCGTGCGCGACACGTCGAAGATGTAGCCGCTTACCGGCTCGTCGAACGTCCAGTAGGCTTTGAGCTCGCTCTCGCTGCCGGTGAGGATGCGGTTGTAGTCGCGCAGGATTTCTGCTTCGCCCAGCGCGCGCCCCCAGAAGCGCACCTCGTCGAGGTTGCCCTTCAGGTCGTAGCCCATGCGGATGGAGGGCTTGCTAAACGAGGTCGTAGCGTAGGCGTCGCTGCGCGTTGCCGATTGCAGGACGACGCTGTCGGGGTTATCGTCGTTCACCGCGTAGAGGGTGAGGCGGGCGCTGCTGCGCACGAGGGTCAGGTGCGAAAATTTGTTGGCCGGAATGGTAAAGCTCGTGGTAAAGTCTTTTGTGACGCCCGTTCCGGAGCTCGACAGAATCTTGTAGCCATTTCCGTCGGGTTCCAGGGCAAGCCATATCGTGTTGGCATGGCCGTCGCCGTTGCCGTTGCCGTTGCCTATGCTGGCAAACCATATCTTGTTGTCGTCGGTGGAGGTCATGCCGAGGTTTGGGCGGAGGTAGAGCTGGCAGGTAAAGTCGCCGGCCAGGATGCCGTTGAGGTAGCTGCTGTCGGCCTCCCAGTCCATGGTTTGGCCGCCGCCGGTGGCGCGGAGGCTGGCGTACTGCGCCGTTTCTCCGTCGAGCTCGCTGCGCTTTACCAGCACGCTCACGCCCTCCACGGCGGTGCCCGTGCCGTAGGTGATGCGGCCGGATGCCGTGCCAAGCGACTGCGCAAAGCCTATGGAGCTCTGCTCGCTCATCGGCTTATAGACCCCGGCACACTCCTGCAGCAGCTCCACGCGGTAATCGTAGTAAACGCCCGGCAGCGCCTTGTCGTCGGTGTAGATGTACTCGTTATCGGAGGTGTTGATGGTGGCCAGCTCGCTCCATGCGGAGGTAGCGTTGTCCGTCACGCGGCGCCATACCTTGTAGCGCCCAACGTCGCTTGGGTTCACCTTGTCGATGGTAGCCCAGCTTACGCGCACGTAGCTGCTGTACTCACCCTTGGTGGCGTTGGTATTGGCAAGCTTGGCGGCGTTGGTTACCTGGCCTATCACCTCGCCGGAGGTAAAATCGTGCCCCTCCAGCGCGCTGAGCTCAACCTTATAGGTATGCCGGTCGCAGGAGCTTCCCATGTCCGTGTTGTCGGTGTACTCGTAGCTGAGCTCGCCCGTACCGCTGCCGGCGCCTTTAAAAGACTCTGGTCCAAAGATCCGCGCGTACTCTCCGTTGTTCTTTTTCCTCCAGATGGAGTACTTGTCGTTGGTACGGGTGCTGTTCAGGCGGCGGTCTATCGTAAAGGAAAGCTTTACGGAGGTTGCTCCGTTTTCGGTTTTCAGGTTGTTTACCGTAGCCTCCGGCGTGGTTTTCACAGCTTTCACCCAGCTGCCGCTGCCATACCCGTCGGCGGCAGGGGCGGCGGGTACGGCATCCCCGTCAACCACAAAGCGCGCGCCGTACTGAATATTTTTGTCATACTCCACGCTG
Source organism: Prevotellaceae bacterium (assembly GCA_031257655.1). GTDB lineage: Bacteria > Bacteroidota > Bacteroidia > Bacteroidales > UBA932 > JAITMY01. The sequence goes on along the minus strand of JAIROF010000019.1, from coordinate 11,156 downwards.
TACGTATAGCTAAAGGTGGAGGCCGTGCCCATTTCGCTGCGCGTCCACCCGCTTGCATCGGTATTGTTCCCTCCCTCTTTCCGGTACAGGTACCACTTGCCCGGTCGGGCGCTGACTCCCGACGCCTTGCTTACGTTGACGGTTACCTTCTTTTCCCACTGGTCAAAAGTAGCGGACATGCTGCCCGGAGCGGGGTAGGCTATGGTGGCTGCGGTCAGCGTTACGTATTCGTCGCCGGTGGTCAGCTCGTACTTTCCGTTTCCAAGGTAGGCGGCTACATACTGGTTGTCGCTGGAGGCTGTTACCGAGCCCGATGCTATTGCCGGGTAGTAGAGCAGGTTGGGATTTACAGGCAGCTGCACCGTAAACTTGTACGGAACGTGCTGCGAAACGGTACCGGTAGAGGTTGCCACGTCGTTTACCTGCGTAGCGCCGGTGGTAGTAAGCTTAAAGGTGCGGGGGGTGAGCTTGCCGTTGTACATCCCCCAGTACGTTTTACCCGCTTTGGTGTTAAGGGTATCGGCCATGCTCTGCAGGTGAACAGCGTTTGCCGCCAGCTTATAGGCAGGGTATTCAGCTGCCGCCCCGGGTCCCTCGCCAATGTAAGTTATACTCCCATGATTGTTCGTTGACGCATCCTTCACGTAGTAGAAATCCGTCACGCTGGGTGCTACGCTGGTTAGGCCTACAAGGAAAGATATATCTTTCCAAAAATTCGATATGGAATAGCGGCCGTCCCCTACGCACCTGTTTACAGTCAAGCTTTTTTTACTCGAATGACCTACCATGAATCCAAAAGCGGCATTCCCCCCGTCGTCAACGATCATCGCTCCGGTGTATATGCAATCGGAAAGGTTGAGGTTTCCATTTAGCTGACCGCCAACAAATCCACCAGCCCTGCAATCGCCCAATAGGTTAACACTCGCGGCGCAAGAAGATCTCGAAATGGACAAGTTACCATCGGCAAAATATCCTACAAATCCGCCCACATCGTTCCGCGCGATGATGCCGCAGTCGTTGGATACGTGGCAGTTGGAAATGTAATTATCGCCACCCATCACATTTCCTGCAATGATTCCGGTATTATAACCGTTGAGTTGGCAGCTAACAATGCTCGCCGCTATCTTCAAATTTTTTATGGTTGCGCCGTTGATTGCGCCGAAAAGCCCGCGATTCCCATCATTCAAGCCAATCTTCATGCCGGTAATGGTGTGCCCGTCGCCGTCAAACGTGCCGTAGAACGGGTTTGCGCCGTGCCCTATTCTCCCCCAGGGCTTTGCGCTCAGGTCAATATCTGCCGTCAGCATAAAGTGCTTGCCGGCGGAGCTTTCGCTCACGCCGCCCTTTACGCACCATGCCAGCCTTGTCAGGTCGTTGGCGTTGTTAATCCTGTAGGGGTTTGCCGAGGTGCCGGCGCCGCTAAAAAATTCGGAAAACTTACTTTTGGTCTCTTCGTTGGAGTAGGTATAGTCCCACGAGCCTCCTTGTATTTGTGGCTCAATGAATTTTGCCGCTTGTGCGGCATTTGCGCCGCCCAGCAGCAGCAGCAGCATGGGGGCAAAGAAATAGTAAAAATGTTTCATGGTAGCTTGAATTAAAAAAAAATAAAAAACAGGGGGTTAAAAAGCATGGCATAGCCGCTAATGAGCTATGATTTTTTCCGATTTGCGCAGCTGTTTGAGCTAATTTTGATTAACGGCATGTGGCAGCGGTAGAGGTGCACGGTGCGCATCAGCGGGCATCGCGCCGCAACGCGCCATTATTTGTAGATAGTATCTGTCCGAAAACTCATAATATTCTAATACATAGTTATTTGTATGAAAAAAGCAGCTTGAATCTTTTGCAGATGACAAAGTTTATGATCTTCGTGAATTTCTTTGTAACCTTTGTGGTTTGAATTATTTAAACGCTTAACTAACAAGAAATTACGGATATAATTTTACCTGCATAAATTCAAAATAAGTACATTTTATTCGACAGTGAATACAAAATATTCGATGAAAATAAATGAATGATTGTATTGATATTTAATTTATTGCGAGTTTTCGGACAGACACTAGATAATGTTTCTGCAAATGTATAAATTTTTCCATTCCCAAGCACTAAATTTAATAGTTAAATAACAATAAAACGTATCAGCTATGATTTTTCCAGCAATACCCATATTTTCTATCAGATTACAGCTAAAAATGCGGGTTGCTACGTCAAATTGAAAGGAGAGGCAAAACAGCAGCTGTTTTTTTGGGCGATTTTTGGGCGATTTTGGAGGTAGTAGCCATGAAAATGCATAGGTTTTAGAACCTGCGGTCATGAATGTCCTGCCTTTGCAGGCAGGTTACACGAGGGCACTCGCACATCCGCAGGTCGCCGACCTGTAGACAGGCAGCGACCACCGCGCCGCCCTGCCTGATAAGGCAGGACATCCATAACCGCAGGTCGGCGCCCTGCGGAGGGGGGGATACACCGCATGGCGCCCTGCCTGAAAGTCCGACGCGCTATGCGCTCACAAAAATCCCTCAAATCATAAAAATCCGAGTTCAGGCAGCTGCGACGAAATGGCGGGGATGCGCTACGCGCCCATAAAAATCATTCAAATCGAAATCTTCGGCCGAGCGGAGTGCCCGTTCAAAATTTACAATTCCTGCAAATGCTGCCTCAGCATTTCCTGCATTCGGGGTGTTTCGGGGTCCGTATCGCCCAGCTCCTCCCGCAGGCGCAGCAGCTCCCTTTTCATTTGGTCAACGGCGTCGCGGTACTGTGGATTGTGGTACTGGTTGCGCGCTTCGCGCGGGTCGGTCGCCAAGTCGAAGAACTCCCACGTCGGCGCCACGGGCGCAGGCTCGGAGCCCTTGGTGCTGAGGGGGTCGCCGTAGAGGAACATCAGCTTGTAGCGGTGGCTGCGAACGCCAAAGTGCGCCGGACGGTTGGCGTGGTGCGTCCAGTAGCGGTAGTACATGGATTGCCGCCAGCCGTCGGGCGTGCTGCCCTGCAGGTTTTGCCGGAAGCTTTTGCCCTGAGAGCGCTCCGGCGGCTGCACCCCGGCATAGTCGGCCAGCAGAGCGGCAAAGTCAACGTTGAGGATAATATCCTTGCTGCGCGTTCCGGCGGGTATCTCCTGTGGGTAGCGCACCACAAACGGCATGCGCAGCGATTCCTCGTACATCATCCGCTTGTCAAAAAAGCCGTGCTCCCCCAGGAAATACCCCTGATCGGACACGTACACCACCACCGTATTCCGGCTGAGGCCTTCGTCGTCTAAGGCTTGCAGCAGGCGCCCGATGTTTTCGTCGATGGCAGCCCCGCAGCGCAGGTAGTCCTTGATAAGCTTTTGGTAGGTTTTTTTTCGCGCCGCCTCTCTGCTCAGCCCCTGCACGGAGAAGGGCAGCTCGGGGTAGGCGCACCACCAGCTCTCCGGCGCTTTGGTAGCCTGCTCCCAGCGCGCCGCCAAGCGCTCCAGCGGCTGCCCGGTGAAAGTTCGCCCGGAGGACGCCATGTCGAAATCCATCAAGCTCTCCGGCTCGGGAAAAACCACGCCATCGTAGAGGCGCTTCAGCCTGTCGGGAAAATCGAACGGCTCGTGCGTTGCCTTAAAGTGGCAGCACGCCAAAAAAGGCTTGCCCTTTTTCCGGTTGCGTATCCAGCCAATGGTCAGGTTGGCCACAATGTCGGTGGAGAATCCGCTGAGGGTATCGCCGTGCGCGCCGTCTGCGTCGTCCGCCCAGCTGTCGTCCGACTTCATCACCGGGTTGCGATAGTCTCCCTGCCCGTTGAAGACGCAGAAGCGGTCGAAGCCCGCCGGTCTCTTTGCCAGATGCCACTTGCCAAACAGCGCCGTTTGGTAGCCGCCGGCTTGCAGGCGCCGGGCAATGTTGTCGGCTTCGGGCGGCAGGGCGTCGCTCAGGGTATACACGCCGTTGCGGTGGCTGTACGCGCCGGTGAGCATGGCGGCGCGGCTGGGCACGGAAATGGAGTTGGTGCAAAAGCAGTTGTCCAGCACGCACCCTTCGGCGGCCAGCCGACGGATATTCGCGCTGTGCGCATGGCGGCTCAGGATACCCCCGTAAATGCCCCAGGCCTGCGAGGTATGGTCGTCCGACAGAATAAAAAGGATGTTCGGGCGCTCGCGCTCCTCCTCCGCGCAGGACAGCGCGGCCGCCGGCAAGCTGCCTGCCAGCCCAAGCGGGATTAGCCATCGCTTTTCCATGGCACAGATTTTCATAGCGCAGCGGTTGGGGTTGAGGGTCAATTTTCCTGGTAGCCGGGGAAATCGTCCAGCAGCGCTTTGAGTTCCCGTACTTTTTCCGGGTGCTGCGCCGCCAGATTTACCCGTTCGCTGGGGTCGCGGTTCAGGTCAAACAGCTCGGCTATCGGCGGTATATCCGGCGCTTCTTGCGCTTTGCCGTCGAGCCACGCCTTAATTTGGAGGTACTGCTGGGGCATCGACAGCTCAAAGCTTTCTGCGCGCAGCAGGCGGGCGCGGGCTTTCGCATCGCCGCCCTGCTTGGCCGCCTCCAGCAGCCGGCTCAGCGGCGAGGGCACCTCGCGGTACTTCCACGCGCCGCTGCGCACGGCTTCCGCCTTACCGTTGTTTACGATGTAGATAGGGCGGTGGGCGTAGCGCTGCCGGTCGGCCTGGCCGGTCAGCAGGGAGGCTATGGATTGCCCGTCGAGCGTTTTTCCGTCGGGCAGCGGGGCGCGCGCCCACTCGGCCAGCGTGGGCAGCACGTCAACGTTGCTGATGGGGTTAAAGAGCAGGCCCGGCTTGAGGCGCCCTTTCCAGTAGGCGATGAAGGGCACCCGCACGCCGCCTTCGTACGACTGCCCCTTTGAGCCGCGAAATACTCCGGCAGCCCCCACGTGCCAGCGCTGCGTTAGGCCGTCGTCGGCCATGCGCTGGGGGTACTCAATCCAGGGGCCGTTGTCGCTTGAGAAGATAAAAATCGTGTTCTCCGCCAGGCCTTTCCGCCCCAGCTCGCCCCACAGCCGCGCCAGGCTTTCGTCCAGCTCCTCCACCACCGCGCCCAGCTCGCCGCTTCTGCTCCGCCTATCCTGCAAGGGCGCGGCGGCGGCGGCCAGCGCTACCGGAAGGTGCGGCATGTTGTAGGCCAAGTAAAGGAAAAACGGCTTTGCTTTCGTTTGCTGCCGCACGTAGGCAATGGCCTCCTGCGTGTAGAGCGAAGTGAGCAGCGAATCGGCGGGTTGGGTTACCTCCGGCGTCCTGTTCCGGAATATCCTGAGCGTAGTGTCGGTTTGCACGTAGGGCGGCCGGTAGTCGTGGCTATAGAGCAGGCCAAAGTAGGAGTCGAAGCCCTGCGCCGTAGGGTGGCTGAACGTTCGGTTGTCGCCCAGGTGCCACTTTCCTATCATGGAGGTGTTGTAGCCTGCGCTTTTCAGCATTTCGGCAATGGTCACCTCCTCGTCGGCAATGCCCAGGGGCGATCCGGGGCCAATGGGGTAGGGCAAGTTCAGCCGCGAGGCGTAGCGTCCGGTGAGGAGCGAGGCCCGCGACGGCGTGCTGGACGGGCTGGTCACCACGTAGCTGGTGGCGCGCACCCCTCCGGCGGCCAGCGAATCCAGAAAAGGCGTGTGGATGACGGGATTCCCGTAGCAGCTCAAATCCGAATAGCCAAGGTCGTCCGTGAGGACAAATATGATGTTGGGGCGCGGCGGCGCCTGCCGGCTGCATCCCTGAAAGCCCAGCGCCGCAGGAAAGGCCAGCAGCGTTGTGCCCAGCATGGTGTGTACGTGTTTCATGGTTAGCGCGCGTGTTTTTTAGTTTAGCTTAATGTGTCCAACCCAATTTTATCACACAGCGCGTGACGAATTGGAAAAGTTGGTAAAATTGCCTGATGTAGCGTAGATTACTTTTGATTTGCAAAGGTAGCGATAATTTTTGTTATTCGCCCCAGCCTGCATTCTGCGACAGGTTTGGGTTCAAGTCTCTTTCCTTTTGGGGGACAGGCCAGAGGTAATCTCTGCCGGGGTTAAAGGCGCGGGTAACGGCCAGCTCATACACCGTTGTTTGCCCGCTGTCGTCCACGTAGGTAATGCCGTAAATTTTGCCGGGGAGCACATTTTCGGCAATCCGCCAGCGGCGTATATCGGCAAGGCGAAGGCCTTCAAAGGCCAGCTCCACCGCGCGCTCCCTGCGCACAATCTCCTTCAGCTCCGCCTGCGTTTTGTCCGGCGGGATGTCCGGCAGCTTTACGTCATCCCGCCCGTTGCGCACAAGGTTGATGGCGGCGTACACCGACTCGTCTATCTCATTCAGCTCCACCTTTGCCTCGGCGTAGGTGAGCAGCACCTCCGCGTAGCGCAGCAGGATGATGTTGATGTGCGATTTGTTGATGTCGGCGTAGTCCTCGACGTTGAAGTATTTTTTGATGTTAAACCCGGTGGTGGAGTTGTGGTAAGATTTCCCGATGGCGTCATTTGAGCCGCTGTTGGGCGCAGGGCGGAAAATGTTATCGCTCGGATTGGGCAGCGTATCGCCGTCCAAAAAGATGGAGAACCGCAGGCGGGGATCCCTGCCGGCGTAGGGGTGAGCAGCATCGTAGCCGCCGGCGGCGGCGGTAATATCGTAGCCGCTGGCCGTTTGGTACAAATCCACCGCCGCTTTGGTAGGGACGTAGTAGCTGTTGGCGTTTTTTTGGCTATACGGCCCTATCAGGTAGAACACGTTGTGCGTGTACGAGCCGCTGATAAACTGCTTGTCCAGCAAGACCTCCGCATTGTTTTCCGCTTCGTATCGGAACAACTTTTCGTAGCGCGGGTACAGCGCGTGCTTGCCGTCGGCAATTATGCGGTTGGCCGCCTCCGCCGCCTTCCTGTAGCTTCCCGCGTAGAGCGCTGCGCGGGCTTTTAGCCCCAGCGCCGCCCCTTTGGAGATGCGCCCCCGGTCTTTGGCTTCGTACTCATCGGAGTAGGGCAGCCATGCGCTTGCCTCCTCCAGCTCGGCATCGACGAACTCCCAGACGGCGGCAGCTTTTTCGCGGGTTACCCTGCGCGATTCCTCCAGCGTGAGCGTTTGCCTTATTAGCGGCACATCGCCAAACAGCGGCGCCAGCCGGATGTACTGGTACGCCCGTAGCGCCCGCGCTTCGGCTTTGTATCGCTTCAAAAGGGTTTCGTCTGCAAAAGCGATTTTATCCACATTTTCCAGAAAAAAATTTGCCGCAGCAATGCCCGTGTATGCGTTTGCCCATGTGCTATGAATTTTGTTGTTCAGCGCATCGTAGCTTCCCTGCTCAATGTAGGCCTGCACGTCAAACGGCTCGTTGGTGTGGGCAATGTCGGTCAATGCGTCAAAGGAGAGCAGGTTTACGCCTTCCAAATCGTTGTAGAGCGCATTTACCGCCAGGAGAGCGTCGTTGGGCGTTTGCCAGAAAATGGCCGACGAAATGCGGTCGTTGGGAACCGTTTCCAGCAAGTCGGCATCGCAAGACCAGCCGCTGCACGCCAGCATTGCCGCCAGCGCTATACTATTTATCTTACTTTTTGTCATTTTTATGCGTATTTATGGGTAAAAATTAAAATTGCAGATTAATGCCTACGGCATATATGGAGGTTTGAGGAAAATATACGGCGCGCCCCGACTCTACCTCCGGGTCGAGATTCCACTCGTTCAGCTTGGAAAAGGTGAGCAGGTTGGACGCAGAGGCGTACACCCTCAGCTTTTTGACTACCGTAGCGCGCAGCAGCGCCCGGAGCGGAACGCTGTACGCCAGCTGGAGATTTTTCAGCCGCAGGTAGGAGGCGTCAATAATCAGGCGGTCGGAGGAGGCGACATTTTTGAGGTCTCCCTTCACCGGACGCGGGAAGCGGGCGTTTGGGTTATCGGGCGTCCAGTAGCTGTTTTCGTAAATCTTGTGGGTAAATCCCTCCTGGTTGCCCATTTCGGCCAGCGCTCCGGCCAAGCGGACGTCAACATCTGCGGCGCCCTGAAGCAGAGCGCTCAGCTCAAAATTTCTGTACGCCAGCTCCGCGCTAAGCCCAAAGGTATATCGTGGAAAGGCATGCCCCAGCTCGCGCATGTCCTCTGCGCCGATAGCGCCGTCGCCGTTCAGGTCGAGGTATTTTACGTCGCCCGGCTGAGGGTTGAGCTGGTTGAAGGGGTGCCTGCCGGCGCCGCCTCGGTACGCCTCAATTTCTTCGGCCGTCTGGAACAGCCCGTCGGTTTTGTAGCCCCACAGGGTGTTGATGGGCAGCCCTTCGGCAATGGTGTAGTAGGGGTTGGTGCCCGCGTCGCCGTGAAAATACGGGCCGGTGCCCTTCAAATCCGTCACCTTATTGTCGTTGATGCTCAAGTTTCCGCTCACGGCGTAGCCCAGCCGGTAGGAGGTTTCGTCCCTCAGCGCGAAGCTAAACTCCCAGCCCCTGTTCTCAACGCTTCCGGCGTTCTGCGGCGAAGGCAGCAGGCCTACCGTAGCCGGAATATCCAAGTTGAGCAAGATGTCATTCGTAACCTTTTTGTAGTAGTCCACCGTTACCTCCAGCTTGCCAAACCAGCTGGCCACAAGGCCCACGTCCGTTTGGGTGGTAGATTCCCAGCCAAGGTCGGTATTGGCCAGCGTTGTTTGGCGGTAGCCCGATACCGCCGCGCCTCCAAAGCTGTACCCCTGCGACACCAGCGAGGCGTAGTAGCTGTAGAGGTCAACCGACTGGTTGCCGGTAATGCCCCACGAGCCTCGCACCTTCAGGCTGCTCACCGTAGCGCGCAGGGGCGCCCAGAAGCGCTCCTCCGAGATGAGCCAGCCGGCAGAAAACGACGGGAAAAAGCCGTACTGCTTGCTGCCCGTAAATTTGGACGAGCCGTCGTAGCGCCCGTTGGCTTCTACCAGATACTTGCCGGCGTACCCATAGTTGATGCGCCCGAAGTACGACCGCAGCCCGTATTCTTCGTCCCGCCCGTCGTTCGATTTCGTTGCGTCGTTGGCGCCCTGCCCGATGGAGGAAATATCGTTGTTGTAGAACCGCTCGCGGTAAGCCGACAGGTAGGCGGATGTGCCGGCTATCTGGGAGTAGCCCAAAAGGGCGGAGAGGTCGTGTCGGCCGATGGCTTTTGCGTACGTCAGCAGGTTATTCAGCGTGTATTCTCGCGCGCTGTTGCGCTCTTCGGTGAGGCTGTTTTTGTCCACCGTCTTGGTAATATTCGTATTTTTGTCCGTATTGGTGTATGCATTGGCGTACTTCTTGCTGTACGCCGCATTGTACGCCACCCCCAGCTGGCTCGAAAACGTCAAACCCTTAGTAATTTCCCATGCAGCCTTCACGTTTCCGGTGAGGTAATCGTTTTTGGTGCGCGACAGCCCGCCTTTTTCAATAAACATCAGCGGATTTGCGCTCTGCGTGCTCAACCCGTAGGTGCCGTCGTCGTACTTGGGCGTCGCCCACAGCGTTCCGTGGAAGAAGCGATTGAGCGGAGCGCCCAAATCCGACGTTTCCGTAGGGTAGTAGTAGCTGTTGCTGCGGTAATTCAGGATAGCATTCACCTTAAGGGCGGGCGATATGGTAAAATCGGTGCTGAGCTTTCCTTCCGCGAGGTTGTCCCCGTAGCGGTCAACCACCCCTTTCTGGTCAAAGTAGCGCAGGCTCAAGCGCGCGCGCGCGACCTCCGTTCCGCCCGTCACCGAAGCGCTGGTGTTGTGCTGCGGCGCCGTGTGGAGCAGCGTTTGAAACCACGTGTTGGGGAGCGGATATTTTTCCCTGTCCGTAGCGTTTACCCACTCTGCAATGCCTTCGTCGGTATATTTCCTGTTGGCAGGCAGCGTCATATCTCTGCCGGCATTTTTGTACGCCCACTGCTGCTCTTTCATGTAGGCCTCCAAACCCATTGGCTCGGGCGTGTTGTTGGAGCGCTGCCAGCCCACGTAGCTGTTGACGTCCACCTGCACCTTACCGCTTTTGGCGCCCTTGGTGGTTACGAGGATAACCCCGTTGGTGCCTCTGGAGCCGTAGATGGCCGTAGAGGAGGCGTCCTTTAGCACCGACACCGTTTCAATGTCGTCGGGGTTGACGTTTGCCAAATCCTGCTCAATGCCGTCCACGATGACCAGCGCGTTGTTTTTCGACAGGTCGTAGCCGCTGGTGCCGTTGGTTTTGCTGGTGTTGAAAGAGGTGATGCCGCGAATGCGGATGCTCGTGGAGGCGCGCCCCGGCGAGCCGCCTAAATCCTGTACCGTTACCCCGGGCAGCTTGCCCTGCAACGATTGCCGGATGCTGGCAACAGGCCTGTCGGCAATCTCCCTGCCCGCCAGCTGCGATATGGCGTTGGTCACGCTAACCTTTCGCTGCGTGCCGTAGCCCACTACAACAACCTCATCGAGCGCGTTGAAATCCTCCGCAAGGTAGATAGCCAGCGGCTGGGCGGGCGCCTCGTAAACGTCCAGCGCCTGCGTTCGGTAGCCGAGCAAGCTGACCTCGATGCTCACCGGCAGCGCCGCAACGATGAACGTAAAGCTGCCGTCTGCGCCAACAACAGCGCCCTGCGCGCTGCCGCTCACCTTGACCGACGCGCCAACGAGCGCCTCACTTGTTCTGCTGTCCAGCACCCTGCCGGTAAGGGATACCTGCCCGGATGCTGCCGCGCCGCAGAGCAGCGCAAAAAAAAGCGAAAAAATTGCCGGAGTTCTCTTGCTTATTCCGGCAAAATGGAATAAATTTGTCATACGATAAAAGAAATTTTAGCGTGATGAGCGCCGCTTTACGCCTGTTGGACCGGGATGAAAAGGGGCGCTCTGTTTTTTTGTTTGCTGAATAGAAAATACGCTCTGCGCGGCTTTACGCAGCCGCACTCCTTGCCGCAGCGCAACATCGGGTTGCCTTCGACAGCCGGATAATGGCCGCCTCCTTTTTCAGCGGCTGTGGGGTAAAACTTGCCATTCTCATGTGCATGGAGCGGGTTAGAAAATTTCGGGAAATGGTAAAAAACACCCCCGCGCACCCCAACTTGGCCATAAAATTACCGAAATTAGGATACGCAAAGTATTGGTTAATCGAAAAATAAATCTTATATTTGCGGGTGGTGTGTGTGTGTGTGTGTGTGTGTGTGTGTGTGTGTGTGTGTGTGTGTGTGTGTGTGTGTGTGTGTGTGGCCATGCCTTGCGCGCGCCGCTACGTGGGGCGGCAGGCGCAGGCCATTTGCTGCAGGCGTAAGA
>JAIROF010000014.1 GCA_031257655.1 Prevotellaceae bacterium | reverse complement strand
TATGTATTGAAAACATGGCGCAAAACATTACGGTTGAAAAAGCGGGAGAGCTGTGGTTGAAAGCGGAAAGCGGAGCCGTCATCTCCAGACTTTCAGCCTTCAACCAGCTCTCAACCCTTAGCTTTTGGCTTTTAGTTTTTAGTTTTTAGTTTTTGGCCTTTAGTTTTTAGTTTTTAGTTTTTGGCCTTTGGCCTTTAGTTTTTAGTTTTTAGTTTTTAGTTTTTAGTTTTTGGCCTTTAGTTTTTAGTTTTTAGTTTTTGGCCTTTAGTTTTTAGTTTTTAGTTTTTCACCAGCTGGGCCGTTCTGGTGTAGCTTCCCCGCTGCATTTTTACCACATACACCCCTGCGGGCAGGTGGGCAATGCTAATGGAGGCTTCTGTGTAAACGCCCACGAGCGTACCGGAAACCGTGTAAATGCTAACCTTTTCGGTGTTCGCAAAGGTGAGCACATCGCTGGCGGGGTTGGGGAAGAAGCGCGGAGCATCGGCGGCAAGAGCTGCTACAGCCGTGCTGCTGCCGCCGTCGCCGCTGCCGTCGTCGGGCTTGGCGGTAATGGCTATGGCGGTTGCGGCGGTGATGTGGTAAACGGTGTCGCGGTACAAGCCTGTCGCATCCGGCGCTCCGGGCTGAACCTCCACGTTGTTTACCTTTAGCTCCGGCAAGTATCCCTCCGCCACCCTAAAGCTGAACGGAAAATCGCTCCCGTAGCCTACCTGCTTTTTACCGGCGGTAGTGCCCGTGCCCAGAATTATGTTTTCGCCCCGCGTCAGGGTTACGTCCATCTGCTGTATGACGGCCGTCACGCTCACCAACACGGGCTCGGTAACGTTGCGCACCGTAACGGTGTACACGCCGCTGCCGTCGGCTGTGGGGGCGGGCTGCGCCGCGCCGCCTATCGCTACCGCAGGGTTGTAACCTTCGCTGAGCGTAAAGCGCACCTCGCAGCTGTCGCCATACGCTACCGTGCGGCTTGCGGGGGTTTGCAGCGATACGCTATTGCCTGCGGTAACGCTCACCGCCAGCTGCCGCAGCGCAACGGTGATGTTGACGCTCGTATCGGCGTCCACCGTGCCTATGGTAACGGTGTAAACGCCTCCTACGGCAGGCGCAAGCGTATAGGGTGCGCTGCCGGTGGCGACCACCGGAACGTCGTAGCCCACGCCGTCAATTTGGAACGTCAACGTAAAGGCGCTGCCATCTGCCACCTCATACTGTAGCGGCAACACTTCGGAGCCGCTTGCCGAAACAATCGTTACTACCTCCTGTTTGGTTACGGTTACCGTGCGGGGCTGCCCGGCGGTGACGCCTATCGACAAATTTTCGGTTACAGACGCTATGCTCACCGTATATACGCCTGTGGCGGCATCGTGGGTGCAGCTCGTGGAAGCGCCGTTTACCGTCACGGCGGGAATCATCCCTGCGGCTACTTTAAAGGTAAATTCAAGCGGGTTGCCGTAGGCCACCAGCGTATCCCCGCCGCTCACTTCAACGTTGGAGGTAATGGCAAAGTCTGTAATAGCGGTAGGCGCTACGCTCACCGTAACCTTTGAGCTCTTGTAGGCGCCCGGCAGCAGCTTGAGCTCGCCAATGTACGCTTTGACGGGAACGCTTCCTGCGGCAGCCTCCACCCGCAGGCCTATGCTGGCAATGGTGTCGGTTTCGGCGTAGGCGGTTAGCGGAATGCTTACCTCGTTCCAGCCCTCCAGCGTGGTGTTGCCCAGCGGGTAGGCCTCCGGAGCAGCCGCGCCTTTCTTTTTCAGGAGCAGGGCAAGGTTGCTGGCTGCGCCTGCCGCGCCGCCATCCAGCTTGTAAACAAGGTAGGCAGAGGGGTAGGCGGTGTTGAGCATGGGTCCCTTAAATGCCGGGGGAACAGGCTCCGGCTCGGGCGCAGGCTCTACCGCAGCGCCCGACACAAGAATGTACACATCTGCGGTGTAGCCCGCAAGAATGTTACCACAGGGGATAGGACGTGGCCCCCAGGCGTCGGAGTAGCGTATCCTCATGCAGGTAAGCCCGGGCGCTGCATCTGCAGGAACGGTAATATCCATATCGATTTTTTCCACTCCCGGATTTCCGACATTCAGGCTTCCCACCTCAGCAATTCGCTCTGCTGTTGCTGCCAACACCTTATCACGGTTCCAGTCAACCCAGATGCGGTAGGTGCACCATCTCAAATCATACTGAATATCGCTGCTCGTAACCCCTTCATTAGCTTTAAATCTAAATGTCTGCCCCGGGCTTACCTTAATGGTATCGCCGGAAAAGACGGAGTAGCCCAAGGCGATTGAGTCGGTTGGCGCTACGCCGGCGAGGCTGACGTTATGGTCGGCGCCGGCGGTAGCCACCGTTTTGAACCAGCGCTTTGCTGGAGCCTCCTTTGTGCCCTCCGTAACGTAGGTAACAGCTTCGCAGTAGTCTCCGCCGCCGCCGCAGTCCACCGCTGCGGCAGCAGGATTGCGCGCTACGGGCGTCCACGCGGTGTCCGACGCGGTGGCAAGGTCTTGCGCCACCGCGCATACGCCTACCTCAAAGCTTTGCTCTCCATCATTTTTCCATTCAATGCCGGGCAGGAAGTGCGCCCACGAGGCGGTAGTGGCTACCTTTCGGGGGGCTTCACCTGTCCTTTTAAGGAATATTTCAAAATGGTCAACATTCACCTCGTCGTTATACACCAAGCGCGTTCTGTTAAGGTCGCTCATGCTCCACACCATCTTCAGGTTCATCTTGGTAGCGCACTCGTTGTACGGCTCTACGCTAAAATCTTTCGGGGTGACGGGCTTGCCGGAGTAGGCGTCGTTCTTTTTTACGCCCAGCTTGGCGCGGTAGAGGGTAATATCGGTAGGGGCTGTGCCTGCCGTGCCTTCGAGCAGGAGGGTAGAGCCGCCCGTCCACGCCTCGTCGTGCGAAAAGCGGGCTTTTACAGCGGTAGACGCGCTTCCGCTTGCGTCGGTTATCAGCCAGCGGTAGGTGGGCGTCATATCCTGCGCCGAAAGGTTATACCACTGCCCCAACGTTTTCACGCCGCGGTCGTAGTAGTAGTTTCCGTTACCCAAGTTGAAGTTGGTGGCAAAGGGCAGCCCGCCCTGCACGGTGGAGCGCTCCGCTACGTGCTTGGCCAAGCCGTGAAAGGTTTGCAGGTAGCTGTCATCCCCAACGCTTGACGTGCCGCTACTGGGGATAGCGTTGCTTTTGGCGTCCAAGGGATTTTGGGTTTTCCCCGTAAAGAACCACTCCAGCCGGTCCTGATAGCTTTTCTGCAAGTCTATGATGTCGTCTCCCGAGCGGTGGTTGAAAAACCTGTTGTTTTTATGCTCTCCCCACAGGCCTATGCTCACCTCCTTATTCGCATCCAGCGCGGGAAAGTAGCCTTGACTAATTTGTACCAGCCACATTCCGGCATACACATCCCGCGCGCCGTTGGGAGCGCTTATATTTTTGGCAGTAGCAGTGGAGGTAGATAGCGCCGATGTGCCCCAACCGTAGTCCAGCATAAAAGCATCCGAAACAAACTCGCCGTCGCTGTAGTACCACTTGTCATTTGTAGCGCTTAACGCTGAGCGCCCACCGTGCCCCGTCCCGTCGTTGCTCACGGAGTTGTACCAGCCTATGTGAAACGAATGGAAGTCGCGCTCCTTAGCAATGGCGTACAGCTTTTTGTGGAGCTTCTGCATATCGGCGCTGGCGCTCTTAAAGAAGCACTCCGAGTTGTAGTTAATGCCGTCCATGCCGAAGTACTGCATGATGTTTATCATAGGCTCGGCGTAGATAAAGTTTCCGCTGCCATCCTTTTTGGTCATCAGCTCAATTTTGTAGGCGTTGCCGTCCTGCTCCTTCGTCTTTCCCGGAGCATAAGGCCAGTCCCATGCAAAAAACCACGAGCTGAGCACGGCGGTACCGTGCTTGTGGGCGGCGTCGGAGTAGGCCGCCGGCGCGGTAAACCAGGGGTTGCTCCAGTTGCCGTGCACCTTTACGTAGGGCCATACGCTAAATACGTCCTCGTCGAAGTTGCCGCTGGGCAAGCCCGTCAGGAGGTCGTCGCTGCCTATGGGCAGGTTGGCAAATACCGAGCGGCGCGGGTCAATGGAGGCGTCGAGCTGGGTAGCCTGATCCACAATCACCCGGCGGGGGCGCACGTGCGAGCGCTTAAACTCGAGGTCCTTGAGCCTCGAAATGTCGGTTGGCGTGCCGTCTTTAAACCATATCAGGAGGGAATCCATGTCCTGATTTCTCCAGTCAACGTAAGACTGACGTTGAGCGTGTAGCAGCGGCAGCGTAAGCAGCGAAGCCGCCAGCGTAAAAAATAATCGCTTCATAATGTTGAATGTTTTTTTAAAATTATTAATTGGGTTATCAGCATTTTCCATTCCTATTTTCACTCAAACAGCAGCACATCGGCAATAGCCCAGTAGTAGCTACCGTCGCTTGCCGCCGACGCGCCCTCCGTAGAGAACATCATTTGCAGCTCCGTGCCCGGCATCCCGTTAGGGTAGGCCTCCTCGTATTCTTTGACAGGATCGCCGCTTGCGGCGCTCCACACTTCATACTTCCCCTGCGTAAGGTCGATAATCCACTCGCTGCTGTTGGGGTCGTCGGTAAAGGTATGCTTGCCCAGCATCCGCAGCTTTTTATGCTCGTTGTCCCAAAACTCAAGGTACACCGTTCCGCTCTGGAAAATCTTCCTTCCCCGCTCGTCCGTGTAGCATCCACGCCTTACTATCAGCTTCTTGAAATGCTGGCTCCCGTCCATGTTGGCAGCCCATACGCCCCAGCTGGTTTCCTTTTTCGGAATAGGGTCTCCCCCCAAAACCCAGTCGGGCACCTCTGGGTTATAGTCTCCGTCAACCCACTCCTTGCCGTACACGCCCCTCATGAACGTCACGCCCGGGTAGCGGGGGCGCTCAAACGTCAGGTGCAGCCGGTACACCCATGCAGTAGCCACGTCTCCGTCCCACACCTTGCACGACACGTAGCGCGGGTCTTCTTTCGTATTTCCATCGGTAAGGATGTTGCAGAGGTTCCAGTCGCACGAGTGGCCGGGAAATCCTTTTGCCGTAGTCACCCGGATGCTGTCTGCCCTTTCCGACCCGTCTGTGGCCGTTGCCCTGATAAAGGCGTAGCTCGGCACATTGTTTACGTTCACCACGCCCGTGCTCTCATCAACCGTAGCCACCTCCGTATCGGACGAGGAGAAGCGCAGCGTTTTGTTGGCGCCGCCCTCCACCTTAAAGGACTCTTTGAGCGACAGGTTGCTCAGCTGGGCGCTTATAAGATAGCGGGTTTTGCTGCCTTCTACGGATACCGCTGTAACCCAGCTGGACTTGGGGGTTACCTTCACGCTAAACGGTTGCACCTTTACGGTGTCGCTTCCCTTGAGCACCAGCGCTTCTATGGTTCCCGTACCGTCCAATACTCCGTGCAGTATGCCGTTTGCCGCAAAGGTAAAGTAGCGGGTATTCTTCGGCGCAAAGGCTATCGTGTAGTCCGGGCTCTCCGGCTCCACCTTCACGTGGCTCCGCGTCAGGAGAAATTCCTCGTTGGCTACCACCCGGAAAGTATCGTTTACGTAGTTCTCATGGCCGGTAATGCTAACCAGCATCCCCACCACGCTGACGGGAATGAGCTTCGAGGCAAGCGTTTTTCCGCTTGCAGCGACCGCTCTTACGGTAATGTCGCCCACGTCGTCGCCCTCTTTAAGGCCGGTGAGCACGCCCTCGCCGGTAAAGGTGAAGTAGTCGTTGTCCTCCGGCACAAGCTCCACCGTGTAGGCCTGCGGCACGTTCATGCTCACCTGCACGGCGCTTACGCCAAGCGTTACAGGCTTGCCCAATATCACGCTAAGCATGCCGTTGGCGTAGTTGGGGTGCGTAACGGTAAGCGATACGCTATCTACCACGTTGGGCGTGGTGTTGTCCGGGTTGTCGTTGCTGCACGAGGCGACGCCAAGCGCAAGAAAAAAAGCGGGGATTAGGGTTGAAAATGTTCTCATAAACTTTGTGTTGCTAAAAAATTAAATTAACTTGGTAAGGCGCTGGGGGTACCGCCTGCAGGTGGGGACGCCCAAATTCCAGCTCGTGACGGGCAGCAACGGCAAGGGGGGCTTTGCCGCGCATGCCTCCTCCGGAGGCAAAGCGCTGCCATTCCAAAGGAACAGAGGCGTTTTGGGGAAGCGTAAGCAGCTGCGCACAAAAAGGTGTGCGCCGGCTATATGCAAGCTTCCCAAAGATGCTACGCCTGCATGTGTACTTCGGGAATGTAAAATGTAAAGTGGCACGTGGTGAAGGCGTATAGCATACGCCTGCGTGCACATCGTTGTGGCGTATAGCATACGCCTGTGTTTGGGGGCTTGGGGGCTTGGGGGCTTGGGGGCTTGGGAATTGGGGGCAGAGGCGTATGCTACATGCTTGTGTGTGTTAGCAAATAAATTGACTTATGCAAGCGATTTGCATTAAAAAACATCAAATTGTGTTGCATCTGATTTTTCATGATTTCTATGGTTTTTTTTTCTCAAAAATTTATCCTCTGCCAAAAATTAAACTTTTGCAAAACTATAGAATTTTTCCAGGCATTGGTTCTCCGAAAGCGTTAAAAAAATAGTTAATATTTGCAAAGTTCACATTTTTTGCTTTTCTATGGCTTATAAGGTAATGAATTTCAACAAGCTCATGCCAACGTAGAGTAAATTGTTTTACTAAGCTGCGCTCGGCATGGTTTTGTACGAAAAGTAGCGCGCAGAAGGCGCGGGTTTTTATGATTTCAATCTTTCCACATTGTGCAAATGGCAGAGTAGCAAATAATTATAAAATTCATCAGTGTGTAAGCCATTAGTAATATGCGAACCGGAGCGAAGCGGAGTTCGGCGCAGCCAATTAATAATGGGCTAATTCTTTTTTTGAGGTGCTATGAAAATTAAGCGCTCATGTTACGCAGCAAAAGCGTCTCAGCGACGAAGTAGCGGCGAAATGGCGCTGTAGAGACGCACGGCGCGCGTCTCGGCGGCGAAATGGCGCTGACGCGCAATGCACAATGAGACGCACGCCGTGCGTCTCTACAGCGTTATGCGTCGCGCCATGCGCCATTAATCATAGTAATCATTCAAATCAAAAAAAAATCAGCGCTCGGACAGCTATATGCGTAGCCTGAGTTAAGCTCATCCAGTGTATTCATAGCACCACAAAAAAAGAATTAGCCGATTTTTCGCCAATTTTTTTTATCTTTACGCCCTGGCAATTGGAGCAGCTTACGTGGACGCCGTGAGCGATGCAAGTGAGAGCAACAGCGATTTCTATGCGCAATTTGCCGTAAGGCAGCTTCGCGCCGAAAAGCTGAAGGGACAGTATGTATTTAAAACCGAAGCGGCCTTGCTGCTGCTTAAATTCCTGGAGACCATATCGCTATGAAGTGGAAAAACAGCGATTATATGTACTTTTTCGACCGGTGGCTCATCCCAATGATAGCCGAAGCGTACGGGTTGGACGAAGAAAAAGCTATGCGGCTGTTCATTGGCTCGCAAACGCACAAGCTGCTTGCAGACCAAGAAACCAAGCTGTTTAGAGAATCGCCGCTCCTGATTTTCGACCTCTTTCAGGCCGAGCGTACCACAGGCAACCCGCGCAACTCCTCGTACATGAAAACGGTAGATTTATGAGCAAGAAAAACCTATCCGACGAAATGCTATTTTTTGTATATCTGCTCTAAAATGCCTTTGCAGCTATTGACGGAAAATTGGCGATGATGCAGCCCGCCGAGTACCTTCATGGTGCGCTGGCTATGCTGCAATCGGCATGGTTTTATGCGGAAAAGACGCGCAAACGGCACAGGCTCGGCAAAATTTACGCAGAAGAAATGGCCAAAAGCGGCGTAAATCATTAACCTATAATTTATTCATCACCCAAAAAAACCAATTAATCACATGAAACAGGCGCGATACCTCATCCCGAACGACTACATGGCAGACCCTGCCGTGCACGTGTTCAACGGTAAATTGTACATTTACCCCTCCCACGACCGCGAGAGCGGCATTCCCGAAAACGACAACGGCGACCACTTTGACATGAACGACTACCACGTTTTTTCGATGGACGACGTGGAGGCCGGCGAGGCAACCGACCACGGCGTTGCGCTCAGCGTTGCCGACATCCCCTGGGCCGGACGCCAGCTGTGGGACTGCGACGTGGCGCACAAAAACGGAGCGTACTACCTCTACTTCCCGCTGAAGGATAAAAACGACATTTTTCGCATAGGCGTTGCCACGTCCAACCGCCCCGAAGGGCCATTTGCCCCCGAAAAGCATCCCATTCCGGGCAGCTACAGCATAGACCCTGCCGTGTTTGAGGAAAACGGAAAATACTACATGTACTTTGGCGGCATCTGGGGCGGGCAGCTGCAGCGCTACCGCGGCAACAAGGCGCTGCAATCGGCCTGCTTTCCTGCCGACCACGAGCCGGCCATTTGCCCAAAGGTTGCGCTGCTGAGCGACGACATGCTCGGCTTTGCCGAAGCGCCGCGCGACGTGCTCATCCTCGACGAAAGCGGCCGCCCGCTCGCGCAGGGCGATACGAAGCGCCGATTCTTTGAGGCCTCGTGGATGCACAAGTACAACGGGAAGTACTACTTCTCCTACTCCACCGGCGACACCCACCTGCTCTGCTACGCCGTTGGCGACAGCCCATACGGAGCGTTTACCTACCAGGGCGTAATCCTCACGCCCGTAGTGGGCTGGACTACCCACCACGCCATCGTAGAGTTTAAGGGAAAGTGGTATCTGTTTCACCACGACTGCGTCCCCTCTCAGGGAAAAACCTGGCTCCGAAGCCTAAAGGTGGTAGCGCTGGAGTACAGCGCCGACGGAGCGATAAAAACAATACCGGGAAAAATTTGAGCCGGGCGTGTAGCGCGCGGCGAACCGCGCGAACGCCTGTTCAGGGAGCCACCAAAAACCCCAAGCTCTGCGCTACGCCCCACCGGCAAAATGCTCACTCCCGGATAGCATTGACAGCCAATGTAATTATAAGCTGGCTGATGTAATGTCCAATATGTGCGAAACATCATGCGCAGCGTGGTAGCTGTGAGCGTGCAGGCGATAGCAATAGCGAAAGGGTTGCCTAATGCAAAATTTGGGTAGGGAAACATATTTACATTTCATATCCAATAAGCAATGAATACTATAGATAAATGGATATAAAACATAAAAATATTACGATATTATCAAGCGATATGCTTTCGGTGCTAAACCATCGAGTCAGGAATTGGTTTACGATAAAGGAAGCCTACTGTTTATTCCCGAATCTGTCGAAAAAATCCGTATCGCAGCAGCTTAATATAATGACAAACAGAGGGTTGCTGCTTCGCCTCCGCGAAGGCTTATACTACATCATTCCTTACGAGCAGGATTCCGAATCGTTTATGCCCGATTGGCATTTGCTCGCGGAGCCATTGTCGCAAGGAGATTATTACATTGGCTACTATTCTGCACTTCAAATTCATCAGCTTATTACGCAGCCCTCGCTCAAAGAACAAATTGTTGTAAACAAGCAAGTTAAGCCATCAGAAACAGCAATTAAAGGTGTAAAATTTCAATTTGTCTTCCATAATAAAAAACATTTTTTCGGCTATAAAAAAACGTGGATCGATAGCCTCAATCGCGTGTGGTGTTCTGATTTGGAAAAAACTATTGTGGATTGCCTCTACAAGCCGGATTATGCGGGAGGCATCGTGGAAATAGCGAAATCTTTATGTATGGCAAAAAACAAAATCCGCTATGACACATTGCTGAGCTATGTAGAGCAGTTCGATTCGCAGGTAGTTATCAAACGGCTTGGCTATTTGCTTGAGCTGTTGGAAATTAAAACGCCGATTGTCGAAATGCTGCACAGCAAGCGGTCGTCGTCGATTTCCGTTCTTGACACCGAAGTTCCCAAAAGTGGAAAAGTCCTGTCACGATGGAATATTCAGCAAAACGTTGATACAAAAACCATAGCAACAGCAATACTGACATGATAAGGCCGACAGAAATACAGCGGATAGCGCGCATAGAAGGAGTTCGAGATGCTCAAATTGAAAAAGATTACGCGCTGTCGTGGATTCTTATAGGCGTTGCGAACAGCGCATTGCTATCTGAAAATATGGCTTTTAAAGGTGGAACTGTGCTCAAAAAATTCTATTTTGAGAATTACCGCCATTCCGAAGATTTGGACTTTACGCTGTTGGATTCTTCAAAAGCCAATGATGAAATTGAAGAAGCGTTTGAAAAAGCATTTGAATATCTCAAGGAAGAGGCAAATTTCAATTTGTCCATAGCAGAATTTGGTGAACATGAGAACTGAAACGTTAATTTTTACATCGTTTATGATGGGCCACTCGGCGGAACAGGAAAGCGAGTTAAAGTTGATATTACCAGAGATGAGCTGATTGCATTTCCGCTTGAACAAAAACCCCTATTTTCAACGTACTCCGACCATATTGATTCAACGTTAAAATGCTACTCACTCCCCGAAGTGCTGATTGAAAAGATGCGTTCGCTTCTTTCCCGCGTGCAGCCCCGCGATTTTTACGACTTGTGGTATCTTTCGGAATATGCGAACCTCGAAATGAGCGATTATTATGCAGAATATGAGGCAAAAGCTATGTATAAAGGGTTGAATCCCGGAAGTTTAGCAAGCCGTATTGAGAAGATTACAGCAACATTCAAAGCCCGTTGGGAAGGCTCCATCAGAGAACAAATCAAAGAGCTGCCGCCTTTTGAGCAGGTTGCGAGAGAATTGGGACGGCATTTCAGAAAAATATTCAGGTAGTATTCGCAACACATTTGCAACATGATACTATAATAGGGTGATGTCATAAATTGTATGACATAGCAAGTATTATGCTGATTATAATCCATTTGCATTAATGAGGTAGTAAAGTTGTTGTTTCTACTATATCTTTCTGCTACTGAGGTTGTTTTGTTGTTAAACCGAGCGTAGCGAGCTCACGAACACCTAAAAAAATAAGCACGAGTGAGTAAATGAGGTGTAACCGAGCGCAGCGAGCTCACGAACACCAAAAATAAGCAAGAGTGAGTAAATTAGTATTTTCGCTCCCTACAATTTATGACACTACCGGAAAACGATCTGTTTTTCAAAAAAATGAACAGATACACGACAATGTGATTGGGATGTACATCGAAAAATACTATTACAAAACGGGAACATATGGAAATAATTCGTCCTGATAATTTATGACACCACCCCTTTTTTCACCTCAAAGGAATGGCTAACGCTGCTTATTTCGCCGTATATGCTGACATTGCTAAATGCGTAGCTCAAACCGATGGAGGCAAAATAGCCCGCTTTGAAGTAAGAAGTAAACTCTTTTTTCTGTAGCTCGCTGCCGCTGCTATGATTGCTGTAATTGTAAGCAGCGATAGCGCCGGACAAGTATAATGGCTCCGCTATTAGCGGGTTAACAGGTATTGAAGCATGTTTTTGTTTCAGCTTGGCAACCAGCTGTCGATTAGCTATCCCTGTCCCATGCCTGTCGCGCCTTTTGCAGGTATTGTTGATATTTGTCAGCCTCGCTGTCCGTCAGCATCCCCCGAAAGCGGGCTACGCCAGAGCGGTGCGGATTAGCGTAGGCTTCCACATGCAGCTCATCGGCTGCGTAAAGTAATACCTCCACCCTTTTTCCGATGTAGCTGCGCGGAATGGAAAGGGTAATCGTGCCGCTTTGCGGCGTTAAGCTGCTTTTTACCATAGCATTATTATACTTTAAAAGGTTACGGCGTAACGATACGAATTTTTTGTTGAGGATTGACTATTACGATTCAAATGGGTGCATTTCAGCTTGTCGTTTTTTCATAACCCGCGTATCCGTCATTGCGGGCGCAAAAGCAGCGGCGCCGTAAGCCCCTGCTACTCGTCGGTTTTCTTTACAGCAAGCCGGTAAAGCGTGTTCCGGATGTGCTTTTTTGATTATAAATGCAGGTTTGCCGCCAAAGGACATCACCCCCAAAGTAAGATTTAGCCAAATAATGGGCACTTTTTTTGGGCGTTTAGTTTTTGTTCACTACCTTTGCCCTGTTCAAAGTTTGTGAACGGGTGAATTTAATGAACAGGCACATGCGTTTTGCGGAAAAGGACATATTGGAAACAGCTGTTGGCAAGCTGAACGAGCTGCTTAAGCCGGATGAGGCAACTTTGGCTAACCTTGAGGAGAGGGAGGGTTGCACAGCCGGCGTTGCGCAAATATGCGGCGTTGAATTTGTCTGCGAGGTAAGGGGAAATATTACCAACGCTAATGCGAACACCGTGCTCCGGCAGCTGATGGCGCAAAAGCAGCGGCGCCGTAAGCCCCTGCTACTCGTAGCTAAGTACATCTACCCCGAGCTGATGGGCGAGCTATCCGGCCGGGGTATTCACATCCTCGACAGCGCGGGGAACTGCATCATCCGGCAGGATAAGCTTTTTATAGCGGTGAAAGGGCAAAAAAATGTCCCGGCAAAAGAGGCAACCGGCCGAGCTTTTCGGGAAACCGGGATAAAGTTGATTTTTCATTTTCTGACGCACCCGGAAAGCGTAAACCTCCCCTACCGTAAAATCAGCGAGCAGGCCAACATTTCTTTAGGCTCAATAAAAAATGTCATCGAGGAGCTGACGGCAAGCCAGCTTATCGTAAAAACCGGACATGGACGCTTTTTAAAAAACCGGAAAAAAATGCTGGAGCGCTGGGTAACCGCCTACAACCAAACGCTGAAGCCCCAGCTGCTGCTCGGACAGATGGCTTTCCGAAATAGCGAAAAGCGCGATAGCTGGACATCCTTAGCTTTGCCCAAGGGTATGTGCTGGGGTGGCGAATCGGGTGCACATCTAATAGACAGCTATTTGTATCCCGGTACATTTGATATATACTCGGAAATTCCGGCTCAAATGCTGCTGCCAACCGGTTTTGTAATCCCAAGCGACGACGGCGAAATAAAAATATACCAAAAATTCTGGCGCGGTGAGCAGCGCGATGCTATCGCTCCGGAGCTGCTGATTTATGCAGACTTAATGGGAAGCGGAAGTAGCCGCTGCCTGGAAATGGCGCAAAAAATTTATGAACAGAAGCTTTCGGATTTCGGGTGAAAAAATTGGCAATCCGGTTTTAATAGGACTTTTGAAAAAGGTAACGGATTGTTTCAATAAAATTAACCAGCCCTTTTATGTCATTGGGGCAATAGCGCGGGATATTATCATGCGACAGCTGACCGATACTGCCTCTCATCGAAGGACGCAAGACCTTGATATTGCGATTGCAATTCCCCGATTGGAAAAAATTTGAGGAAATTTCAAAAACATTGCAGGCGGCGGGGTTGAAAAAGTCCGAACATCAGCATCAGCGTTTCTACATGGGCAATTATGAATTGGATGTTGTTCCGTATGGTGGCGTATCCAAAGACGATGATAATATATACTGGCCTCCGGAAAAAGACGTTGCGATGTCGGTAAAAGGATTTGATGAGGTTTTGCAGGAAGCGATAACCGTAAGTATAGATGGCGAATTTGACATTAAAGTTGCCCCTTTGCATGCTTTATTCCTGCTGAAGCTAAACGCTTGGTTTGACCGACATCAACAAACAGACAAGGATGCAGAAGATATGGGCTTTATTCTTGCGAATTATTTTGACGCCAATGTTGAGCGCAAATTTGCATCGGAAAAATATAATGAGGTGTATGAACTTGAAGATTTTGATGTTTTTTAGCCGGTGGTGTTTGGGTTGCATACGATTTAGTACAATTGTTAAATGTAGAACAGTGTGCGTATTACGGAAACGCTATCCAACAAGAAGTTAACAAAGAGGAAGCCAGCATGCTCGTCAACCAAATCATTGAACATAATTCAAGGTTACCTTATGATTTAGTATTGAAAACTTGGCAGAAAATGGCTAACATCTTTAAACAGCGGGCAAAAAGTGGTAGCAAAAAGTAGCAACCCGTCGGCGCGGGCTTGCAGCCTGTGCAGCCCACCCCACCCTTCCCTTCCCTTCCCTTCCCTTCCCTTCCGAGCGCAGCCGCAGCACCCGCAGCATCTCCGATGCCACGCTACGCTGAATCGGTAGATGCGCTCGCCCAAATAAATTTTCCAAAGTCCAAATAAAAATGCTAACTTTGCCCATCTTTTTGGTGAAAAATTTTGCCCTGTTTTGCCATCCGGCAGCATAAGATAAAACCGTATAATCACAGTAAATCTACGTTTATGAGTATTCTAAGCTCTATCATCAAGGTGTTTTTCGGCTCAAAATCGGAGAGCGACATGAAAAAAATCGCTCCCTTTGTGGAGAAAATCAAAGAAGTTTACCCGCGCTTTGAGGCCATGAGCCACGACGAGCTGCGGGCCGAATCGCGGCGGCTGCGCGGCGTGGTTGCCAGCAGCATTGCCGGCGACGAGCGCCGCATAGCCGAGCTGCGCGCAAAGCTCGAGCTGAGCGAAACGGAAATAGCCGAAAAGGAGAGCATTGCCAAAGAGGTGGACGAGCTGGTGAAGGCGGTCGACGCGCAAATTGAGGCCACGCTGCTCGAAATCCTCCCCGAGGCGTTCGCCATTATGAAGGACACGGCGCGGCGCTTTAAGGAAAATGCGCGCGTAGCGGTCACCGCCACCGACTTCGACCGCGAGCTGGCCACCGCCAAAGATTTTGTCACCATTGAGGGCGACAAGGCCCTGTACGCCAACGAGTGGATGGCCGGCGGAAGCATGGTACGGTGGGACATGGTGCACTACGACGTGCAGCTCATTGGCGGCGTGGCGCTCCACCAGGGCAACGTGGCCGAAATGGCCACCGGCGAAGGCAAAACGCTGGTCGCCACCCTCCCCGTGTTCCTCAACGCCCTCGCCGGAAAAGGCGTGCACATCGTAACCGTAAACGACTACCTCGCCAAGCGCGACAGCGAGTGGATGGGGCCCATGTACCAGTTTCACGGCCTGTCGGTGGACTGCATCGACAAGCACCAGCCCAACTCCGACGCCCGCCGAAAAGCCTACCTGGCCGACGTTACCTTTGGCACCAACAACGAATTTGGCTTCGACTACCTGCGCGACAACATGTGCATCTCGCCCGACGAGCTGGTGCAGCGCAAGCACCACTTCGCCATCGTCGACGAGGTGGACTCGGTGCTGATCGACGACGCCCGCACCCCCCTCATCATCTCCGGCCCGGTGCCCAAGGGCGACGACCAGATGTTCAACGAGTACAAGCCCTTAGTGGAGCGCCTCTACAGCGTGCAGCGCAACCTCGCCACCACCATGCTCGCCGACTGCCGCCGGCTCCTCGCCGACGGAAAAACCGAAGAAGGCGGCCTGCTCCTCCTCCGCGTCTTTAAGGCCCTGCCAAAGTACAAGCCCCTCATCAAATTCCTGAGCGAGCAGGGAAACAAGGCGCTCCTGCTCAAAACAGAAAACTTCTACATGCAGGACAACAACCGAAACATGCACAAGGCCACCGACGAGCTCTACTTCGTTATCGACGAAAAGCTCAACTCGGTCGACCTCACCGACAAGGGGCTCGACCTCATCACCAAGTCGGTCAACGAGGACAAGTTCTTTGTGCTGCCCGACATCGGCAACGAAATTGCCGAGCTCGAAAAGCAAAACCTCTCGCCAAGCGAAAAGCTCTCGGCAAAGGACAGGCTGCTCAACGACTACGCCATCAAGTCGGAGCGCGTGCACACCATACACCAGCTCCTCAAAGCCTACGCCATGTTCGAAAAAGACGTAGAGTACGTGGTGATAAACAACAAGGTGATGATTGTAGATGAGCAAACGGGGCGCATCCTCGAAGGCCGCCGCTACTCCGACGGGCTGCACCAGGCCATCGAAGCCAAAGAAAACGTAAAGGTGGAGGCCGCTACCCAAACCTTTGCCACCATTACGCTGCAAAACTACTTCCGCATGTACCACAAGCTGTCGGGCATGACCGGCACCGCCGAAACCGAAGCCGGCGAGCTGTGGACTATCTACAAGCTCGACGTCATCGTCATCCCCACCAACCGCTCCGTCATTCGCCTCGACGCCGAAGACCTCGTGTACAAAACCAAGCGCGAAAAGTACAAGGCCGTCATAGAGGAAATCGGCAAGCTGGTGGCGGCGGGGCGACCCGTGCTGGTGGGCACCACCTCCGTCGAAATATCGGAGCAGCTGAGCAAGATGCTCAAGCTGCGCGGCATAAAGCACAACGTGCTGAACGCAAAGCAGCACCAGCGCGAAGCGGAGATTGTTGCCGAAGCCGGGCACGCCGGCGTAGTCACCATAGCCACCAACATGGCCGGCCGCGGCACCGACATCAAGCTCACGCCGGAGGTAAAAGCCGCCGGAGGCCTGGCCATCGTAGGCACAGAGCGGCACGAAAGCCGCCGCGTTGACCGCCAGCTGCGCGGGCGAGCCGGACGGCAAGGCGACCCCGGAACGTCGCAGTTCTTCGTTTCGCTCGAAGACGAGCTCATGCGCCTCTTCGGCTCGGAGCGCATCGCCTCGCTCATGGACCGAATGGGCCTTAAGGAGGGCGAGGTGATTCAGCACCGCATGATTAGCCGCTCCATTGAGCGGGCGCAGCGCAAGGTAGAAGAAAACAACTTCGGCATCCGCAAGCGCCTGCTGGAGTACGACGACGTGATGAACTCCCAGCGCGAGGTAATCTACACCCGCCGCCGCCACGCCCTCTACGGCGAGCGCATCGACATGGACATCCTCAACATGATTTCGGACTACTCGGCCACGCTCATAGAGCAGCTGCACGGCAGCGTGAGCTACGAAGAGTTTTCGCTGGAGCTCATCCGCCTCCTCTCCGTGGAGCCAAACTTCGACGAACCCGCCTGGAGGCAGGCGTCGGCCGACGAGCTGGCGGATACGCTGCAAGGCCACCTGCTCGAAACCTACAGGCGCAAAATGGAGGCCCTCGCAAGGCAGGCATACCCCGTCATCAGGAACGTGTACGAGGCGCAGGGCAGCAGCTACGAAAACATTGTGGTGCCGGTAAGCGACGGGCACAAGGTCTTCCAAATTCTGGTCAACCTGAAGAAAGCCTACGAAACGGAAGGCGCCGAGCTCATCCGCTCGCTCAGCAAGCTGGTCATCCTGGCCATGATCGACGACCACTGGAAAGAGCACCTGCGCGAAATGGACGACCTGAAGCAGGCCGCCCACAACGCCGCCTACGAGCAAAAAGACCCGCTGCTCATCTACAAGCTGGAGAGCTACGGGCTGTTTCGCAGCATGCTGGAAAAAATAAACCACGACGTGCTCTCCATGCTCACCAAGGCGCACATACCGCAGCACGACGGCGCGCCCGTGCAGCGCAACGCGGCGCCGCGCATAAAAACCGACATGAGCCGCCTGCAAACCGGCCGCACCGACCTCGCCGCATCCGGCGGAAAAAACGCACCGCAAAAGCCCGCACCCGTGCACGTCGAAAAGCAGGTGGGGCGAAACGACCCCTGCCCCTGCGGAAGCGGAAAAAAATACAAAAACTGCCACGGCGCAAGCTTGTAAATTGTAAATTGAGAATTGAGAATTGAGAATTGCTGCCGCTTGGAGTACACGAAACTTCATTTTTTACTTCACTCAAGCAGCAAAAACAGTATCTGTATCAGCAGGTTAAATACTTAACCTTAATGAGTTGTTTAATCCGTTGATTATTATTGTTCTACAATAATTGCATTTCTATAAATCAATGAAAATTAGCGATTTTGTTCGCTGGTTAACAAATTTCCTTTGTTATCGTTGTGTGTACCGTCCCGCAGGGACGGCACTTGATTAACCGTATGCTTTAGCATACGGATACAGCACATTCGCTTTCTTCTTCCCCAGAAAGGCGTTTTCAAATTTTCAATTTTCAATTTTCAATTTTCAACCGTATTAGATGCTATTGCCCCGAACTTTTGACAAAAGCGGCCGTTTATTGGGTTGAATTTTTGACAGATTTGTTGTATCTGTGCCCCGAATTTTTTACATAAAAAATAGGGTGATGTCATAAATTGTATGATGCGGCAAGTATTGTGCTGATTATAAATCATTTACATCAATGAGGTTAATGAGGTTGTTATTTCTATTATATCTCTCTGCTACTGAGGTTGTTTTGT
>JAIROF010000013.1 GCA_031257655.1 Prevotellaceae bacterium | reverse complement strand
CTTTGTGGTTGGAAAAATACCACGAAGACACAAAGAACACAAGGTTTTCACAAGGAGAATTTTTATTACTTTTGTGATTTGCAATGAAATATGCTACCTGAGTAGTTACAAGTTTTTTTTACAGAGGGAGCACGATCCCCTAAATCAGGCCTTTCGCCCCTTCAGCTTATAGCGCGCTACCGGAAGCAGCAGGCGCCGCTGCACGCTGCGGCTGCTTTACGTTGGGCAAAAAGACCGCTACGGCGCCCATCAGCGGGATGAACGAGCAGAGCTTGTAAACGTAGGCAAGGCTTTTTACGTCGGCAACGCTGCCCAGCACGGCGGCGGCTATGCCCGCTATGCCGAACGCAAGCCCAAAGAACAGGCCGGATATAAGCCCAATTTTGGTGGGTAGCAGCTCCTGCGCGTAGACAAGGATAGCCGAAAATGCGGAGGATAGCACTACGCCAACGGCAACGCTCAGCGCACACGTCCACCCCAGGCCTGCGTAGGGCAGCAGCAGCGAAAAGGGCGCCGTGCCTAAAATGGATATCCAGATGACGTGCTTCCGCCCAAAGCGGTCGCCAATGGGGCCGCCTATCAGCGTGCCTACAGCCGAGGCAAAAAGAAACGCAAACAGAAATACCTGCGACTGCTGGGTGCTGACGCCGAACTTCTCTATCAGGTAAAACGTGTAAAAGTTGCTCAGGCTGGCCAGGTAAACGTACTTGGAAAAAATCAGCGCCAGCAGCAGGGCCAGCGAAAGGTAAATCTTCTTTTTGGGCAGGCGAACGCGGCGAACGGCCGCCTTTTTTACCGTGCCGGAGCGCAGCTGCTGTATTTTCTCCCGGTACCACCGCGTGATGGGGCGTTTGGTAAGCAGCGAAACAACGGCTATGGCGGCAAATACGGCAATGTAGCGCTGCCCGCGGGGGGCAACGATGGCGGCCGCCAGCAGCGGCCCTATGGAGCCGCCAAAGTTGCCGCCTACCTGAAAGATGGACTGCGCCATCCCGTGGCGACCGCCCGAGGCAAAGTGCGTTAGCCGCGAGGCTTCGGGGTGGATGACCGACGAGCCTATGCCGATAAAAGCTACCGCCGCCATCACCCAGTACATGGAGCCGGCAAACGCCAGCAGCAGCAGCCCGATCATGGTGGAGGTCGTGCCCGCGCTCAGGTACCACGGGCGGGGGCGCCTGTCGAAAAAAACGCCGAATACGGGCTGTAGCACGGAGGCGCACAGCTGGTACACGAGCACAATCAGGCCAATTTGCCCAAACGTAAGCGACAGGTTATCCTTAATGACCGGATACACGGCGGAAACGGTGGACTGAAAGGCGTCGTTGAAAAGGTGCGCCAAGCTCAGGTACAGCAGCATGGGGAGAGAGGCGCCCGCAGAAGATGCCGTTCGTTTCATGCCTCTGCTGCTACGGGTGGAGGCGCCGCTGCTTGATTTGCGTAAGCACGCGCTTGGTGTCGAGGGTAAAGGCGCCGTTCATGATCCAGCTGTAGTAGCTGGGGTCGGAGGCCAGCACGTCAACCACCTTGCGCCCCTTATGCTTGCCAAAGTTGATGATTTCGTTGCCGTTGCTATCCAGCACGACGCGGCCTGCGTAGTCAACGTTGCGGTTTTTTGCCGAAAATTCCGCCAGAAAGGGCACGTCATTTTGCAGCTCGGGGTAGCGGCGGAGCTGCGCCAGCAGCACCTCGTAGGTGGCGCGGGTGTCGGCTTCGGCGCTGTGGGCGTTGTCCAGCTCCTTTTGGCAGTAAAACTTGTAGGCAGCCGCCAGCGTGCGCTGCTCCATGCGGTGAAAGATGTTTTGCACATCCACCAGGCGCCGGTTGCGAAAGTCAACCTCTACGCCGGCGCGCAAAAACTCTTCTACAAGCAGCGGCACGTCGAACTTGGTGGAGTTGTAGCCGGCCACGTCGCAGCCTTCCAAGTAGGCCGCCAGGCTGTTGGCCACCTCCCTAAACGTTGGGCAATGCTTTACGTCGTCGTCCGTAATGCCGTGCACGGCGGTGGCCTCGGCCGGAATGGGGATGGTAGGGTTAATGCGCCGCGTTTTTACCTCTTCCCCGCCGTCGGGCAGCACCTTAATGACGGAAATTTCGACAATCCTGTCGCGCGCAACATCTATCCCCGTGGTTTCGAGGTCAAAAATGGCTATGGGATGGCTTAGCTGTAAGGGCATTTTTTCTTGCACCGCTTAGCTGTTAATCATCATGGGCATGAGGAGCATCAGGGTATTCTCTTTTTCGGCGTCTTCGCCTATTGGGAGGATAAGGCCGGCGCGGCTCGCATCGGAAAATTCGAGGCTCACCTCCTGCGTGTGCAGGTTCATCAGGATTTCTATGAGGAAGGCCGATTTGAAGCCGATTTCCAGCGCTTCGCCTTCGTACTGGCAGGCGATGCGCTCTACGCCCGACTGCGAAAAGTCGAGGTCTTGGGCGCTTATGGTTACCTGATTTTCGGTCAGCTTGAAGCAGATAAGCCCCGTGCCGGCTGGACCCAGCGGCGCTATGCGCTTCACCACCGATAGCAGCTCTACGCGGTCTAAGGTCACCTTGTTGGGATTTTCGGAGGGTATCACGGTGTTGTAGGCCGGAAAAACGCCTTCTATCAGGCGGCACACCAGCTGGTAGCCCGACAGGAAGAAGGCCGCGTTTTTGCTGTCGAAGGTAACCTCTACCACATCCTGCTCCTTGTTGAGAATGTTGCGCAGCAGGGCTGCGGGCTTTTTGGGCAAAATGAAGGAGGTGTTGCCGTCGGTTTTTACGTCGGGCCGGCGGTAGCGCACCAGCTTGTGGGCATCGGAGGCGACGAAAGTGGCGCAGTCGCTCGTCAGGTCGAAGTAGATGCCGTTCATCACGGGCCGGAGCTCGTCCGAGGCGGAGGCGAAGATGGTTTTCAGGATGCCTTCGTTGAGCGTGGGCGCGGCAAAGGTGATGGTGGTAGCGCCGCTCTCAATGGCGGGAACCTTGGGAAATTCCTGCGGGTCGAAGCCGGGTAGCGTGAGCTTGCCCGTGGCCCAGCTGATTTCGATTTGGAACGTTTCGGCGTTCACCGAAACGGTGAGGGGCTGCTCGGGAAACTCTTTCAGCGATTCGGCCATCATGCGCGGTACGGCTACGCTGCCTTCCTCCTGAACGGTCGCAACGGCCAGCTCCGAAATCAGCGTGGTCTCGAGGTCAGACGCCATAAAGGTCAGCTTCCCTTCCTGGAGCCGGAGCAGGATGTTGTCCAAAATGGGCAGCGTATTTTTGCTGTTCATCACTTTCCCCATCAGCTGCAAATGGTTGAGCAGCTCTGTGCTCGGAATTACAAATTTCATGCTTAACTTAAGGATTTATGGGCTTCTCTGCGCTGCTTTTGCCGGCGGCAACCGCATGACGACGCAGGGAAGCGGGTTTAACTTTAATTATCTTCTCTACAGCCCCCTGGCGGCCCAAGCCGTGATTTTTAGCGGGGTTGGGAGGGGGGGATTGGCGGGACAAAATTATAAAATATTCCCAACACGCAGCGCACGTGTTTATAATTCCAGCCGTTCGTAGCCAAATTGGTGGGTGTCAAGCGCATAGAGAATTTATTTACAAACACTACTTCGTCAAAAAGAAGTTGACATCTTTTATCAGCAGGTCAAAATCCACCCACAGGGCAATGGCGAGGTTGGGGTCGTCGTCCTGCTGCAGGTAGCAGCGGTTGAAGTCCACCTTTGTGGGGCGGCCAAAGGCATCGAGGGCGTCGCCTACGGGCATGTAGAGCAGCTTGACGGTGCGGGAGGCGCCGTCTTTGCCGTCGATGGTGAAAACGTAGGCGGGGTTGGTGAGGATGAGGGCGTCAGCGTCTTCCTTGCTGAGGTTGGTGGCGTAGCGCTCAAATTTTACATCCTGATAGTAGGAGAGGTAGCGGCGCACGTGCTCGTCGTTGAGCTTGGCGAATTTTCTGCCGCTGTACAGCTCGGTTACGTGCGCCTGCCCCAGCGTGTCTACGCTCAGGCGGAAGGAGCGCCCGGGGTTGGCCAGGTCTTCTACGCTGATGGCGGCTATCTGGGAGGGGAGCATGCTCACCACCGTCGTTTTGTACCAAAAAAGCGGGTTGGCGTCTATGAGCGAAAAAATGTCCAGCCGGTCGTTGCCGCTCACCTCTACCACGTAGGGCTTGGTGGCGGAGACTGCGCCTACGGGCATGGTATCGACCGCGCAGAGCGAGTAGCGGCGCATCTTTCCCAGCCAGTCCGAAACCGACACGTGCAGCGCCGTGCCCCGCGCCTGGCGGTAGGCCTCGGCGTACTCGGTGGGCAGCGGGTATTTTACCTGTAGCATTTGAAGGGCAAACAGCGCGTCGGCAACCCGCTCCTGCTGCGCTACCCTGCCGCCATCGAGGTACCAAATGCCGTTGCGCTTGCGCAGGTTCACCTCCTGGCGGCCATCGGAGATGGCAATGCGGCGCACCTTGTTGGCGTCGGCAAAGCCAAATTCGGCGGGGCTGACCAGCAGCGAACGGCCTAACGCCAGCAGCAGCGCCGCTACCATCAGTATAAGCCCCAGAATGGTGGCTATCTGGCGGCGGTTCGTGGTTTGTTGCATCTCTCTCAAAAAAACTCTCCTCCGAAAAATAGGGTTAAACTCATCTGCAAAGATAAGCAGAGTTTTGAGAAAAAATTTTTTTTGTCCCTAAAATTCAGAAATAATACGCCAACGGGGTTGTGCTGATGAGATTTTTCATGTAAGTTTGCAGCCACGTACCAAAACACTTCTAACAACTGTATCGTAATTTTGTGCATGAAAAAATTATTTCTTCTCGACGCGTTTGCCCTCATCTACCGGGCGTACTATGCCTTCCTCAAAAAGCCCATGGTGAATGCGCAGGGGCTAAACACGTCGGCCGTTTTTGGCTTTACCAAAACGCTCGCAGACCTCATCCGCCGCGAAAACCCGACGCACATAGCCGTGTGCTTCGACCCGGGCGGCGAAACGTTTCGCCACATGATGTACCCCGCCTACAAGGCCAACCGCAGCGAAACGCCCGAGGTCATCATGCAGTCGGTGCCCATCATACAGGACGTCATTGCGGCATTCAACATCCCCATCATTGTGGCGCCGGGATTTGAGGCCGACGACGTCATCGGAACGCTGGCAAAAAAGGCGGAGGCAGCCGGGTTTGTCACCTACATGATGACGCCGGACAAGGACTACGGGCAGCTGGTCACAGACAACATCCTCATATTTAAGCCTGCCCGCTGGGGAAAGTCGGACGAAAAAATCGGCGTCCGCGAAATATGCGCGCAGTACGGCATACAGCGCCCCCAGCAGGTGATAGACGTGCTGGCGCTCTGGGGCGACGCCTCCGACAACGTGCCCGGAGCGCCGGGAATAGGCGAAAAAACGGCCACAAAGCTGGTGGCGCAGTACGGCAGCTTGGAGGGCGTGCTGGAGCACCTGCAAGAGCTGGCGGGAAAAACCCGCGAGGCGATAGCGAAAAACGTGGCGCAGCTGAGGCTGGCAAAAAAGCTGGTGACGATAGACCTCAACGCCCCCGTGACGCTGGACGAAGAGCTGCTGCGAAAAAAGGATCCCGACAGGAGCGCGCTGCGCGACCTGTTTACCCAGCTGGAGTTTCACGCGCTTGCCCGGGAGGTGCTCGGCAGCAGCGCCCCCCATACGTCCGCAAAAAGCGCAAGCGCCGCGCCGGCGCAGGGCGACCTGTTTGCCGCCGTCGCCCCGGAGCAGCCGGCAACCGACGACACCAAGTCGCACCTCGCATCGATCGCCGACGTCCCCCACGCCTACCACATTGCGCAAAGCCCAGACGAGGTGAGGGCGCTCTGCGACATGCTCCTGCTGCAAGCCGAATTTTGCTTCGACACCGAAACGGACGGCATAAACCCCATCGACGCCGACGTTGCCGGCATGTCTTTTGCCGTAAAACCCCACGAAGCCTGGTTTGTGCCCCTATCGCCCGCCGAAGAGCGCTTCGCAGAAAAGGTGGCGCTGCTGCGCGCTCCGCTGGAAAATGAGCGCATCGCAAAAGTCGGCCAAAACATCAAGTTCGACTACCTCGTCCTAAAGCGCATCGGCATTGCGCTGCAAGGCAACCTGCTCGACACCATGCTGGCGCACTACCTCCTGGAGCCAGACATGCGGCACAACATGAACTACCTCGCGGAGGTCTACCTGAGCTACCAGCCCGTGCCCATCGAAACCCTAATCGGCAGCAAGCGGGAGGGGCAAAAAAAAATGTCGCAGGTGGCGCCGGCGCTGCTGGCCGAGTACGCCGCCGAAGACGCCGACGTGACCCTCCAGCTGCGCAACATCCTCTTTGACGAGCTGGACAAAAACGGGCTGCGAACGCTCTACGACGAAATTGAGGCGCCGCTGGTGTACGTGCTGGGCGACATGGAGTGGGAAGGCGTGCGCATCGACGCCAAGGGGCTGGCCGAGTACGGAAAAGAGCTCACCGCAGAGCTGCAAAAGCTCGAACGGGAAATTCAGGAAATTGCCGACGAGCCGACGCTCAACGTCTTTTCGCCAAAGCAGCTGGGCGAAGTGCTCTTCGACAAGCTCAAAATTTCGGACAACGCCCGCATCACCGGAAAAACAAAGCAGTACTCCACCAGCGAGGAAACGCTGATGGCGCTGCGCGAAAAGCACCCCGTGATAGACAAAGTGCTGGAGCTGCGCGGGCTGAAAAAGCTGCTCTCATCCTACGTAGAAACCTTGCCTACGCTGGTAAACCCGCATACGGGGCACATCCACACCTCGTTCAACCAGGCGGTAACCTCCACCGGAAGGCTCAGCAGCAACAACCCCAACCTGCAAAATATCCCCATCCGCGACGAGCGCGGGCGCGAAATCCGAAAAGCCTTTATCCCCTCCGACGAAAACCACATCCTGCTGGCCGCCGACTACTCCCAGGTGGAGCTCCGAATCATGGCCCACCTGAGCAACGACGCCAACCTCGTGGAGGCTTTCCTCAACAGCGAGGATATCCACGCAAGCACCGCCGCAAAGATATTCCACGTGCCCATCGCCGAAGTCAGCAAGGAGCAGCGGCGGAGAGCTAAGACCGCCAACTTCGGCATCATTTACGGCATATCGGTCTACGGCCTGGCGCAGCGGCTCGGCATCCCCCGCAGCGAAGCAAAAATCCTCATCGACGGATACTTCGAAACCTACCCCCAGGTGCGCACCTACATAGACAACGCCATCCGGAGCGTGCGCGACAAAGGCTACGTGCAAACCCTCTGCAACCGAAAGCGCATGCTGCCCGACATCAACTCGCAAAACGCGGTTGTGCGCGGCTTTGCGGAGCGCTACGCCATCAACGCTCCAATACAGGGCTCGGCCGCCGACATCATAAAGCTGGCGATGATAAAAATCCACCGCCGCCTGCGCCGCGAAAACCTCACATCGCGCATGATCTTGCAGGTGCACGACGAGCTGGTTTTTGACGTCCACAAAGCCGAACTCGAACAGGTAAAGCAGCTGGTGGTGACCGAAATGGAAGCTGCCTACACGCTGGTGGTGCCCCTAATCGCAGAGGCCGGAACGGGGGAGAGCTGGCTCAGCGCTCACTAACAATAGCGGAGGCGCCGCGCAAATGTCGGCACGGCGCTGCACAAAAACAAGACGACGCAAATTTTTAGGATTTACACGCCGGAGGAATAGCCAAAATCGGTGTAAACCAT
The DNA here is from genome assembly GCA_031257655.1 of Prevotellaceae bacterium. Taxonomy (GTDB): domain Bacteria; phylum Bacteroidota; class Bacteroidia; order Bacteroidales; family UBA932; genus JAITMY01. The sequence continues at coordinate 2,726 of JAIROF010000013.1, read as the reverse complement.
AAAAATCTGCGTCGTCTGCGCGCTAAAAAACGAATCGCCATTTTTGGCTGCGCGGAGCAGCTGCCGCCCGGCTGAGCAAGGCCGGCTCCGGCCCATCTTCTACTTTTCCACCACCTCGATAATGGCGTCGAAGCCCGCAGGCAATGCGGAGAGGTCGAACGTCACGCTGCCCGCCTTTTTGTTTTGCTTCCACGCCAGCTTTGAGGCGGCGTCCGGGTTTAGCCACCTGGCCGATAGGATGGCGGCAGCAAGCGGCAAGGTGAGCTGCTCGCTCTCCTTGTTGAGAATGTGGATGTAGTGCACGTTTCCCTTTCGGGTTGTCGCGCCCCAGGCCTGCGGCTTGACGATGCCTGCGGTGGCGCCGTATATGGTTTGGCCGTAGGCTTTCGTCCACTGCCCCATCTCTCTCAGGCGCACAAGGCAGGCCTCCTCCACTTCGCCCGTAGGCATGGGGCCGATGTTGAGCAGGAGGTTTGCCCCGTAGCCGGCCGCCCGCACAAGCAGGTGCACCAGCTGCTCGGTGGACTTGAAGTCGTTGTCGCGAATGCTGTAGCCCCACGTGCGGTTGATGGTTTCGCAGGTTTCGAGCGGCAGCCGTCCGGCAACGCGCTGGTTTGCGCTAAAGCCGCCGCCGGTGTTTTCGCCGGGCAAGTCCTTTTCAAAGGCCTGGTAGTCCTCGCCGGGCAGCGCCGGGAGGTGGTGGTTGTTGGCAATCATGCACGAGGGTTGCAGGGTGTGAATAAGGTCGTATATTTCGCCAAAATGCCAGTCTACGGCCGACATGTCGTGCGACACCTTTTGGTTTTCCTCCGGCAGCTGGTCCCACTCCCCGTCAAACCATATCCCGGCAATTTCGCCGTAGCCGGTGAGCAGCTCCGTCAGCTGCGCCTTCATAAAGCTGATGTAAGCGCTCCAGTCCTTTTGCTCGGTGCGCCCCGTGCCCTTCCCCGTGCGGCCGGTGGTGTGGCTGTAGTCGTCGCGCGACCAGTCCAGCAGGGAGTAGTAGAGCACCAGCTTAATGCCCTCCCTGTGGCATTCGTCGGCCAGCTGCCGGACGAGGTCTTTGCCGTAGGGCGTGCGCATGACGCCCCAGTCGGACTGCTTGGTGTCCCAGTTGCTAAAGCCATCGTGGTGACGCGAGGTAAAGGTGATGTACCTCATCCCCGCCTCCTTGGCAAGGCCCACCAGCTTTTTTGCGTCAAAAAGCTGCGGGTTGAAAACCTGCTGAAGCTTCTTGTAGTCGTGCACGGCTATCGACTTGTTGTGCATTACCCACTCGCCGTCGCACAGGACGCTGAACGCGCCAAAGTGGACGAACAGCCCGAAGCGAGCCTCCTCAAACCATTGGTGCTGGGGGTTGACCGCTTGTGCGCTCGCGCCTGCGCACGACAGGCCAAGCAGCAGCAGTAAGGTTGATCTTTTCATTTTGCTTACGTTTTTTTGTTTTGTTGTTGTTGTTGTTGTTGTTGTTGTTAAAAAAAATCAATTCTTCATTTGCATTTTCTGCCTAACGGCCTCAAAGAGGATGACGGCCGCCGCCGCTCCAACGTTTAGCGAGGCAATGCTTCCGCAGAGGGGAATGCGCACCTGCTCGTCGGCCATGCGCAGGAGGTCGGGCGATACGCCCTCATCCTCCGCCCCCAGCACGATGGCGGTTGGGCCTGCGAGGTTGAGCGCGTAGAGGCTTTTGTCGGCTTTTTCGGAGGCCGCCACCACCTGAACTCCGCTGTTGTGCAGGTATCGCATGGCGCTGCGCAGGCTATGGGCGCGGCACACCGGCGTTATGCTGAGCGCGCCCGCCGAAGCCTTTAGCGCGTCGCCGTTGATTTGCGCGGCGCCCTTCGTTGGCAGCACAATGGCGTGCACGCCGGCGCACTCCGCCGAGCGGGCTATTGCGCCAAAGTTCCGCACGTCGGTTACGCCGTCGAGCAGCAGCACCAGCGGCGTTTCGCCGCGCTCCACGGCGCCTATCACCACCTCCTCGAGGCTGGCGTACTCTATGAGCGCGGCAAACGCCGCCACCCCCTGGTGATTTTTTGGCGTGAGCGCGTTCAGCTTTTCGAGCGGCACGCGCTGCACCGGCACCCCGCGCTCCTCGAGCAGCGCCCCCAGCTGCTGCGCCAGCTCGCCCTCCAAGCCCTTTTTCAGCAGCACCCGGTCTATTTCGCGGCCGCTCTGTAGCGCCTCCATCACCGGACGTATGCCAAACAGCAGGTTGTCGGGCGATGCTTTTCGTTGCTTATAGTACATAGCTTCAATGTTAATTCCTTTGGTTCATTGCCTTTGATTCGTTGTCGTCGCAGGGGCGCCCCTTGCGGGCGCACCCTGCAACGGATTTTACTTTTGTATTACGCTACATATCAGCAAAATGAGTCGAAAAAGCTGATTTTTGTAGCAACAGAATATTTTCAATAAATGTTTTTGTATTAAAGAAATAATTATTATATTTGTAGCAAACTTAATGGCAGAATTATGCATATACAGCGCAACAAAAGCCGATCAGGGCTGAAGGCCCGACAGCATTAGCGTAGGGCAACGCCATAAAAAACTAAAAACTAAAAACTAAAAACTAAAGGCCAAAATCTAAAAACTAAAAGCCAAAGGCCAAAGGGTTGAGAGCTGGTTGAAGGCTGAAAGTCTGGAGATGACGGCTCCGCTTTCCGCTTTCAACCACAGCTCTCCCGCTTTTTCAACCGTAATGTTTTGCGCCATGTTTTCAATACATA
>JAIROF010000190.1 GCA_031257655.1 Prevotellaceae bacterium | reverse complement strand
TTAGTTTTTAGTTTTTAGTTTTTAGTTTTTAGTTTTTAGTTTTTAGTTTTTAGTTTTTAGTTTTTAGTTTTTCACCATCCCGGGTTTTGCCATTTTTTCCCTGTCAGGGGCTCCATGCTCGACACTTCGGAGAGGGGGAGGGGGAGGAGCAAATCGCGATTTTCCCAGCCGCCGCGCTCTCCCTCGCCGATAATTTTGCGCTCATACGAGAAGGTGCCGTCAGCGCGCTTAGTTATCCACATAGCCGTGAGGTATTTCTGGTATTTTCCCAAATCTCCGTTGGGTAAGCACCAGCGGCGCAGGTCGTAGTATCGGTTTTCCTCAAAGGCCAGCTCCACGCGGCGCTCGTTGCGGATGCGCAGGCGAAGCAGGTGCGGGTCTGTTTCCGTCACCTCCGGCATCTCCACCCGTGCGCGCACCAAATTGAGGGCTTGCAGCGCTTCGTCTGTCTGTCCGACTTCGTTGGCCGTTTCGGCCAGGTTGAGCAGCAGCTCTGCAAAGCGGTAATGCTTGTAGGTGGGCGTGTGGGGATTTCCCTGTCCGGCGGAGGCCGACATGCCGGGGGTGATAATTTTACGGAAGTAGTATCCGGTTTTTGTCCACCCGCGCTCTTTGGGGTCGGTGCTTATGGCGAACAGCCCGTCTGCTACATTCGAGCCTTTTTCGCCGACGTAGATGTCAATCGACACCGGCGTACTTTTAGCGCCCGGGTAGTCGATAATATCGCCGTTTACCAGCATGGTAGCGCGCAGACGCGGGTCGCGGTTGGCGTAGGGATCGCTGCCCGCCTCTTCGTTATAGCCATCTACCGCATAGCCTGCGGCTATTGCGTCGGAGTTAAAGTTGGGCTGCAAATGCTTTTCGTCCAAATACGGATTTTCCAAATCCAGTAGAGGATATGCGACTCCGTTTTTTACATACTCAAAGGCGTCCACCAGCTCCTGGGTAGGGGTAGTCCCCACGTAGGCATTTCCCGGCAAGGAGTTTCCTACATAGTTGACGTGCCAGAGCAGCGAAGCCACCCACCCGGCGGCCACCGTTTGGTAGATGGTTTCACAGTCGCGCGGGGTGGCGCTGTAGTCGGCCACCTTACACATCATTTCGTGGAAAGCCGCCGCGCCTCCATTGCCGAATATATCCGGCTGCGTGCACGCGCTGAACAGCGCATACCCATTGCTGCTCAGGGCATCCACGGCAGCTTTGCAAAATTGATAGGCTTCGCTCCAATGATCGCCGTTAGCGTCGTGCAGGGGGCTTGCGGCAAAGAGCATGGCCGTAGATTTGAGCGCGTGCGCCAAGGCTTTGGTCATGCGAAAGGCCTCCCCCGAAGGAGACATCGAAGAGCCGGTAATCTGCAAGACGGCGCCGGAGGTGATGCGCCAGGGGAGCTCGGTTGTAGCAAGGGCCGCGTCGCAGTCTTCGGCAACAAATTTTGCCACCTCATAAACGGAATTACGCTCCAGCACGGAAAAGTCGAAATCTAACGGCAGAACGTCTTTAATAATGGGCACGGGGCCGAAAAACTTTACCAGGTCGGTGTAGAAGTAAGCGCGCAAAACGCGAGCTTCGGCCACTAAGCGGTTTTTCGAGTTGCTATTTTCGGTTGAGAAAGCCATTTTATCGGCGTTTTGTATAAACTGGTTGCACAGACGGATGGAGGTGTAAAAGTTTTCCCAGTAGTTTTTGTTCCAGCCGTTATGCGCATTGGCTATCGAATGGTATCCCGCCGTGTTGGATTTATGGTACACCCAGTAGGAGAAGAGGCCGTTATGCTCTCCGTTGGCCTCCCAGCCATCATCCGTAACCGCCGCCAGGGGGGTGTATTCGCTAAAGCAGAAGCCCTTTTGCGGCACGCCGGCATAGATCGTTGCCAGCAAGGCTTCGACTTTCACCGGGTCGCTGTAGATATCTTCCATGTTCAGGTTTCCGTCGGGGGCGATGTCGAGGACGTCCGTGCACGCCGAAAGGCAAAATGTAAAATGTAAAATGTAAAATGCAAAATGCAAAATGCGGACTTTAATTCGCGGAATACAAAATTTAATTCGCGACAACACTTTATTTCGCGATAATACTCTATTTTTCATTGGCTGTGTTATTATTATTATCATTATTACTACTATTTATGTTTTTTCTTGTAGTTAGTATAATTGCTGTTACGATGGCAATAATCTCGGTGCAGTCGGCAAGCATTGATTCAAATATTTTACTGTCTATATACTCCGTCTTGTTGAGTAAGCGGAGCCAGTAGCGTGTTTCTTTTGCTTCTTTCAGCACAATTTCCAGCTTGGCAATAAAGTCTTTTTTACTTTGTCCGGAATTGGCTTCCTCCGAATTGGCGCCCATCGAAGTTCCGCTGCGCAAAATCTGTTTAGACATTACAAATTCCTTCTTGTCTGTAGTTAGCTGTTTGTACAAATTCACAATCCGAACAGCAAATTCAAACGTTTTATCAAGCATCAAATTCTCTTTCATAATGTTCTCATGTATTTAGTATTCTACATTCTACATTCTACATTTTACATTTTACATTTTACATTTTACATTTCAGAAAGTGACGCTCAGCCCCATGTTCACCATTTTTGCCAGGGGAAATTTTGCGGGGCTATCCTGTTCCGGGTCAAAGTACTTTGCCGTCATCGGAGTAAAAGTGAGCAGGTTGTTTCCGTTCAGGTATATGCGCGCTCTGCTGACGCCCACTTTTTTTGTCCATAGCGTCGGCAGGGTGTAGCCTATTTCCGCCGTTTTAAGGCGTAGGAACGAGCGGTTGAGCAGGAAAAAAGAGTTGGTTACGTAGCTTGGGCTTGTATTTCCCGTTGCCAGGGCGGGGTATTCAATCGCTTCGCCGTTGCTCCACCGCTCTTGCGTCCATGCGTGCTGCACGACGTCTTCGTTGTAGCGGAATCCCGGGTAAGCCATCGAAACGTGCGCAATGCCCGAAAAGAGGAAAGAGCAGTCGAAATTTTTCCAGCTGATGGCGGCCGAAAACCCGTAGGCAATTTCGGGTACTCCCGTATAGCCAAGCGGCGCCTGGTCTTTGGGGTCGATAACGTCGTCGGTGTTCAGGTTTTTATACAGGAAGTCACCCATGCGCGGCGTTCCGCCGATATTATAGGTGCGGGTGGCATACTCCAGCTCCTCCTGCGTGGTGATGTAGCCGCTTCCGTTGCTGTAGTCTATTACGTAGCCAAAGGGTTGTCCCAGCGAATATCCTGTGGTACGGTAGCGGTAGGCGTAGTCTTGATCCAGCAGCACTTCGTCGTAAAAGGTTACCTTGTTGCGGTTAAAAGCGTAGTTTCCGCGAGCGGTGAGCGAAAAATCCTTGCTGAATATTTTTTGGTAAACCAGCTCGAGCTCGTATCCCCAGTTTTCCATCGTTCCCATGTTGACCTTTGGCAGGTATCCGGCGGGCACGCCCTGCAGGTTGGGTACGGTGCCGCGGGCAATAAGGATGTCGCTGCGATTTTCGAAGAACAGATCAGCCGTGAGCGAAATGTCCGAGAGGAGCTGCAAATCCAGTCCGTAATTTTGCTTTTTAGCGACCTCCCACCTCATCTTGTCGTTGCCGACCAGCGCCTGGGTGATGGCGGTATGCTGTCCGAGCGAAGGGGTGTAGGCGCCGCCGCCCTGAGCAATCTTGCTGATGTAAAGGAATCGCTCCTCGGTGACGAGCTTGTCGTTGCCCACTTTGCCGTAGGAGGCGCGCAGCTTGAGGCTGGTAACCACAGGGTTGTCGCGCAGGAAAGCCTCGTTGCTCACCACCCAGCCGGCGGATACGGCGGGGAAGAATCCGAAGCGGTTGTCTGGGGCAAACTGCTCGGAGCCGTTGTAGCCTAAGTTGACTTCCGCCAGATAGCGCGAATCGTAGCCGTAGGTAAAGCGGCTCGCAATGCCAAGGATGTTGTATGGCAGCGCTCCGCCCCAGTCGTCCCAGTTATCGCGCTGCGCCAGCACCATTCCGGTTACGGCGTGGTCGCCAAAAACGCGGTCGTAGTTGAGCGAAACCTGCATGTTGGTATAGTACTTTGCCGAAGAAGATTTGTAGAGGTCGAGCGGGTCGAATCGGTTCACCTCCGGCAGGGTGTAGTGGGTGGAGTCGCCAGCTTCCTGCCCCACCTTATAGTCGATGTAGTTGACGTAGAGCGACCCCTCCTGCATCGTGCTGCCTTCGGAGTCGTATGATATCATGGCTTTTACGCTCAGCCCCTGGGTGATGAAAGGCAGCGCCCAGTCCACGGCAAGGGAAGAGTTTAGCACGGCCGACGTGGACTCGCGGTATCCATACCCGTTGAGGTCGCCCCAGGCGCTTCTGGCGTGTGGAGATTGCCGTATCGGGAAGCCTGCAGGCACCGGCGTTCCGTCCGGCGCCGTTTGGCCGGCCGCGGTGAGCGGCCCCGGCTGCGTGGGGTCGGCGCCCAGAATAAGGCCAAGCACCTCGTTGGTCAGGTCGTCAACGGTGCCAAATCCCACCTTCGACAGGTTGGGCGAATTGGCTTTTTGCAGGTAGGAGGCTAAGTTTAGGGATATTTTCAGGTCCTTTGTTACCTCAAAGTCCAAGTTGCCGCGAAAGTTGTAGCGGGTCATCTTGAAGGCCGGGTCAAAGCCGTACTTTTCGTTCTCCACCGTATTGAAGTTGCTGCCCTGCCCAATGTAGCCAACGTTGACAAAGTACTTCAGCTTCTCCGTTCCGCCGCTCATGTTGGCGTTGAGGCGGGTTTGCGGCGCGGTGGGCTTGTAAAATTCGTCAATCAGGTTGCGGTCGGGGTAGAACACAGGGTCGCTGCCGTCGCGGTATTTTTGAATCATGTAGTCGGTATAAGGCAGCGTGGCGCCATCGTTTCGCGCCGCTTCGTTTTGCAGCACGGCGTAGGTGTAGGAGTGCAGGTGCGGGGGCATGACGGTAAACTGCTGCATGCTGTAGTCTGCGGAGATGCTGAGCTCCATTTTGCCGGTTTGCCCGCGCCGCGTGGAGATAAGGATTACGCCGTTGGCGCCGCGCACGCCAAACACGGCGGTAGCCGAGGCGTCTTTCAGGATGGAGAGGGAGGCTATTTCGTTGGGGTCGAGCGTGGCGAGGAGGTTGGCGTCGCGGGGCACGCCGTCTATCATGATGAGGGGCTTGGTGCCGTTGGTCGTACCCACGCCGCGCAGGTAGAGGCTCACGGCGTCCTGCGCGCCGGGCTGCCCGGTATTCTGCATGGCCGTGAGGCCGGGTAGCCGTCCGGCCAGCGACGACGACAAGTTGGCCGCCGGGCTTTGCTTCAGCTCTTTGGTTTGGATGGTGGCAATGGACGCCGTTACCGATACCTTTTTCTGCTGCCCGTAGGCCACCACCACCACGTCCTCCAGCTCGGTGGCGGTTTCCAGCAGCGTGATTTGAACGCCGTTTACGGCGGCTACCTCCTGCGTGATGTATCCCAGATAGGAAATTTGCAGCGTAGCGCCCGGGGCAACGGTTATCGAAAATCGTCCGCTGGCGCCGGCAACCGTACCGTTGGTGCTGCCTTTTTCCACCACCGTTGCGCCAATAAGGCCGTCGCCCGCCGCATCGAGCACCACTCCGCTTATGGTTTGCTTCGCTGGGGGCGCATTTTGCCCCCGCAGGGTGGACAGGGACAGCGCGCAGCACAGCAGGAGCACAACCGTTTTCAACGTCCGGGAAGCGCAACCGCCTCCTTTCTGAAGTTTTTGGGGTTTCATGTATTATTTTTATTAATAGTTGGTATTGGATAAAAAACAAAGAGCAAAGACCTTATCAAACTTTCATTCATGTATCTTTGCTCTTTGTCCGTCAGCGAAATGCTGCCGTTTTTGCATTATTTAGTGCAAGTTGAAACCGGGGTGAATTCCTGATCTCCATACAAGCCGGTTTGTTCTATAAGCACGTCACCATCTGCATTTTTAACTCTGAACCAGCAGGAATACCCTTTTGCTGGGTCTGCGTAGTCGCCCCCAATCCATTTGAATGTTGCCGGAACATTTGGCAGGAGCGTAATCGACGTCCCGGTACCGTCCTCTTCAGTGGGATTGGTAATATCAATAACAACTATTCCATTTTGAATAACTTGTAAACGAGCATTATACCAGCCCCATCCATTTTCATCGTAGCCTTCAGCATTATTCTCTCCGTTCATATCGCCGAATACGGTATATTCGCAACCATTTTCGATGGGGGGGAAGAATGAAACGCTTTTCCACACGTTATTGCAATCGCTTCGGACATAAACGTAGTTGGTCACATTGGGCGTGATATCAAATGCGACATCGTGTTCAGTGGTCGTAACACGTTGACCTCCGGACGGGCTGGCAAGCTCCGTTGGGGAAACAAGCACATAGTACCCGCTGGTAGCGCCTCTCCATGTAATCTTACCGTCGTTGGTTGCGCTCAAGCTCCATGGCTGTACGCACTCGCCAACATGATAAATACCGCCGGCTCTATTTCCCGGCTTTTGTTCTGCTGTGGCAAAGTCCCACCAGTAATCTATTAGAAAGTCGTTAACATTTGCATCGGGGGAAATAAAAAGAACAGCGTTCTCTTTACTTCCACCCGTATTCATGGCAGCCCAACCCACACTCGTACTTGCTGTATCAATTAGGGGCGGATTAGTGGCAAGGCAGGTAACTTTTTTCAAATTCGGAACGGGATGGAAAAGGCCATTGGGAGCGGTTAGATTCGTAATGCCGGCGCCGATGGTTATTTCCTCCAAACCGGTGCAGTCCATAAAAGTGGCGCCTTCTGCATCGTCAACCCCATCAAAATTGTCATCCCAAAGAGCGGTTGTCGAATTTGGAATTACAATGGATTTTAGGCTGGCACAGTACTGAAAAGCACATCCACCGAAAGAAATGATAGTAGGGGGCAAATTGACGTATTCTAACTTTGCATCTTCTTTAGATGGAAAGGCAAAGGCGCGGTTTGCGACGTACTTCACCGTGTAGGTAACGGCGCCGCGCACTATCGTAGACGGAACAGTAACTGTACCCTCGTAGCGCTGTTCGACGGTATCCCTTACCACCGCCAATTCGCCCTCACGGACAACTCTATACCAAATGCCCTCGTGGAAGTGGTCTGTTGAATCTACGTCATAAAGTTCCCAACGTACAACGGGTTCGGCGCCAACCGTTACTGCGCAGGTGGCGGTTTTATTGCCATCAAGGGTGGTAACCGTAATCGTTGCCGTACCTTGGGCAACGGCGGTAACAAGCCCTGCGTCGCTCACCGTAGCTTTGTCTGTAGCGTTCGAAGTCCAGATCACCTTTTTTACGCTGGCTTCTTCGGGAGCTACTGTGGCAATAAGCCTTACGGTATCGCCGGGGATAAGCGTTAAGGCCGCTGTGTTTAACGATACTCCGTCAGCATGCGTCGCTATGCTGGCAACCGTTACTTTGCAGGTGTCGGCAAATCCGCCCTCGTCCGTTGTAACAATAATTAATGCGTCACCAGCGGCAAGGCCGGTAACAACGCCGTCGGCTACCGTGGCCACGCCTGTAGCGCTTGACGTCCACTTCACCGTCGGCACCGTAGCATTTGTGGGGTCTACCGTGGCGGTAAGCGTTTCTGTTTTTGTCCCGTTGAGATCGAGCAGTAGTGTCTCCTTGTTTAAGGATACGCCGATTACGGGCGTCTTGTCATCAACTTTTTCTTTGTCGTCGCACGACTGTAGAAAAGGAGTAAGGCCAAGGCCTAAAGCCATAAAAGCTAAAGATGCAATTTTTCTCATGATAATAAAGATTTTAAAATTTAAAGTTTCGCAAAGGTAGCTTAGATGAATTTCCCCAAAACGGTCATTTTGATATAAAAAGTACGCATTTTGATATTTAACATCACCCGGGCCGATAAAAAGCCAAGCGATTTTTTACTTCAACTAAAAAAGAGACCCCGTTTACAACCATAGCTTAACAGCAAAACAAGCTTAGCGACAGAGAATTGAGAATTGAGAATTGAGAATTAGAAGGCATCCTTCTTCATATACCGCATCCTTCTTTGGAGGCTGCGTGAAAAGTATTTTTAGCGCACAGGTGACGCAGATTGTACAGATTTTCGCAGCTAAATACGAATACATCCTTCGGCGAAGGCATTTACAATCCCCGCAGGGGCATTAGCGATTATGGCTATTGGGGCTTCGCCCTATAAAAAACTAAAAACTAAAAACTAAAAACTAAAAGATGCGCAAGGCGGCATTGACCTCGCTCGGCGCAACGCAGACGCTACGCCGAGCGAGGCGAAAACACGCGGTATTAATCATCTTAATCCCATAAATCCCGTAAAATCCGAGTTCAGACAATCATCTTAATCCCGTAAAATCCGAGTTCAGACAACAGCGGCGCAGCGCGGACGCTACGCCGAGCGGGGTAAGGCGCCGTCATGCCGCCTCCGATTTTTTTTGCATTGTCGTGGAGTTGCGGTACTTCAAGGGGGTAAGGTTAAAGAACTTCTTGAACAGGGCGTAAAAGTGCTTGGTAGATTCATAGCCAAGCATAAAGGAGATTTCCGTCACGCTGTACGAGCTTTCTACCAGCAGGTGTTTGGCTTTTTGGAGCTTCAGGATTTTGAAGTACTTAGTGGGGGCAAATCCGGTGTAGTCCTTAAAGGCCTTGCGAAACCACGAATAGCTCACATTCAGCTTTTTTGCCAGCGTTTCCGGGTCAATATTTTTCAGCACATTTTCGGACATAATGATTTTGGCCTGCTCAATTTTAGGGTTCATGCTGCTGCTCTTGTTTTTTGTAATGGCGAGCATGGTTCCAATCAAGAGCAGGACAATTCCCGCCAAATGCTGCTGCGACGACATTTTATCGTCTTCTGCGACCTCCAGGGCGCGCGAAAAGAGGGAGACCAGCTCCTCGTTCAGCCCCACATCAAACAGGGGGGCTTCTTTGGAGAGAAAGCCCTCCTTTATCAGGTTGTCGGCCACCGCCCCCTCAAAGCCAATGTAGTAGGCGTTCCATCCGGTTTCCTTCAGGGAGCGGAACGTGTGCCACTGTCCGGGAAAAAGAACGAACAGGGAGCCTTTGCCCACTTGCCGCTCGGGCATGTCTTCGGAGGCAAACAGCCCTTTGCCCTTCGTAATATAAAGCAGCTGGTATTCGTGCAGGGTACGCCCCCTTTTGGCGTTAAAAAGATAGCCCAAGGGATGGACTTTCAGCGGATAGGACGAGTTGGGCGGAATGCGCTCAAACCCCACCGCGTTTACCCATAAGCCGAATTTCCTGTCTCTATCGTTCGGTATAAGATACTTAAACCGGGTTTCCAAATTGTTGTATTCGTCCGACATAAATGGATTTTTTCGTTGTTCAACTACCTGCGAAATAGCGATGCTGCTTTAAACATTTTCCGGCCAATCCGCCGAAAAGTGAAAAAAAGTGTTGCTATTTCACGTTGCCGACCGGCTAAAATGCGGTCGAATTTTTATTTTTCAGCCGGCTAACCGGCTACACAAAAAGGGGGGGGGGGGGCGCTCCCCCATCTCCTCCCGCGTTAAGCCCAATACGCTCCTTTTCAGAGCACAGGGTGTTGGCGCAAAAAAAAATCGCATACATGCAAAAAACATGCTGCGATCATGGCTGTACTCTTAAAAATATTCCGTATAATACGCGCGCGCGTGCGCACGCAACACCTAAAACACGTAACTTGTTGAGCAGTGTGTGTGTGTGTGTGTGTGTGTGTGTGTGTGTGTGTGTGTGTGTGTGTGTGTGTGTGTGTGTGTGTGTGTGTGTGTGTGTGTG
>JAIROF010000237.1 GCA_031257655.1 Prevotellaceae bacterium | reverse complement strand
CACCACCGAATGGGAGAAGTGGCGGGAGAAAATAATATCATTTTTTTCACAGCGTTAGCAAGCGTATGCTCTCCGATGGTGTTCTTTGAGCACTTGCGAATGTGAATAAAAAACATGCTGACACTTTGCGAGTTAGCGACATTCATAGCAAATATGCTAAGCCGGAAGTAGATAAATGCGCTACAGCAATAATTTTTTTTAACCATTTTGTTGATGAAAAAAAATGCAGCTCCTGCACCTGCAACAAAAAAAAAGGCTACCTTTGCGACAATTCGCTTACCCCACCATTACGGCCAAGCAAGCGTCAGCAAAGCCTTTCCGCATTAAGATGATAGCCAGCCGGGTACGGGAGTGGCAAATGAATAATTTAAACCCCATTTATGAGACATATTTTTTTGATTTTGACATCTTTGGCGCTGATAGCCGGCGCAAACGCTCAGTCGCGCAAGGAGCGCAAAATTCTTTTCGGCAGCACCTACAACTACGAAGTAGCCGTGCTGGGCGTTGGGCAAGACGGAACGAAGGTTTTTAAGGTGTGGGGCTACGCCAAAAAGGTAGACGACGCCATCGTTCAGGCAAAGAAAAATGCGGTGGCCGCCTGCATCTTCCGAGGCATACCCGGCGGAAACGGCGCTGCGCCTACCCCCGCCATCTGCAGAGAGGCCAACGCCGAAGAAACCCACGCCGACTACTTTGACAGCTTTTTTGCCACCGGCGGAAAGTACCTCAAGTACGTAAACCTCACCACCGACGCCGTGCCCAGCGGACAAGACCGCCTTAAGGTAAAGGGTGGCTACAAGGTGGGCATTGCCGTGCAAATACTGTATAATGACCTGCGCAGCGATTTGGAAGCAGACGGCATCGCACGCCGCCTCGACGCAGGATTCTAAGTCTAACTCACTGAATATTTTTAAACTTCGATGAAAAAAATTTTTCTATTCCTGGCGACGATTTCGCTCAGCCTTGCGGCGCTGGCGCAGGCAAAAAAACCTACCATCATGGTGGTGCCCAGCGATGTTTACTGCATTTCCAACGGATTTTCACAGCAATTTATAGCCAACGGCGTAGAGCAAACCTTGCCCGACTACAAAAAAATGGTGCAAAACGACCGCAACATGCGCCTGGCCATCACCAAGCTGGCCGCGATTATGGCGGACAGGGGCTTTCCGCTCAAGGACTTGGAGCAGGAGCTGAAAAACCTTGCGCAGGAGGAGGCTGAGGTGGCCGCCATGCAGGGAAAGGAGGGCGGCGAAATTGTGGAATCGCCCATCGACAAGCTCAAGCGCACCGCCAAAGCCGATATCATCATGGACCTCGACTTTAACGTCCAAAAAAGAGGCCCCCAAAGCTACGTCAACTTCAACCTTCGCGGGCTGGACGCCTACACCGCCAAGCAAATTGCAGGCGCGGCAGGCTCAGGACAGCCATCTACGGCTGCAGCGCCGGAGCTCCTGCTCGAGGAGGCCGTTATCAGCTACATCGACGAATTTAACGGGCGCCTGCAGTCCTTCTTTGAAGACATGTTCAAAAACGGCCGCGAAGTAAAGCTGCAGCTTAAGCGCTTCAACAGCGCCGCGTTCGACTTCGAGGAGGAGTTTGACTACGACGGCGACACAAAGGAGTTTGGCGATATCGTTGACGCCTGGCTGGAGAAAAATTGCGTGCAGGGGCGCTTTAGCCGCGTCGACGGGAGCAGCAACATGCTCAAGTACGAGCAGGTGCGCATCCCCTTGTTTAAGGAAAGCAGCAGCGGCAGGCAAACGGCCATCGACGCCCGCGGCTTTGCAAACGACCTGCGCGCCGTGCTCCGCAAGCCTCCGTTCGGCATCGACTGCAAGGTCTACCAGCGCGGGCTGGGCGAAGCCTGGATTGTTGTAGGCGAAAAATAAATTTCCCGAAAATGAAGCATACCCTACTTGCCATACTTGCAGCGCTTGCATGCGTTGCCGTGGCTACAGCGCAACCTCCAATGGCCATAGGCGTAACGATACCCGCAAGTACGCCCTTGAGCTGCGGGGCGCAGCAGGTGATTTTGAAAAAAATGCAGCAGCTGACCACGCTCAACGGCGTTGGCGCTCAAGCAGAAAATACTCGCTTTCGGCTCACGCCCTCGGTGCGCATTGTGAGCTCCGACGTTACCCCCACAGCGCCGCCAAGCCAGCTGGTAAAGCTCAGCATCGTGCTGATGATTGCCGATACCGCCGGAAGCAAAAGCATTGTAGCGCAAACCGAGCTCTCCGCCAAAGGCACGGGTAAAAACGAAGAGGCTGCCGTACTCAACGCATTGCAGCAGGTAGATATACGCAGCGCAGCCCTAAAGCGCTTTATGGAGCAGGGAAAAAAACGCATAGCCGATATGCCCCCCGTAGGACATCAGCCGCCTGCAGCAGCAGATACCGCCACAGGTGAAAATTGAAGGCGAAGACGAGCGAAGGACGACCTCATGGCTGCTTTAAAAAGTAACACGAGCATGTTCGTATGAAATCCGATGAGAGTTTACATGCAGATTCCATCAATTTATGTTATTCTATAATTTTTTAAGCAAAATGAAAAAATCGTTTATTCTTGTTGCTGCTATTGCCCTTGGAGCAGGGGCAATATGTTCTTCGTGTGGCCCCAAGTCCGTAGCGGTAGCCTCCGGCGAAAAAGAGGTGAGCATACCGTGCGATGACAAACGTACGGACAAAGAGTTTTTCAGAGGTTTAGGCATTGGGCAAAGTAAAGACCTGAACACCGCGCGCGATAAAGCGCGCATGGCCGCCAACGCCGAGCTGGCGGGAAGCATCACCACCATCATCAAGCAAGTGCAGGAGCGCTACGTGAATGATGCGGGACAAAAGCCTTCGGACTACTCCGAGCTGTTTGAGGGAATGACAAAGCAGGTTGTTAACCAGCAGATAAGCAACCTGAGCGTGGCCTGCAACAGAACCACGCAAACAGTAGAAGGCATGTACAAGGTTTACATGGCGGTAGAGGCAAACAAGGAGGAGGTTTACAAGGCGCTGGAGAAAAATTTTGAGGCAGAAAAAAAGCTCGAAACCCTCTTTAACCGCGAAAAATTCCGCCAGAACTTCGATGCGGAAATGGCTGATTTTGCCAAGAAACAGGGATATTAGTTTTTTCCGGTTGTTTGCTCAAGCCGGCAAATGCGGTGTCGCTATTTGCCGGCTTGTTGCTGCTGGCATTTTTAATCAACCCTCATTTGACGTCTTCGCGCCAAATGACGAAAAACATACGCAGATAAATGAAAAAAATCCTATCCACCCTTAGCTTGTCGCTGCTTTGGGCAGTAGCGCTTTTTGCCCAGCAAAAAACGCTGGAGGCCAGCGGAAAAAAGCCCGAATGGGCAAAGCTGCTGGTGGAAACAGGCTACATCATTACCCAAAGCGACGCCGCCTCGCTTGGCGAAGCGCAGCAAAAGGCAATGCTGCTGGTCAAGCAGGAAATAGTGCGCAGCGTGGCAGAGCAAGTCATCAGCGCAGCTACGCACAGCTTGCAGGAGCAAGGCCTGAGCGTTACCGAATCGTACACGCAAAGCATCACCGCTAAGGCAAACAAGGTGCCCTTTTTGCAGGGCATCTCGGTCAGCAAGGTAGAAGATTCGTACTGGGAAAAGCTTCGAGACAAGCCAAGCAAAAAGGAGCTTTACCGCTACTACGTCAAGTACCCCTTCAGCGCGGCGCAGCTGGGCAAGCTGGTTGCCGAGTTTCGGGAGGAAGACCAAAAAATTACGCGGCGCATAGGCGAGCTGGAGGCCTTGCGGGAGCAGGTGGAGAGCGTAGAGCAGATAGACGCCGCCGTGGACGAGCTGGGTAGCCTGGCGGCAAGCCTCGAAGATAGCCGCAAAGAAAAAGCAGCCCTGCTCCAATCGCGCTACCGCGCGCTCTACGAAAATCTGCTGATCGCTGAGGTGGAGCATACCCTGGGGCGCATTGCCTACCGGCTCATGCTGGGAGAGCGCCCCGTGAAAACATCGCGCAAGCCGCAGGTGAAATCGGACTGCGCCACCGTTACGCAAGCCACCGTTGGCGACACCTGTAGCATAGCCTACCGCTACGATGGCTGCTACGCCGATGTGGAAAATTTTGTGAGCGTGCAGTACCGGTTGGGGCACAGGAACGTGCTGCACAGGTTTTTAATACCATTACCTTAGGGGGGAAGAGCTTCGCTCCCTTTCCTCTTTTTTATGCCGAAAAAAATTATGGATAGCGCTACTGTAAAACGAATAGCATGCGTAGGGAGCGGCAACGTTGCTTTATCGCTGCTGCCCGCCCTGTACGGGGCAGGGTACAAAATTGTGCAGGTGTGCTCGCGCAATCTCCGGACGGTGCAGCAGCTGGCAAAGGTGGTGGGCGCAGCGAGCACCGACAAGCTGACGGAGCTAAGCCCGAATGCCGACATTTACATTCTCGCTGTTCCCGACGACGAAATTGTAAACGTGCTGCGCAAGGCAACGTTTGGCAACGGTATTGTAGTGCACCTGTCCGGCTCAACGCCCATGAGCATATTCGAAAAGCGGGGCATAGCCCACTACGGCGTGCTCTACCCCTTGCAGGCATTTACGCGGCATAGCGTCAACTTTATGCACGTGCCCCTGTACGTGGAGGCCAACGACAGCGTAGCCATGGAGGAGCTCATGTTCATGGGGCGAAAGCTATCGGTGGAGGTGTACAACATTACCTCCGAAAAGCGAATGCTGCTGCACATTGCCGCCGTGTTTGCGTGCAACTTTTCCAACCATCTCCTTACCATTGCCTCCCGCCTGCTTCACGACGAGCAGCTGAGCTACGCTTCCCTTAAACCCCTTATTAAGGACACGTTTGAGCGCGCTATGCAGGTTGACAATCCGGAGCTGCTGCAAACAGGCCCTGCGGTGCGCGGCGACGCTAAAATTGTCGGCAGCCACGTTAAGGCGCTATCGGGCTACCCGCTGACGCAGCAAATCTACCAGCTGATTTCGGAGAGCATCATGAGCACGGAGCAAAAAATAAAAGATTCCGGACATGGCGCGGCTACACACCAATAATTTTTTTTTGAACACTACCTTTGGAGATGAACTATAAAACCAAGCTGCACACCATAAAAGCCTTTGTGTTTGATGTGGACGGCGTATTTACGAACGGGATGGTGCTGGCTTCCGGCGGCGATTTTCTGCGCATGCACAACGCCAAAGATGGCTACGCCGTGCGCTACGCCGTAAACCAAGGCTACCCCATAGGGATTATTACGGGCGGCGCCAGCGAAAGCATCAGGGAGCGCTTCGGCATGCTGGGCGTTACGGATGTGCACCTTGCCTCCTTCAATAAAATAGAGCATTTTGCGGGCTTTTGCCGTAAGCACCAGATACACCCCCGCGAAGTGCTGTGCATGGGCGACGATATTCCCGATATGGAAATCCTCATGCAGTGCGGCTTGCCCACCTGTCCTGCCGACGCCGTGCCCGAAGTAAAGGCTATTTGCGCCTACATTTCGGACAGACCCGGCGGCATGGCCTGCGTGCGCGACGTGATAGAGCAAACGCTCAAGCTGCAAGGAAAGTGGAACCTGCCTTGCAGCGCAGCAAGCTTAGCGTCGAGCTGAGGTGAAAAAGCGGCAGCCGTATAGCTTTATGTAAAGGGAACCTCTAAAAACCCCAAACGCTGCGTTACGCGCCCTCGGCAAAACGCTCATTTTTAGCAAACTCCGCTTTTGCCTCAGCCGCAAGCCTTAATTTGGGGGTTTTTAGAGGTTCCCTAAAATAGGAGTGGAGCGGTGGTGAGGCTTGCGCAGGGCCGGCAAATTTCCCTTTAGCCTCAACCCGCCGCCCCGCCTGTCGCCTGCGGCTCCAACAACCCGCAAAATTTGCTACCTTTGCGCCCATGATACCGTACCTTCAAGTTGAAAATCTAAGCAAATCGTTTGGCGACCTGACGCTGTTTTCCGACCTCAAGTTTGGCGTGGGGGAGGGTCAGCGCGTTGCCGTAGTTGCCCGGAACGGAGCAGGCAAAACCACGCTGCTCAACATCATCGCCGGGCGCGACACGCCCGACGGGGGCAGCGTTACCTTTCGCCGCGACCTGCGCGTGGGCTTTCTGGAGCAGCTCGACGGCTTTCCGCCGGACATGCCGGTGCTGCAGGCGGTGTTTGCCTCCGATAGCCCGGCCGTGAAAATCGTCAGCGAGTACGAGCGGGCGGTGCTTGAGGGGCGCGATGTGGCGGCGCTCTCCGAGCAGATGGATGCGCACCGCGCCTGGGATTGCGAGCAGCGCGCCAAGCAAATCCTCACGCAGCTGCGCATCGGCGATTTCGACCGGCGCATGGGCGAGCTCAGCGGCGGGCAGCGCAAGCGGGTTGCTCTGGCCGGAGCGCTCATCAGCGAGCCGGACTTTCTTATCCTCGACGAGCCTACCAACCACCTCGACATCGACATGGTGGAGTGGCTGGAGGGGTACCTCTCCAAGTCCCGCTCCACGCTGCTCATGGTGACGCACGACCGCTACTTCCTCGACCGCGTGTGCAACGTCATCATCGAGGTTGACCAGCAGCGGCTGTTTACCTATCGGGGCAATTTCTCCTACTTTCTGGAGAAGCGCGAGGAGCGGATAGCCGCTTTTAACGCCGAGGTGGATCGCGCCGCCAACCTGTTTCGCCGCGAGCTGGAGTGGATACGCCGCCAGCCCTCGGCGCGCGGCACCAAAATCAAGTCGCGCGTCAACGCTTTTGGCGAGGTGAAAGCGCGCGCTCACGCCAAGCGGCAAGACGGGCAGGTGGAGATAGGCGTGCGCTCGGCGCGTCTGGGCAAAAAAATTATGGAGGCCAAAAATCTCTGCAAGGCCTACGACGGCAAGGCTTACGTGGACAAGTTCAGCTACGAGTTTAAGCGCGGCGAAAAGGTGGGCATTGTTGGTAAAAACGGCTCGGGCAAAACCACGCTGCTCAACCTGCTCACCGGCAGCCTGCGCCCCGACAGCGGCCACGTGAGCCGCGGCGAAACGGTGGTCGTGGGGTACTACCGTCAGGAGGGCATTACGGTCAACGAAAACAAGCGGGTGATTGACGTGGCGCGCGATATTGCGGAGTACGTGAAGATGGGCGACGGCGCCAACCTCTCCGTATCGCAGTTTCTCAACCACTTTTTGTTTCCGCCAAGCGCCCAGCAGACCTTAGTGCGCAACCTGAGCGGCGGCGAGCGGCGGCGCCTCTACCTGCTCACCATCCTCATGCGGCAGCCCAACTTCCTCATCCTCGACGAGCCTACCAACGACCTCGACCTGATGACAATGGCCGTGCTGGAGGACTACCTCCGGGAGTTTGAGGGCTGCGTAATCATCGTGTCGCACGACCGCTACTTTATGGATAAAATCGTTGACCACCTCTTTGTGTTCGAGGATGTGGGGAAGATAAAGGATTTTCCCGGCAGCTACACCGGCTACCGCAGCTACCGGCAGCAGCAGGATCGGCTGCTGCCGCGCACGGGGCAGCAGCCTGCGGCCAGCCCCCCTGCGGAGCGCAGGCGAAGCGCACCCGAGAGGTCACCCGAAAGGCGGAAGCTTTCGTTTGCCGAAAGGCGCGAGTACGAAGCCCTGCCCGACGAGCTGAAGCAGCTGGAGCACGAAAAGCTGGCGCTGGAGCAGCAGCTCACCTCCGGCCTCCTCTCCCCCCAAGACCTGACGCTACAGTCGAAGCGCATGGGCGAAGTGGTGGACGAAATCGGCGAAAAGGAGCTGCGCTGGCTGGAGCTGGACGAAATCGCCGCATTGCCGCCCACGGCTGCTGCTGTAGCTAATTCTTTTACCGGGGGAGACGGCAAAGGCGAAATCGGGTAGGGGGGAGGGGTGTTAATCCCCCTTCTCAATCCGGCTTTTTTATGCGAAAGCCGAATTTGGTAGCCACTGCGCCTTTTTATGGAGCTGACAAAGCGCATTTTTCGTCATTTATCCCTCAATAAGGGAAAACATTTCAAATAAAAGCACTCCGACAGGGAAAATTTAGTGTCTTTGCCGAAAACCTGTTGATTATGGAAGCGTTGTATCAAATTTTTGAAGATCGTTTACGCAAAACGCCGTTGGGCTTTAAGCGCTATTTGTATCCGGCAGTTGATTGGAGCCGCCGGCTGTTCGGCCTTATCGGGGCGCGCGGCGTTGGCAAAACTACGCTTGTTCTTCAGCACATTAAGGAAAACCACAGCCTTTCCGATACCTTATATGTTTCGATGGACGATTTGTATTTTGCCAACCATACGCTATACGAAACGGCAGATCAATTTCACAAGAATGGCGGAAAATATCTTTTTGTAGATGAGATACATAAATACCCGGAGTGGTCGCGTACCCTGAAAAATTTGTACGACGGCTATCCTGAATTGCAGGTGGTTTTTACCGGCTCATCTGTGCTTGACATTTTGAAAGGCAGCGCAGATCTGAGCCGAAGGGCTTTACCCATTTATTTACAGGGGCTTTCGTTTAGAGAATACTTGCAGCTGTTTCACAGCATTACGCTTCCTGCGCTGCCATTGGAGGATATCTTGGCGCACAAAGCCAACGACTTAAAGCAAAAAGTAGGCTTTCCGCTAAAATATTTCAAGGCCTACCTGCAAAAAGGATACTATCCGTTTGGCAATGGCGACGACTACATGGCTCACCTGCGGCAAATCATAGCGCAAACGATGGAGAGCGATATTCCGGCGTATGCCAACATGAACGTTGCCACAGGACGAAAGCTGCTAAAGCTGCTGACGATTATCGCCGAAAGCGTGCCGTTTAAGCCCAACTTCTCAAATCTTGCAAAGCTGATTGGCGTGAGCAAAAATAGCATTGCCGGCTACTTTTACTACATCGAAAAAGCAGGAATGATTGCTCAGCTTCGCGAAAAAACCGGAAATTTATTGGTCGTCGGCAAAGTGGAAAAGGTTTACTTGGAGAACACCAACCTGGCCTTCTGCCTGTCGGGAGGCGCTCCTGACGTTGGCAATATTCGCGAAACATTTTTCTTTAACCAAATGAAAGTGAACAATGAGGTGTGCCGTTCCGAAAAGGGAGATTTTAGCATCGGCAACCTGACGTTTGAGGTGGGCGGAAAAAGTAAAACGCAAAAGCAAATCGAAGGATTAAAAAACGCTTTTGTCGTAAAAGACGATATTGAGTATGGCTACCACAACGTTCTTCCGCTCTGGGCGTTTGGGCTGAGCTATTAGCAGCAGGCTGCGGCAAGCCTTTTCCGCTATGTGCAGGATTTTGATGCAGGTAACAATCTGATTTTCAGCAGTAGGTAATCCCCCCCGCATTCTCCTTCTCTTTTTTTATAAAATACGCTTGACGGTTTGCTTAAAATGTTTATTTTTGTGCCTGTAAGCGGTGATAATTTTTGGTACTCGTCTTGTGCTGTTAACAACCACAAAGCGGGTAATTTACTCCTGTCCTATCGCCACTTACCTGACACTTTTTGCTGATTTTCAGCCGCTTGCGAATATTTGAAATTTTAGTTGTTAACATTTTTTAAGGTATTAGGATGAAACATTTATTTTTTGCGCTGTCCACGATTTCCTGCACAGCCATTTTTGCGCAGGAAAAGCAGGTGCTACAATTTTCCGAAAAAGGCACGTTCCGTATTGCCCAAATCACGGATACGCACTTTAACTCCAACCACGAGAATGCAGAAACGCCCAAAGAGCGTATCAAAATGATAAACACGGTTCTTGATGCGGAAAAGCCGGATTTCGTTATCTACACGGGCGATAATGTCAACAATAGCTCTCTGAAGGATTGGGATATTATTGCTGCGCCCTGTATTCAGCGTAAAATACCTTGGGCATTTATTTTCGGCAATCACGACGACGAATTTCAGCAGTCGCGTGAAGCGATTATGGATTACGTTACCCAAATGCCGTATTGCTATGCCGAGTACGGGCCGAAAGAGATTGGCGGAGCCGGAAATTACGTTTTGCCGGTTCATTCTCGCGGCAAATCCACTCCCGATGTTCTTCTTTACTGCTTCGACAACGCTTATAAAGTTCCGCATCAACCGCAGTGCGCAAGCGGGCCGGTCGGCTGGTTCAGCGCCGACCAAATTCAGTGGTATCGGGAAAAAAGTAGGGAGTACGCCGCGCAAAACCACGGGAACCCTGTGCCGGCGCTGGCATTTTTTCATGTTCCGCTGGACGAATATGTTCAGATTTCCGCCTTCCCGAAAGAAACGAAGATGGTTGGCCGCAAGGGAGAAAAGGAGTGCGTTGGTATTCTCAACTCCGGTTTGTTTCAGGCTATGCTTGAGCGCGGTGACGTCATGGGAACTTTTTGCGGGCATGACCACGAAAACGACTACATCGGCATTTTGCACGGAATTGCCTTGGCTTACGGACGCTCTGCCTGCCAGCGGAAACCCTACGGTGCACGATTGGTTGAGGTGACAAATTCGGGGAAAAAAACCTTCAAAACCTGGATTCGGCTCAGCACAAATGAAAAAATCAATGAAGTTTTCTACGAGCATGACGCCCCAAATGCGCCGGAAAAAAATCGGTAGCGTCATACAAAATACAGCGTTAGCAAAAAATGAAACGAGCAATAGCACATAAACAGCAAGGAGTAGATGCGCTTTAGCAGCGACGGCTTGGGGTGAGAGGCAGCGCCGGCATTGGCCGCAAGACGCAAAAAGCCCGCTATCCAATGGGTTCAGGCACTCCTTTCAGCAAAAGGTAGGCGTCGAGCGCAATGAGGATAGCGCTGTAAGCTGTTCCGCAGGCCATGCGGACGTATTTTTTGTCGCTGTAGTGCTTACCCTCCTTGCGGGCTTTTTGCAGAGCTGCCTTAGCGTTCTCCATGTAGCGCATGGCCTCGGAGTAGGCGTTGGACTTGATTTCTTGCTGTTCTTCAATAGACATAAAATGGTAATAGCGAGTGGTTAGCGAGTAACATTAAGCTACAGCGCAAAGATACAAAAATGATGTGCGGTGGAAAGATTAGTCCTATGATTGGTGAAATGTAAGCCGCACACTCTTAAAGATTTTAAAAAAATACCAGCAAGGTATAAAGCATGTAAGGTATATAAAAGTGTAAATACGCTTTAGCGGAGATGGCTTGGGTGGAGGTGGCAGCTTCTGTACGTGGTCGGGCTTGATTTTGTCGATGATTTGGTACGCATAGTCAAATCCTCTTTTTATAACTACCGCATCGTCTGTGCCGTCGTAGTAGCCCCACAAGTGCAGAGTGTCGTAGGCCCTGTTTACACAGACAAGCAACTTTTTGTCGATCTGCGCCACATGCGAGGTGTAAAATTCAATGGAGCGGCGCTTCTTCTTGGGCATCTCCACATCTTTGAGCTGCAAGTAGGCATCCAGCGCTAAGAGGATGCCGTTATAGGCGGTGCCGCAAGCGGTACGAACGTACTTAACATCGTGGTATTGATCATCTTCCTTACCGGCTTTTTGCAAGGTTGCCTTAGCGTTCTCCATGTAGCGCATGGCCTCGGAGTAGGCGTTGGACTTGATTTCTTGCTGTTCTTCAATAGACATAGTGATAATAATTAGTGGTTAGCGAGTAACATTAAACTACAGCGCAAAAGTACATAAAAATCACAGATATTCAAGCGTAAGAGTGGACAGCAAAATGTCTCAGACAAATCTAAAGCATTTTCACACTCTATTCAGTCGACACCTGAAAACGGATTGTCAGCATCCGGAAACGGATGCCGCTGAGTCTATTCGCATAAGGTACGGAACATTTTTAACCCGCCAACCCGCCAAACAAAAATTCGTCATTAGGAGGATTGCCCTCAATCTCCTCTCCTCCAGAAAGACTTCGGGGAGGAAAGCCTGCGCTCAAAACCTCTCAAGGCCGCATGGAACAGGGAGTTTCTTCTACAACTCCTCAAAATTTAAATGCGTTGACCTGCCCCCAAAATAACAAAAGAAGAAAATAGCTATCTTTGTACGCCATAGCGTATCCCAACTTTTGCGCTATGTGAAAGCAGCAATTAGTTGTAACTTGCTCACAATCTTAATCTTTTTGTGATGGTGGTAGTTAGCTCGGCGGAGTTACGCAGTAACATGAAAAAATACCTTGACTTATCGGCCAAGGAAACAGTTGTAATACAGCGGGATGCAGCAGCTTTTGCGTTGCCTGCACAGGAGTGCGCTCCTGATGCCGACCTTGCGCATGCAATTACAAAGGAGGAGTTATTGGCTGGCATAAAGTCAGATATTGGGACAATGTACGCAAAACGGAAACAATGAAAGTATTATTTCTGCCGGAGGTCAGAGAGTACTTCCGGGAGCTTGTGCAAATCCTGTACGAGAAAAACTATTTGGGGTTTGAAAGTACAGCGCTACGATATGCAGAAGATTTATTTAGCGCCATAGCGGACAAATTGCCGATGAAAGAGAAAAGGCATGCTCCGGCCTACTTCGATAAGTACGGTAAAGGCATGTTCTACGCCACTTTCAAAAAGAGTAAATACACGCAATGGTACGTTTTTTTCAATATTTATGTAGATAGCGGCGAAGTGGTCTATTTGGTGCGCTACATCAGCAATAGCCATGTGATTGCACAGCTTCTTTAGAGGTTGAGCCTTTTTGCTCCCCTTCCTTTCATTGGGCGTTTAAGCCGGTACCCTTATGCGCTATGGAGCGCCCCATGCGCGCGATTCTCCAAAACGCCAAAGCCCGCCGTTAATGGCGGGCTTTGAAGGACGTTGGAAGTCCTGGCTGCTTAGGGAACCTCTAAAAACCCCCAAACGCTACGTTACGCTCCCTCGGCAAAGTGCTCATTTACTGCGCTCATTTACTTTAGTAAACTCCGCTTTTGCCTCAGCCGCAAGCCTTGATTTTTGGGGTTTTTATTAGAGGTTACCTCTAACTTTTTTAAGCGCAAACGGCTGATACGCTGCCTGCTGCGGATATGCTTGTGTGTGGGGGGGTATGTGATCCAGCTGGGATTCGAACCCAGGACCCCATCCTTAAAAGGGATGTGCTCTACCGGCTGAGCTACTGAATCGGGGGCTTTTTCATCAAAAGCGGGTGCAAAGGTATATTTTAATTTGCGGAATCGCAAATTTTTTTTCCCGATTTCGATGTTTTTTTGCGAAAAAACTTTGAGAGTTGAAATAAAATTCTCATCTTTGCACCCTCAAAATTTATGCGCATAGAATTTTCAGTTTACTCAAAAATAACAAAAAGCAATGTCACGAGTTTGTCAAGTTACCGGAAAAAGCGTGCAGCGTGGGCACAACGTTTCGCACTCCAACATTAAAACCAAGCGGGAATTTCAGCCGAATCTTCGCACCAAAAAATTTTGGCTGGAAGAGGAGCGCCGCTGGGTTACCCTCAAAGTTTCTGCAGCAGGTATTCGAACCATCAACAAAAACGGGCTGAAGGCTACGCTGAACAAGGCGCAGTCCAATGGGCTGATTTCCATTTACTAAAAACAATAAAGGCAACATAAAATGGCAAAAAAAGGTAACAGGGTACAGGTCATTCTGGAGTGTACCGAGCAAAAAGAAAGCGGCGTGCCCGGCGTGTCGCGCTACATTACCACCAAAAACAAAAAAAATACCCCCGACAGGCTGGAGCGTAAAAAGTATAACCCATGCCTGAAAAAGGTAACCGTACATCGCGAAATAAAGTAGCGAAAACATTTCAGCTCGCTACCCCGCAGTTTAACTTATTAGATTAATTACAGAGCATGGCAAAGAAAGCAGTTGCATCGTTTAAGGCCGACAAAAGTACGGCAAAGAGCTACACTAAGTGTATTAAGCTGGTGAAATCGGAAAAAACCGGCGCCTACACCTTCAAAGAAGAAATTGTGCACAACAATGAGGTGAAAAACTTTTTCTCGGAAAAGTAGCCCCGCTGAGCCGCCGCCAAACCGGAACAGGAAGTGGCGGCGTGAACAGAACACCCTTATCAAATTCGACCATCACCGGTGCGGTTGGTGGTCTTTTTTTGCGCCTCTCGGCGGCTGAGCGCGGCTTAACGCTGCGCGCGGGCGCTTGCGGGCGTGCTTTTTTCGATTGGCATGGCGCCACCCACTATGAACTTACTTTTTTTCGACCAGCTGGGCTCAACCAACGATAAGGCGCTGGAGCTGCTGGGGCAGGGCTGCCCGGAGGGGACGGTTGTGGCTGCGCGGCGCCAAACCAGCGGGCGTGGTCAGCAAAATGTGCGCTGGGAGAGCGCACCCGGGCTCAACCTTACCTTCTCCATTGCGCTCTATCCGTCCTTTTTGCCGGTCGAGCGGATGTTTTACCTCTCCAAAATCGTGTCGCTGGGCATTGCCGGCTACCTGCGCAGGGCGGGCGTAAGCGCCGCCATAAAGTGGCCTAACGACATCTACGCAGGCGACGAAAAAATTTGCGGAATCCTCATTGAGCAGAGCATTTGCGGCGATCGCATTGCCCAATCGGTGGTGGGCGTTGGGGTAAACGTAAACCAGCGGCAATTTGCCTGCGCCGCAAACGCCACCTCCATGCTGCTGTGCGACGGAAAAACGCGCGACGTAAGGCGCGAGCTGGAGGTGCTGGCGGGCGACATCCTCGAGCGCTACGAAGCGCTGAGGAAAGCCGTGAGCGAACAGGCGCTGGCCGCCGTAGACCGCCGGTACGCCGCGCTCCTTTACCGCCGCTGCGGACTTTTTCCCTACCGCTGCGGCGGCAAAACCTTTATGGCGAGCATCGCAGCGGTGCAGCCCGGCGGCGAGCTGGTGCTACAGCTGCCCGACGGAACGCAGCGCTCCTTCGGATTTAAGGAGGTGGAATTTGTCCGCTGACCTGACCTGACCTGCCCTGACCTCGCTCAGCAAAAGCATTCCGATTTAAAGCGGTGAAATTTATCCGCTGACCTGCCCTTGCTCAGCAAAAACATGGGGAGCGTCTCGCCGCACTATGCTCAGCGCCTCCGGGCCTTCGTTGAACAGCAAATCGAGGATGCTGAGGTTGGGGACAAATCCGAATTTTTTGGAAAAGACCTGAACGTATTCTGTTGCCGCGAAGGTAACGCCGCGTTGCCGGCGGATGCTTTTGGGGCTAAGGCTCCGGCGGAGGTCGAGCGTATCGTTGTCGGCCTCCCGGCAGGCGTTGGTTGGCAAAGGCTCCGGGTCAACTCCGATCAGGCTGCAGAGCAGGCGGGTTATGCGCATGTTGAGGTCGAGCAGAAAGGTTTCGCGCCGCCTGAAGAACGGCTCTATTTCGTCGGCGTAGTGCATAAAAAACGGCGAGGAGCTGTACGCCGATACCAGCGAGCGCCAGTGCGCGCGCTGCCACGGCTGCGCGTAGTCGATGCGGACGTCGCGAATTGGCGTTCGCTGGCCGTGCACCTTCTCTACCGGCACCACCAGCGGCAGCACGCCGTTGGCGCCAAGAATTTCGCAGCGCGTGCGGTAGGTTTGCTTGAGGTAGCGCTCGTGCGCCTCGATAAAAACCTGCCGGCCGGAGGCAATGGCGCAAAAGTACGGCACCGGCGCAAAGTAGGCGGTGGACAGGAGAATCGTCTGCTTTTTTTCGGGTTTCATTTCGCTACAGCGGCTTTCGCCAGTAGTGCATTGGGGGGGATGCTTCGGCAAACCCCAAATCGCGGTAAAGGTTTTGCGCCACGGCGTTGTCTTTTCGCACCTCCAGGGTAAGCCTGCAGCACCCTTTTTCTTCGGCTTTTTTGATGGCGGCGCCCATGAGCAGCCGCCCAACGCCTTTGCCCCGGTGCGGCTTGAGCACAATCAGGTCGTGGATGTTGAGCATAGGCTTGGCGGTGAAGGTTGAAAAATTTTCAAACGCCACGAGCATTCCCGAAAATGTGTCGCCGGTTTTTGCCAGCAGCACCGTGGCGGCAGGGTGGCGGGACAGCCCGTCGACGAGCTGCTGCTTTCCCTGCGGGGTAAGCGGCTGCCCGCCCCCCATTTCGTCGGCAATGTAGGCCGACAGCAAAGCCGCTACCGCCTCCAGATGCTCTGCGTTGGCGTAGCAGCAGTCCAGTATTTCGGTAGCGGCGTTCATGGCGTAGCAGCTGGCCTACTCTGCCGGCGCCCAAAGGCAGCGCTTGGGCGACACGATGCTGCCGTCGGCCTTCAGCTTGGACATGGCTTTTTCTACCTCTTTTTTGTCGATGCCGGTCAGCGTCGCTATTTTGCCCGCGTTCAGCGGCTCGCCTGCCTCGCGCATGGCGTTCAGCACCTTTTCTTCGGTTGTCATAATGGAAACTTTTTAAATTCAACGGTTGATTGCTGCATTACGTAAATGCAGCGCAAATATAGCACAAGTTGATGGATTGTGCGCCATTTGCCGGCGGAGCTTACCAAAATTTAAGGGCTTTGCGAAACCTCTGTGTTGTCATAACACAGAGGTGCACAGAGGTTTTGCAGAGGCGCGCGGAGGGCTTACGCCGAAATGAGAACGCCGGACGGCATTGGGCAGGCAACCCCCGCCCCTGTACGCGATTCCTAATGCTTAATTCCTTTCATATAACCAAAATTCAATTTGCTCATTTTTAGTTATTTGCCATTTCGTATTTAGCTTTGCTTAATGGGGGACTAATTCCTAATTCTTAATTCCTAATTCCTAATTCGGTCTCGTTACCTTCTGCCGTTCAGGCAAAATATACCATGAATGTGGTATTGCGGCAGTACTCCCATCACCCTACCTTTGCAAAAAAAAAATTAGCAGGACAGGATATGAGCTTTTGTCGTTTTTATATGTGCAGCTGTAGGATGTTGTGCAGCTGTAGGATGTGCCGGCTGCTGTAACCGGATGGCGGGAGGCTCATGCGCGTAAAGGCAAAAAGAAATAGGGAGCGGCTGTCCGGGAAAACGGGCGGCTTTTGTGCTTTATGGCAAACCGAAAAAGTAGATGCTGAAAAAATTGAAACATAGCGGGAGCAGCCGGATAGTGCTGCTGCTTGTTCTATCCCTTGGGCTTGCGCGGCTCGTCCGGGCGCAGGGCGCGTACGGGGAGGACACGCTTCGGAGCGTGGCGATTGACGAGGTTACCGTTTCGTCGTTTCGCTCCGGGACTATCCTGTCGTCGCTTTCGCCCTTCAAGACGGAGACCATCACGGCAACGGGGCTTAAGAAAATGGCGTGCTGCAACCTGTCGGAAAGCTTTGAAAACAGCGCATCGGCTACGGTTGGCTTTACCGACGCCGTTTCGGGCGCAAAGCAGATTCAGCTGCTCGGGCTGTCGGGGATATACAGCCAAACCCTGGCCGAAAACATCCCCACGCTACGCGGGCTGGCGGCAACCTACGGGCTGAGCTACATCCCGGCCGCGTGGCTCGAATCGATTCAGCTGTCAAAGGGGACATCGTCGGTGGTAAACGGCTACGAATCCATCACGGGGCAAATGAACCTCGAATTTAAGAAGCCCAACTTTACCGAGCCTCTGTTTGTAAACCTTTACGTGGACGACGATTTGCACTACGAGGGAAACGTTACCGCCGCCGCGCAGGTTGCCAAAAACCTGTGGGCAGGCCTGCTGCTGAGCGGTACGCTTGGCGCGGCGGTGCACGATGAAAATGGCGATGGCTTTCTCGACATGCCGAAAATGAGGTATGTGAACGCATACAACCGCTGGTTTTACCTGAACGACGAAAAAGGCATACAGTCGCGCACCGGCGTTAAGCTCCTGTACGAAGACCGCAAAGCCGGGCAGGATTCGCTTTGCCATGTGCAGCACGGCATCCCGCTCGACGGGGTAAGGCTTTGGGAATCGCTCATTACGAACAAGAATTTTACGGCCTACAACAAAACCGGATTTTCCGTTGGCGACAGGGAGGGGCAAAGCATAGGCCTCATCAACAGCTTTACCCGCCACGAGCAGCGCTCTTCGTTTGGCGAAAAAACCTTCGGCGGCGTCCAAAATTCGTACTACCTCAACGTTTTGTTTTCGTCGTTTATCGGCTCCACGAGCCATCGCTACACGGCCGGCGCCGGCTTTGCGTATGATGCTTACGATACGGAGTTTGCCGATGCGCGGTTGAGCGGCAACCCCAGCTCTCCGGCGGACGTGCAAACGCCGCACACGGAGGTCGGCCGCGTGGAGGCGGCGCCGGGCGTTTACGGCGAATACGCCAACACAAGCCTTGCCGGGCTTACCCTGGTGGCCGGCTTGCGGGCCGACTACAACAGCCGCTTCGGCTGGCTGCTTACGCCGCGCCTGAATGCCAAGTACGACCTTGGCCGCTTTGTGGCTCTCCGCGCCTCGGCGGGGCGGGGATTCCGTTCGCCTAATGCCCTGCCCGAAAATATCGGGTTGATGGCCTCCTCGCGCGCCTTCGACGTTGCGGGCATACGCGACTTGGGGGTGGAAAAGGCGTGGGTTTTCGGCGGAAATGCTACGCTCACCCTCCCCACCGGCGGCGGACGGCAGGCAAAGGTCAGCGTGGACTACTACCATACGAATTTTCAAAATCAAACCATCGTTGATACGGAGCGCGACCGCAACGCGGTGTTTTTCTACAGCTCCGGCGGCACGGAGAGCTACGCCAACACCTGGCAAGCCGACGTATCGGCCACGCTCTTCAAAGGCTTTGACGTATTTGCCGCGTTTCGCTACAACACCAACGTGCTTACCTGCACCGACGGCGTGCGGCAGGTGAAAACGGACAAGCCGCTGGTGTCGGCCTACCGTGGGCTGGTCAACCTGTCCTACGCCACAGCCCTGCGCCGCTGGGTGTTCGACGTCACGGCGCAGCTCAACGGGCCGACGCGGCTGCCGGGGCTTAACGGGTACGATTCGGAAAAAATATATTCGCCGGCTTTTCCGGTTTACTTTGCGCAGGTTACCCGCAACAGCAAGCGGTTTGACGTTTACCTTGGCGCAGAGAACATGCTCGGATACCGGCAAGCGCAGCCTATTCGCAGCTGGGAAAATCCGTTTGACCGCGATTTTGACGCCTCGATGGTCTGGGCGCCTGTCAGCGGCGCGCGCATTTACGGCGGCGTGCGATTACGGATAGGAAAGCTGTACTGAAAACTATGGATATGAAGCAGCATCTTTGGATTTTGGCGGGCGCCGCATTTTTGGCAGCCTGCGGCGCGGGCAGCGAAAAGCAGGAGCAGAGCGTTGATTTTGGCGATATCCCTCCTCAGCAGCTCCGGGACGGATTTTTGCAGCTGCGCGCCACGGCCTCGTCGGGCTTGCCGGTATCGTACGCCAGCTGGGATACCGCCGTTGCCGCAATCGACGGCAGCAAGGTGCTGTTTCGGCAGGCCGGCGTGGTGGACATTATCGCCGCTCAGCCCGGCAACGAGCGCTTCTACGAGGCGCCCAGCGTCACGCGGCGGCTCATTATCCGAGACTGGGACCCGGACAAAAAAACGCAGGAAATATCCTTTGACCTCCCCGCCGAGTGGAAGCTCAGCCGCGACGGCACCATCGTAGCGCTAAAGGCGGAGGCCTCGTCGGGATTGCCGGTCGGATTTGCCCTCTCTACCACCAAGTATGGATTCTTGTTGAGCAGATCGCCCAACCGCTACCTCTACCTCTACCATGCCGGCGAAGGCGGGCAGCTCGTGGGCGCCGAGCGGTTGTCTTACGACGCGCAAATATCCGTCGTCGCTTCGCAGGCGGGTAATGATGAGTATAATCCGGCCGATAACGTGGAAAAAATGATGCACGTGATTGGCGATGTAATGCATTAGGAAATGAAACGCAAACGATTTTATACGGCAATACTGCTGGGGGTGATGGTGTTGAGCTGCCTCAAGCACCAGCTCCCCTACGTTCAGTATGCTTTGTTTAAAAGCTATATTGCCGAAAACCTGTGCGCCAGGCGAGCGGAGGCCAACAGCTGCTGCCAGGGCAAATGCTTTCTGGAAAAGCAAATCAGCCTGGCCGACGAAGCCGACGACGATTTGGCCAATCCGTCCGAAAAAAAGCAAGTCAACCCGGAAACGGACGACTACATACCGAGCGATAACACCTTACCGGCGTCGGCTTATTTTGCAGAGGTCGCCCTACTTTCCTTTGCGGCCTGCCGGCTCAGAACGCTGAGCTTAGACGTCCTTCTCCCGCCACCGAAGCTTTTCGTGTAGCCATCGGGCTAAAGGAAACCTCTAAAAACTCCAAAATCAAGGCTTGCGACTGAGGCAAAAGCGGAGTTCCCTAAAGTAAATGAGCGCAGTAAATGAGCACTTTGCCGAGGGAGCGTAGCGCAGCGTTTGGGGTTTTTAGAGGTTCCCTAAAGCCTGATTTTTCGGGGTCGGCAGTAATCCACAGAATTTCAATGTAGCTATCGACGAATCCCGCCCGGCGGAGCGCATGCTTTCGTCCGGTTTTGATCGCTCCCTGCCGGGGAGCGAGCCATTATCCCATTACAAACATTTGATTTTTATTTTTTTTAATTTTAAGCTTATGAAACCCGTATATAGCATTTTTATAGAGGGAGGCGACTCCTTTGGCTATCGGGAAGCCAATGGCTTCCCCTACTATCAACACTTAAATTTACCGCTGACGATGCGCACATTTGTACGCGCATTTGTGCGCACATTTGCCATTTTTGTAAAAAAGGCTCGTCGGCTTGCCATTCTCATGCCGGCAGCAGCCTTGCTTGCTGCGTGCGACAAAAACCGCAACACCGATGCCGACGAAATCCCCGACCCAACCGAAGGGCTGACAAAGGTTCGGGATTTTCAAATCGGCCGCTACACCGTTTCGGCGTACAACGAAACCGGCGAGCTGCGGCTGGGCTACACCAAGCTCTACTTCGCGGTAGCGGACGCAAGCGGAAAATTCATCGACAGCGCAGCGCTGAGCGCCTTTCCCGAAATGGATATGGGCATGATGAAGCACAGCACGCCCCGCTCGGAAATTACCAAAGTGCCGGACAAAGCGCTCTACGAAACCTACTACGCCTTTTTGATGTACAGCGGACAGGGCAACGGCAAGTGGTACTACGACCTCAAGCTGACCGTTGGGAGCGTAACGGACAGCATCAGCGATGTGGAAATCGACGTGAAAAACGTTTTCCGCCCCGACGGTAAAACCGAAAGAAGGGTTATTCAGTCGGTTTCTGCTGATACTTCTGCTGACGCGAGCGGAAAGCGCTATGTGGTTACCCTTGTTGAGCCGGTTGCGCCCAAAGTCGGCAGCAACGACGTCTCGGCCTACATTCACGAGCGGAAGGACGCCAATACGTACATCCCCGTAGAGCGCTTCGCGCTGAAGCTCGACCCGCGTATGCCCTCAATGGAAAACCACTCGTCGCCCAACAACGCGGACTTGACGTGGAGCGCCGACGAGCAGCGCTACAAGGGGACGGTCAACTTTAGCATGACCGGCTACTGGAAGCTCAATCTGATTTTGCAGAACGAGCATGGCGCCACGCTGTACGGCAACCCCGTGAGCGGCGAGGTGGAGGCCAGCAGCCTGTACTTTGAGGTGGAGTTTTAGCCCGACCCAAACCATGAGAGCTGCGCTTTTGATGGCCTTGCTTTTTCCGGTTGCGCTGCCGGCCTGGGCGCAGCTGCAGGATACCACCTTGCAGCTGCAGGAAATCGTTGTTTCGGCCCGAGCGGGCGCCAACCGGAATCGGCAGGCCAAGCCTTCGGCGTCGGTGGAGGAGTACCTGCAAAAATCGGAAAAAATCGGCATGATTAAGCGGGGCGCCTACGCATGGGAACCCTCCATCAACAGCATGACCACCGAGCGCCTTTCGGTAACCATCGAAGGCATGAAGATTTTTCACGCCTGCACCGACCGGATGGACCCCGTAACCTCCTACGTTGAAACCTCCAACCTGAGCAAGCTCGCGATAGGCAGCGGGTTTGAGGCAAACCCCAACGCTACCAACAGCATCGGCGGGAGCCTCGACTTGCAGCTGAACAAAGCCGGCTTTTGCGCCGATGGCCTGGACGTCAACGCTCACTCCGGGTTTGAAAGCAACGGCGGTCGGCAGCTTTACAGCGCAGATGTTTCGTACGCCACCCCGCAGCTTTACCTCAACTCGGGTGTGTCGCACCGCCATAGCGGGAGCTACCGCGCAGGCGGCGGCGGCGAAGTGCCCTTTTCGCAGCTGACCAAAAACAACGCTTTTGCCAGCTTCGGCTACGTCCTTGCCGACAGAAAAGCGCTTGAGGCAACGCTGATATACGACCGCGCCTCCAACGTGGGCTATCCGGCGCTCGCCATGGACGTTGCCGCCGCCGAAGGGCTGATAGCGTCGCTATCGTACACGGTAGAAAACCCCTTGCCCCTGTTTTACAAGTGGGAAAGCAAGGCGTACTTCAACCGCATTGTGCACGCTATGGACGACGCCAAGCGCCCTCCCGAAACCGTTGCCATGCACATGGATATGCCGGGAAAAAGCCGCACGGGCGGCGCCTACTCAACGCTGAGCGGACGAAGCGCCAGGCACCGCTATTCGCTCAACGTAGACGCCTACTACAACCAGTCGTACGCCGAAATGACGATGTACCCCAGCAACCCGAACGAAATCCCGATGTTTATGCTCACGTGGGGCGACGTTCGTACGCTCAACGGCGGCCTGTTTGCCGTAGACGAATACCAGATTTCCGGCAGCCACACCGTTCGGCTATCCGCCAAAGGCTC
The DNA here is from genome assembly GCA_031257655.1 of Prevotellaceae bacterium. Lineage (GTDB taxonomy): Bacteria > Bacteroidota > Bacteroidia > Bacteroidales > UBA932 > JAITMY01. The sequence continues at coordinate 15,893 of JAIROF010000237.1, read as the reverse complement.
GCTCCAGCGCGACGGCGCGCAGAGCGACTTCGGGTGGAACACCCTGAAAATCTACTATCCGGACATGAAAAGGTACGCCAACCGCTTTGTCGGCAACGTGGCGGGACGCTACCGCTTCCGGTGGAGCGCCTGGGAGAGCAACCTCAGCGCAGGCTACGGCAGCCGGGCGCCCTCGGTGTCGGAGGCCTACGGGTTTTACCTGTTCAACACCTTCGATGCCTACGACTACCTCGGCAATCCGCAGCTGGAGCAGGAGGCGGCCTGGGAAACCGCCCTGTCGCTGGGGTGGAAAAGGCGGACTGTGGAGGCCAACGCGGAGGCCTCCTGCTTCTACTTCAGCCGATACATCGTTGGTAAGCCCAGCGCAGAGCTGTCGCACATGACGCCCGGAGCCTCCGGCGTGAAAGTGTACCGTAACTTGCCACACGCCACGATACTCAACCTAAGCCTGCTGCTCAAGTGCTGGCTGTCGGACAGCTTTTTGTGGAGCGGCAAAGCCACCTTTGCCCGCGGGCGCGACGACCGCAAAAATCCCCTCCCCCTCATAGCGCCGCTCTGCTACGACGCTACGCTGACCTTCCGCCGGGAGAAGTTTTTTGCCGAAGGCGGCATCGTGGGGGCGGCCAGGCAGGTGAACTTTAGCCCGGAGTACGGCGAAGATGAAACCCCGGGCTACCTCGTCGCTAACCTGGCGCTCGGCTACAGCTTCAAAGCGCTCGGCCTGATATTCGACCTGAAGGCCGGCGCCGAAAACCTCTTCGACGCCTACTATTCTACCTATGCCGACTGGAACAACATTCCCCAAAGAGGCCGAAACGTGTTTCTTAACCTGGGAGCGAGATTTTGAAGTTAATTGAGAATTGAGAATTGAGAATTGAGAATTGGCGCAGGCGTGTAGGGGCGGGGTTTGCCCGCCCTTTGTGAATTGTGAATTGAGAATTGAGAATTGAGAATTGAGAATTAAGAATTGTAAATCTGTGTAAGCTATGAGTAAAACCATTATTTTAGCGCTTGCCCTTTTGGTGGGGCTGACGCTAAGCGCTCAGGAAAATGAGCCTAAAAAGAAAAAGAGCGAAAAGGTGACTTTCGCCGTCAACATGTACTGCGAAAACTGCAAAACGAAAATCGAAAAAAACATCTCATGGGAAAAAGGGGTGAAGGACTTAGCGGTGAACCTGGAAATGAAAACCGTTGACATTGTCTATAATCCGCAGAAAACTACGGAGGAAAATCTGAAAAAAGCAATTGAAAAGCTGGGATATACGGCGGAAAAGGTGGAGGGGTGACAAGCCCTGATGCACGGCTCATCGCTCATCGCTCATCGCAATGAGGCCGCTGGACTCCTAAGCTGCGCACCCTGCGTAATCCGGTGCAAGCTGTGGACAAAAATATGTCCACAGATTGCACGGATTTGCGCAGATTCCTACGGAGGGAAAATTCGCGCAAGCTGTGGATAAAAAAGGAGGACGGATATTTTTCATAGCCCCGCCGAAAAAAAAAGTTTTTTTATATCGGATATTTTTGTACTTTTGCAGTCCCAAAGTCAAAAGCCCGGATGGCGGAATTGGTAGACGCACTAGTTTCAGGGACTAGCGGTCGCAAGGCTGTGCAGGTTCGAGTCCTGTTCCGGGCACGTGGGAGCTTGAGAAAATGCCCAGATGGCGAAATTGGTAGACGCACCACTTTGAGGGGGTGGCGCCGGTTACGGTGTGCAAGTTCGAGTCTTGTTCTGGGCACGAGGCGACGCGAAGTCGTTGTGGTGTAGGTGTTTACGTGAGCGCTGGAGGTGGGCATTGCCACGACTTGGCGTTTGATTGCCAAACAATGCTGGTTAAGCCTATGAGCGCTGGTACGTACTACCCCTACAGGCTCGCGGTGCTGCGGCACTACGGGTATTCGGCGAATAAGCCGTGGTGTATTGATTACGCCGCTTACGACGTGGAGACGGGTGCTCTGCGGCGTAAGCGGCTGTTCGCGTTTAATAACGTGGTGGATGTGGGTAAGCGCCGGGCTTACGCTGAGCGGCTGGTGGCGGAGATAAACGAGCAGCTGAAGGCGGGCTACCACTTCGACGAGGGCAAGCGCCGCGACCAGGAGTATGCGGGTAGCCTGCGCGTGAGCAGCGGATTCGTGGACGTGGAGGCGGCGCTCCGGATGGCGCTGGAGGTTAAGCGGGGCGTGCTGTACGGGAGGTCGTGGCGGGACTACTGCTGCGACGTGAACCGGTTCTGCTTGTACATGGACGGGCTGGGGCTGCTGCACGAGTCGGTGAGGGCGCTGGACGAGGCGCGCGCGCTGGCGTACGCGGACTACATGAGCGGCGTGGAGGGGCTGGCGAATAAGACTATCAACTGCCGCGTAGGGGTGCTTAAGACGCTGACGGGGGAGCTGGTGCGGCGGGGGGTGGTGTCGGCTAACGTGTGGTGCGCGGTGCCGCACCGCAAGGAGGTGAAGCGCGCGCGGCATGTGGCGTACTCGGTGGATGAGCTTGGCCGCATACGGCGGGCGCTGTGCGGCGGCGATAGGCGGCTGTGGTGGATGTGCCAGTTCATATTCTATTCGCTGATGCGCCCGGAGGAGGTGCGGTCGCTACGCTGGCGGGATGTTGACCTTGCGGCTGGGCAGGTGTACGTGTGCGCGATGGAGAGTAAGGTGAAGGTGGAGCGGTACGTTGAGGTGACGAGCGGGCTGCGGGCGGTGCTGGAGGAGATGGGCGCGGGGGCGCATGATGCTGAAGATTACTTGTTTCCGGCGCTGGGCGGCGACGCCCGGCGCCGGTGCGGTAGGAATACTTACGCGGGGCTGTGGCGCGCGGCGCGCGAGGGGCTGGGGCTGTCGGAGTGTCATACGCTGTACGCGTTTAAGCATACGGGGAACGTGATGGCGTACCGCGCGGGCGTGGGCATAGAGGCGCTGATGCGGCAGAATGGGCATTCGGATATCTCGACGACGATGGTGTACTTGCGGTCGCTTGGGCTGCTGCGCAACGATGACTACAGGAGCAAGATGGATGGCGTTATAATATAGCGGCGTCGTAGATGGTGGAGTATATGTACTGCTGGGCGCTGCTGAGCTGCCGCTCGCCAAGGTAGGCTTGTATGTTGGCGTCGTTGACGCCGGATGCTTTAAGCTCCTTGGCCTTGAGGTGCCGGAATAGGTGCGTCTTGATGGGCTTGTGGCGGCACATTAGGCGTGGTGCTGGAAAAAAGCGGGCGTAGTAGCGGAGGTATTGGGTATATGAGTACGGGAATACGTGCGGGGTGTTGTTGGTGAGGCGCTGGAGGTGTAGGGGGCTGAGGAGGCTGTAGGGTATGGTGCGGGTGTTGCTGTGCTTGGCGGTGGCGACGCTGAAGGTGCTGTTGCCGTTGTCGCGCCAGCGGTCTGTGTTGTAGCAGTCCTCGAACCGGAGGCCGGTGTTGCGCATGGTGTGGTACAGGGCGTGGGCGACGGCGTCGAAGGGCCGGAGGCTGCTGAGCATCTGGTCGCAGTACTGTTGGAGGGTGGCGAGGGGTACGGGCTGCATGGCTATAGGCTGTAGTAGTCGGTATACGCTGTGCTGTCGGATGCCTTGCTGCCGCTGCCGCTGAGGACGTAGGCGTAGAGGGTGATGGCGGCGGGGGCGTCGTAGGGCATGAATATGACCATGTCGGTGCGCTGCTGCAGGGGGGCGGTGGCGGTGGCGGTGGCGCGGGTGTCGTGGTTGACGGCGACGAGGGTGACGGTGTGCTGCTCGCTGGCGGCGCTGATGGTGACGCTGTACCGGAGGCGTACGGCGTAGGCGTTGCCGGCTACGTGGTGTACGCGCTCAAAGCGTACGAGGGGTATGGTGCCTGTGGCGATGCGCAGCTTGCTGTAGTCGAGCACGGCGACGCCTTGTATAGTGTTGAATGCGTGCGGGTTGTTGGCGTGGTTGAAGGCGTTGAGGATGCTGTAGGTGCGCGGGCGCTCGGGGTATCCGCGCTGCAGCACGGGTATAAGGCTGCGGTACAGCGCGGTGAGCGTCTTGATGCGTTGGCGGTTGAGGAGCTGCGCGGGCGTTGGGTTGTCCTTGTACTCGCGCGGCATGCGCCTGACGCGCTGCTGCCCGTGCACGACGTAGGGGATGGAGTCCTGGATGTGCTTGCGGGCTTGGTGGAATAGGGTGGGTAGGACTATCATGGGCTTACGGTACTTAGAATACGTATGGCCACGTCTGTTGAGTGTTGGAGCTCTGTCTGTGTACGTCTGATGCTGCGAATACGTATAATGAGGGGCGTTCGTACTCCTCCATCTGGGGAATGAGGATGTTGATCTCGTTGTAGGAGCTACGTTTAGCTGTCGTGTATACGAGTAGCAGGGGATAAGGTATTATCACAATGACGTATACGTCGTCCGTGGCGTAGGCTGTGTTGTCGTCGATGTGAGACGTGAGTTCAACGTAGACGGTCATCTCGGATTCTGAGAATGAAGCGCTAAAGATGTGGGGAGTCTGGAGGTAGCCCTTGGATGTGATGAGGAGTTCGTAGTTAACGAGCGCCGTTTTTGAAGTAGAATCGTAAAATGCTCCTATGTTGCTCTTTACGAATTGATTATAGGGCGAGCCCTTAAGGGTATCGTACTTGAACCCCTTGTTGTAAAGTGGTGAGAATAGGTGGCTTAGCTCGACGAGCTTGGCTATCTTGGATCGCTGCCGGTGCTGCGGCACGGTGTCGGGGTTAAAGACGTGCGCGGGCTTCATGCGGGCTACCTCCTGGCCCCGGTGCTGGTAGAATATGACGTTGCCGGCGCTCTTGTTGGCCTTGCCGAATGCTGATGGGGTGATGATGGACATGGTGTTGGGGTGTTGAGGGTGATGGCGTGCGCGCTGTGGCGTGCGCGTGAAGGCCGCTGGTGCGCTGGTGCGCACCGGCGGCTTGCTGCGCGGGTGTGGCGGCGCGGGTTTACTCTGTGGTTACGTGTGTGGTGTTGCTGTTGTCTGAGGCCTTGGCGCCGTTGGCGGTGGTGGCGAATACGTAGATGTATAGCGTCGTGCCTGATGGCACGGTGGGGTAGATGACGTTGATGGTCTGCGAGTCGGCTCGCTTGGCTGTGGCCATCGCGGTGATGCTGTGCACGTCGCTGTAGGCGAGGACGTGGACGTTGTCGGTGGTGGAGGCGGTGATGTTGTCGATGGTTGAGGTTAGCGAGACGGCTATCTCGTTAGCGTTGGCTTGCGTTACGTTGTTGATGGTGGGCGTCTGCAGGGTGCCCTTGGCGATGACGAGCTCGCTGGGCTGTAGCGTGGGGCTGCCTTCGACGTCGACGAACGCGGTGGAGATGTTGCGGGCGGTGAACTCGTTGTAGGGGCTCCGCACCTTGTTGCGGGTTGGGAATCCGAGGTTGAACGCTTGCCTGAAGAATGCGCTAATGGCGACGAGTATGGCCATCTTAGCTCGCTGGTACTGTTGGGCTACGGATCGCGGATTGGAGATGTGCGCGGCTTTAATGCGCGAGACTTGCTGGCCGTTGAGGTTGTAGAATACTACTCCTCCGGTTGATTTTTTGGCCTTGCCAAAAACTGAGGGTGTGAGGACTGACATTGTTTTTTTTTGTTTGGAAGTTATTGAATTGTAGATAGTTAAGTGGCATGTTGTTGGTGAATGTGCGCTGTGCTGCTGCTTACCGGCTGTGCTCCTGCTGCTTGCCTGCTGTGCTCCTGCTGCTTACCGGCTGTGCTCTCATCGCTTGCCTGCTGTGCTCTCATCGCTTACCGGCTGTGCTCTCATCGCTTGCCTGCTGTGCTCTTGCTGCTTACCGGCTGTGCTCTCATCGCTTGCCTGCTGTGCTCTCATCGCTTACCGGCTGCGCTCTTGCTGCTTGCTTGCTGTGCTCTCATCGCTTGCCTGCTGTGCTCTCATCGCTTACCGGCTGTGCTCTCATCGCTTACCGGCTGTGCTCTTGCTGCTTGCTGGCCGCGCTCCTGCCGCTCTCTCGGTGTGCGCTGTGCGCCTGCTCTCGACGCTATGTGCTCTTGGCGGCTTGCTGTATACGGCTTGCTGTGGCCTCTCCGTACTCGTGCTGCTGCTGGCCTCTCCGTACCTCCCCTCTGTGGGTGCCTCTTGGCGGCTTGCTGTATACGGCTTGCTGTGGCCTCTCCGTACTCGTGCTGCTGCTGGCCTCTCCGTACCCCCCCTCTGTGGGTGCGCTTGTAACAGGGTGTTGTGAGGGCAGCCCTGAGCTCCTCGTATTACGGTGCTCTCAATGGTACGCTCGTCCGCTTCGTTTTTTTTTTCGTCTTAGTTTGCAAGGTTTAGGCTTATGTGGCGCTCGGAGGTACGTCGGAGCGATGTTGTCGGCGCGTGCGCGTTGCTGTTGTCTACCGCTTGAGGATCTTGAGCAGGGCGTTGAGGAGGCGTACTACAAGGGTGGATACTATGCCTCCTACGATGCTGACGGCGGCGCGCTCCCACGAGTCCCACTGTTCGGGCTGCACGCTGAGGTCGGCGACGGGCGCCAGGAGCTCTCCTGTGCCGAATGTTCCGGCGCCTCCGGCTATGAAGTCTACGGCTCGTTTCATGGCTTTTTTTTTGTTTAAAAAACATTATGCGAATATAGCGCTTAGCTCGCAATATAGTGCGTAATATTGCGTGTAATGTGCCCGTGTGCGGGGCATATTGCACGCGATATGGTTGGTGGCTTGAGCGCGCGGTGGGCGGGTGGGGGTGCATAAAGACCGGAGCGGGGAGGCCGCTCCGGTCGGGCTGCAAGCGCGATGCGTATGCCGTAGTCTCTAACACTGACGGGGCTTGCAGCGGTGGCGTAAAGGTAGTTTTTTTTTTTGAATTATCAAAAAAAAAGCGCGGCGCACCGGCTGGTGCGCCGCGCGGCGGCGGGGTGTGCTGCTACTTGCCGTTGGCGCTGCTTAGCGCGGTCGCTATCTTGTGGCGTGCTGCGGCTTCGAGGGTGGCGCTGAAGGTGCCGTTTAACATGAAGCTGCTGCCGGCTCTGTCGGTAGCGTTGAGGTGGTTTAGGCCGGCGTCGTTGAGGGCCTTGTAGGCCTTGCGTATGAGTTCTACGACCTCGTCGGCGTTGATGGCGGGTGCTGGTGTGGTGCTGGTGTTGCTCATGTGTTGCGCCTCTCGCACGGAGAGGTCTTAGTGTATCCCGTGCGTGCTGTTGTTGATGAATGTTGTGAATGGCCAGCGGGTGGGCTGGCGTGCTGCGTGAGGGTGAAGCTCAGGTGTGGGAGCTCGGCGTCGTGGAGCGTGGCGCCCTTGTGCTCGTAGGGTGTGCACCAGTACATGTTGCGATACGCGGTGCTGATGATGTTGACGGCGTCTAGGGTGTAGTAGCCTTCGATGTGAAGCTTGTGGTCCTTGAATGTGACGCTGTGGAGCGCGTGGCTGTTGAGCTTGCGCATGATGCTGGTGACTTGCTCCAGCAGGGTGTATAGCCGCTGTATGTCGGGTTTTACGTTTTTTGGCTTCATAATTTAACATTTATTAAGGTGAATGAATGCTTGTTGCCATCGGCGCTACCGGGGGTAGCGCCGATGGTGGGTGCGGCGCTGGGCGCTAGGGCGTGCAGTAGAGGTAGTAGTCGTGCGCTATCTTGGGTTGCGGCTTGGGGTTGTGGTCTACCCACTCTCTGAAGGCGATGAGCCACTTAGCGTTCTCGGGCGGGGAGAGCCGGTCTACATCCAGGTATATGGCGTGGACGGCCTCGCAGTATTGGCGTTCCATGAGCGCGTATCTATCGTGCCAGTCCTTTAGGCGCTTATGGTAGTCGATGTAGCGGACGCGCTGGCGGGCTAGCGCTCTGACGTCGTACTCCTTAACGGATAATGATATGCGCGCCCCGGTATTGCGGTATGGGGCGCCTGCTAAGCCGTGGATGTTGTGGTAGTAGATGAGCAGGTCGTCGTGGTCGCCGTATATATCCAGGATGTTGCCGTCGTTGTCTGTGACGATGACTGAGGTGAGCAGGCTGGGCCTTGGGCCGCTGTTGAAGTCGGGTGATGTGATGAGGTATGTTTTCATAACTGCCTGATTTTTTGAAGTTTACTTTAAGATTAAAGGGTGTCGGTGCGCGGCCTTACTGTGTGAGCTCTTGTGATAGCACGAATTGGAAGTCACTCGTCTTGAGTACGTGGAACTTGCGCTTGAAGTCGTCGCTCACGTAGGAGTCGTTGCGGACGAGGTAGCGCGCGTGGATGCGCCGCTCGACATCGGGGGAGTATACGCCTTGTATGGTGATCTCGTCGGCTGAGTACCTTATGGCGTAGATGTCGTCGTGGTTGAGGTACGCTAGCGCCTCTTGGGTTTGTTCTAGCAAGTTGATGATTCGCTGGGTTTTGGCGTTCGGCTTGCTGTTGGTGTTGGATGTGTTCATTGGTTGCGCCCATCGCACGGATGGGGCTTAGTGTATCCCGTGCGTGTTGTGTTAAAGAGACTACTATGATTCTACTGAATCATGACGCAAGTTACTAATAATATTCGACATACGCAAGTTAAATAATGCTTAAATTGTTAAGGTGTCAATGTTTACGCGGGTTGTAGCGCTATCGTTCCACGTGGAACGCTGTAAATGAGAATTATAGGCGCTTAGCTTCAGTCCGCTGCTTAGGCTGATGTGCGGGCGTAAGCGTTGGTGTAATATATATCTCATGGCTCGTGCATCCGGCGGGGTGTGGCCTGTGGGCGTGGCTGCCGCGTCTCGTGGCTGCCAGCCATACGGGGGGCCTTCGAGCGCCTGCGGGCATGGCTGTACTGCTGCCGCCACTGCTGCTGCGGCCGCCTGCCATGCCCGCAGGCGGGAGGAGGCAGGAGCGTAGCGCAGCGGAGCGACCTATTGCCGCTTGCGCGGCGCGCGCGCAGCCGCGCACGCTTACCGCTTGTTGCGCGCGCGCAGCCGCGCACGCTTACCGCTTATCGGCGCGCGCGCAGCCGCGCACGCTTACCGCTTGTTGCGCGCGCGCAGCCGCGCACGCTTACCGCTTGTTGCGCGCGCGCAGCCGCGCACGCTCGCGCCGCGGGGCGGTGCAACCTTAGGCGGGGCGCACCTTGCGCCAGCCGCCGGGGGGTGTGGGGGCGCGGCGGCGGGCGCGGGCGATTGGGGGCGTGCCCGCCTGCCGCGCTGCCGGGCTGGGCTTGCGGGGGGGGCGGCGCGGCAGGCGTAGGCTCAGCCCCCCGCCCGCGCCCGCTGAAGCCATAGCCGCGCTTGCGCCGCCGCTCTTGCTGGCCGGCGCGGGGGGAGCGGGGGCGCTAGCAAGGCTAAGGCTGAAGCTGGCGCACCACACGCCGCCCCCACTCTGCCCCTGCTACGGAGCGCGGCGGCTGGCGCTTGCTGCTGCCCTTACCACGGAGCGATGAGCAGCGGCGTGTGGCCTGCGCGCGCGCAGCCGCGCACGCTTACCGCTTTGGCGCGCGCGCAGCCGCGCACGCTTACCGCTTTGGCGCGCGCGCAGCCGCGCACGCCTACCGCTTTGGCGCGCGCGCAGCCGCGCACGCCTACCATTGGTACTCGTACGCGCACTTGGCGATGTGCTCGTTGAGCATGGACTTGAGCGTGGGGGTGCGCTCAATGTCGAATACGTAGGTGTCTACGGTGCTGTAGCCTCGCGGCTTGCTGATGCGGTAGGTGGCGGTGTCCTGGACGGTGTTGAAGTCGGGTATTGAGGTGAACGAGCCTGCGTTTGTGAGGTTGCGGCACTTGGATAGCGTGGCCGAGCAGCCCCATATTCGCCCTTTAACGCCCATGTCGGCTATTCGCTTTAGCTCCTCTTCAGCGGCTTTGAGTTCGGCTGCTAAAGGGGCTGTAATGGCCTTGATGCGGTCGTAGTAGGTGTTGACGTCCTCCCACGTGCGGGGCTGCTGCCGGATGGCGTCTATGCGCTCCTGGAGCTTGGCTATGGCGCTCTTGAGGCGCTGGATGCGCTGGGTGCGGCTGGTCTTGGTGACGTCCTTGGCGATGTACTTGCTGATGTAGGCTTCGACGTTGGCTACCTTGTATAGGGCGTGTACGTCGGTGCTGTTGGGTTGCGTCCACCCGTTGGCCTTGTTGACCTCGTAGGCCTTGCGCTGGGCGCTGAGGCTGCGGTGGTCGCCGTCGAATGGCTTGAATCCGCTGCTGAAGTGGGCTTGCATGCGGCGGCTGTAGGTGTCGACGTACTGTAGGGGTGGCTTGTTGATGATGCGATTCCACGTGCTACGGAGCTGTAGGTGAGGGATGTAGCGGTTTGATAGTATGTGGAAGTGGATGTTGCCGTTGCGCTGTTTCTCTGCCTTCCAGACGTATAAGTCCATGTGCCACAGCGTTTTGGCTTCTGTGAGGAATTGGTTTAGCGCCAGCGATTTTATTGTTAAGTCGCTGTGCTGCTGTGGGCTTGGTAGCGTGAGGGTGACGAATGTTAGCTTGTAGGCTACGGGGGTGCGCTTGAGGTCTCCGCGCTCGTATTCGATGGTGTCGGCGCTTGTCTTGGCGAGGATGTCCCGGCCCTGGATGGTCTTGCTGCGGGTGATGTAGAGCATGTACCGGATGGCTCGCTTGAGGCGTATCCGGGCGTGCGGTGAGAGCTCGCCGGCGTTGTCGCCGGTTTGTGAAAGATTCTTAAAACCCGCTGAGGTGCGGCCTGCGTAGCCTATCCCTTCGGGCTGTTGGAATAGGGTTAGCGTGTTGGGCGACAATGAGTAGTATGGTATGTACGTATTGTTAAAGGGCATGGCATGAATTTGAATTATGGGACTTAAGATAAACCAATAGGAGTGCCCCTGTGGGGGGGCGCTGCTGGGGCGCTGCCGGGGGCGGCGCGGGCTCGGCTGCCTTAGAGCAGGTGGCTTACGCGCACGGTGCGGGTGGGGTTGAGCCGGGTGAAGCGGTCGACGGTGACGATGCGGCGCGGGCTGTGGGGGCGTATGGTGAGCGTGACCTCGCTGAGCTCTCCGAATACCTTGGCGATGCGGAGCACCTCGTCTTGGGCTATCGTCCATACGGGCTCTCCGGCTGCCCAGTCGAGGGCGTCGTGCGCCTGGGTGAGGGCGGTGATGATGCGGGCCTTGCCTTGTGCGCCCGGGCTGTTGTGGCCGTGGGCGCGGGTGTAGTCGGCCAGCGCGGCGGTGAGGTGGTCGATGATGCGCTTGAGGGTGTCCTTGGGGGTGTCTAAGGGCGTGAGCGCTGGCGCGGCGGCGGCGGGGGTGGTGGGCTGTGCGTTCATGGCGGCTACATTACAAGGTGGGTGCTGGCGGTGTTGCTGAACGTGTACTTGCGCCGGGTGGCGGGCAGCGGGTGGGGCTTGACGACGTAGTTGAACAGCGCGCTGACGCTGGTGTTAAGGATGATGGCGATGATCTGCAGCTTATCGGCAGAGATGTCGAGCTTATCGCCGACGCGGGCGTTCAGCCAGGTTGCGAATGTCTGCCGCGTGACGCCGCAGTAGTAGGGTAGGTCTGCCTTAACGCGCAGGGCTTGCGAGGTGGGCATGGCGTCCAGGATGTCGCGTATCGCGTACTTGTAAGGGATGTTGTTGTTGCTCATCGTTATGAATGTTTAATGTGGTTTAGCTATTCCCGTTAAGTATACTCGCTACCTTAGCGGGCTGGCTTAACGGTGTGTCAGGTTGGCACGCCGCAAATGTATGATAATATCATACGCCATTGTGTTATCTAAGTATAATAATATTGAACATGTCGTAATATGGGGCAAAAAAAGGGTGCGACGGTGGGTGAGGTGCTGGATGGGATGCTGAAGGAGCGCGGGATGTCTAAGGTGGAGTTCGCGTCCAAGATGGGCATTAAGCGGGCTACGCTGTATCACCACATTAGACACAATACGATGAATACAGCGCAGATAGGTAAGGCCGCTGAGGTGCTGGGCGTGCCTGCTGCCTGTTTTTTCGCCGGCAACCGCGCGGTGGCGATTGCGGGCGATAGGGGGACGGCTACGGCTGATGGGGGCGGCGATGGCCAGCGCGTTGAGGTGGCGGTGCTGCGCGAGCGGGTGGCGGCGCTTGAGCGCGAGGTGGCGCTCAAGGATAAGCTAATAGCGCTGTATGAGAGCATGCGCGGGCAGTAGCCAGCGCGGGGCTGCGCGCTGTGCCCGGCGGTGCATGGCGCGTATGCTGAACGCCCTCGGACGGTACGGGCGCCAGCAGGCGGCTCCGGTGCGGGCAATACGGCTGTTAACTTGCTGAATGGTAGGTAGCTGCCATAGTTGCCATGAAAAAAAATGTGGTCGGTGTTGGTAATCAATTTGTTGCGTATGAAAAAAATGTTAAAAGGAAAGTCTTGTTCTGGGCACGTAGAGAAAAGGCAATGCGCTGTGGTTACGGTAGCGTGTTGCTTTTTTTTGTTGGAAACAATTCGTAGCCAACCCACAACAGGTGTTACGGTTACTTTAGCGTAGTATAGCGTAGTATGAAACATAGCCTCAAGCTTCTTTTCCGCGATTTTTCCGCTTTTTTTTGTCAGGATTTCAACCTGTGGGCGTACGCCTGGACGGTTTTGGTGGTGGCGTGCAGCGTTGCGCTGATGTACGGCACCGCGTGGGGGCGCGAGTTTGAGCTCGGGCTAAGGCCGCTGGGCAGCGTTTACGCCAACCATGCGCTGCGCTACGCGGGGATTTACTTTTTGGTTGCCGTTCCCTCGCTGCTGCTCAGGCGCCGCCACGCCGCGCTGCGCAGCGCGGCGTTTTACGGCAAGGCGCTTTTGCTGTTGCTGATGCTCAGCTTCGCCGACGCCTTTTCGTGGCGCGCGGCGCTCGACTTTTCGGACTACTCCTCCCTTGAGCGATCGTACCTGTTTAAGGTGATGTGGCGCATGCGCAACCTCACCTTTATGCTTCCGCTGCTGGTGGCGCTGCGCCTTTTTTTCGACAAAAAGGTAAAAGGCCTGTACGGGCTTTGCCGCGGCCGGCACCACGTGAAGGCCTACCTCTGGCTGTACGTGGGGGTTGTTCCGCTGCTGATTTTTGCTTCGCTCACCGACGATTTCCTGTCGTACTACCCCAGCTACAAGCCGTGGTTTTTTGGCGATGTTTTTGGCCGTCCGGCGTGGCTCAACGCGCTTTTGTTTGAGGCTGTTTACATGTCCGACTTTGTGATGGTGGAGCTGTTTTTTCGGGGTGCGCTGGTCATCGGCATGGCGGCAGCGCTTGGCCGCAGCGCCGTGCTGCCTATGGCCGCAGCGTACGTTGCGCTGCACTTCGGGAAGCCTGCGCTGGAGGCCATTGCGGCGCTGTTTGGCGGGTATTTTCTGGGGGCGCTGGCGTTTCAGACCCGGCACATCTGGGGCGGCGTTATCATTCACATGGGCATTGCGCTGCTGATAGAGTTGCTGCGGTTTTTTGAGCACTACGCGCTGGGGGTAGGGTAGGGCGCACCCCTTGCAGGCCGTAGCGCCGCGTCAGGCAAGCGCGCCGGTTTTTATAGCCTTTGCCACCCGCTCCATTAGCCAGCGCGGCGTGGAGGTGGCGCCGCATACGCCCGCCGAGCGGCAGCCCTCGAACCACGCCGCCCGCAGGTCTTCCCTATCCTGCACCATGTAGCTGCGCTCGTTTACCTCGCGGCACGCCTGGTAGAGCTCCTTGCCGTTGGAGCTGTTGTAGCCGCTCACAAACACTATCACGTCGTGCTCTTTTGCGAAGCTGTGCAGGTGGGGCTTGCGGTGCGACACCTGCCGGCAAACGGTATCGTGCGCCTCAAACAGCAGCCCGGGCTGCAAGTGCCGTCGCACTTCGCTGCAGAGCAGGGCAAACTGCTCCAAGCTTTTTGTTGTTTGGGAGTAGAGGATAATGGGGCGCGAAAAGTCGAGCAGGTGCAGCTCGTCTACGCTTTCCAGCACCGCAGCTTCGCCCTTAGCCTGCCCCACCAGCCCGTTGACTTCGGCGTGCCCGCGCTGCCCGAATATCACCAGCTGCGCGCCCGTTTCCTTCGCCTTTTTGTGGCTTTGGCTGATGTTGCTTTGCAGGTGGAGCACCACGGGGCAGGTAGCGTCTATGAGCGTAACGTCGTTTGCGGCGGCCGTTTCGTAGGTTTGCGGCGGCTCGCCGTGCGCGCGGATGAGCACCGTTGCCCGGCGAAGCTGCGCAAACTCCTCCCGGTTGATGACCCTTAGCCCCTTCGAGGTGAGCCGCTGCACCTCAACGCTGTTGTGCACTATTTCGCCCAGCGAGTACAGCGCCACGCCGCTGTCGAGCAGCTGCTCGGCCTTTTCGATAGCCCGGATTACGCCAAAGCAGCATCCTGACTTTTCGTCCACCTCTACGCGCATCGCTTTTGCGCTGCTATTTCCTGTCTTTTCCGTCATGGTTTGAGCTGTGATTGTCTGCGCTGTGATTTTTGTGATTTTGAATGCTTCTTAATCATCTTAATCCCACGAATCCGAGTTCAGACAATAGCGGCGATTGCCTGCGCTGTGATTTTTGTGATTTTGAATGCTTCTTAATCATCTTAATCATCTTAATCCCACGAATCCGAGTTCAGACAATAACAGCGATTTTGTCTGAGCTGAGATTTATTTGGTTTCATTGATTTCATTGATTTTATATTTTCGGTTTGTCAGCCTTTTAAAATTCCAGCTTGTTTCTCCAAAGTTGATTAATAATCCGACTTCCAAATTGTACGCTTCCAGATAGTTAATTGCCTGTGCAAAGTGTATATTTTCCAATTTTGTAATAGCTTTCAGCTCCACCGATATCACGCCATCCACAATAAAATCGACTCTTCGCGTACCAATTTGTTCTCCCTTGTAGTAAACAGGCATTTCAAATTCCCTGCGAAAGTGAATATCTGACGCATACATTTCTATTGCCAGCGCCCGCTGATAAATAACCTCCTGAAATCCGTTTCCCAGCGTTCTGTGGACAGCCATTGCGCATCCGATTATTTTAGATGTCAGCTCCGAATATTTGTATTGTTCTTCAATCATAACTCATAAAATCAAAAATAATAAAAATCAAAAGTAATAAAAATCATCTTAATCCCACGAATCCGAGTTCAGACAATAGCTGCGATTGCCTGCGCTGTGATTTTTGTGATTTTGAATGCTTCTTAATCATCTTAATCATCTTAATCCCACGAATCCGAGTTCAGACAACGGCGGCGATTTTCGCCGGCACAAAATTAGCGAAAAAAATCAGCAATTCATTTTACGCATTACGCATTACGCTTTCGTCGAAGTTCTTATCTGTGCAAGTTGCGGACAATTCACAATAAAAAATAACAATCAATTAAAAATTTGATTTTAAGGTAGGTTGTAACATTTTTCCATCAAAAGGAATAGTTTTAACAGTGAAATTATTGGAGAAATGAGCAAAAAAAGAAAAATGTATCTATATTTGCAAAATAATTGTTCAAATAGTTACTGAAGGCATCCCTCGGCAACCGCAGCTGCCGAGGGTGAGCATTTGGCGGCAGAGCAAATGAGCGCATCAAGCGATGCGCCATCCAATTGACGCCATCAAAAAAAAATGCCATCAGCCACCAAAAAATGCCATAAAGATGGTATTTCTTTTTTGGGAACAACCCTGTACCTTTGCACCCGTACCGTTAGCGCTGCCGCAGAGCAGCGGCTGCAAAATTTGAAGTTGACTTATTGATTGATTATTTTATGCATACCTTACGCCAACATACGCTTACCTCTTTGGCCGCTGCAAATAGCTTGCAGCTGCCGGGCTGCTTGCGCTACGCGCAGGGTTTTTCGGCGCATGAATTTTCCTCGCGTAATTTTTCGGCGCAGGAGTTTTCGGCGCAGGAGTTTTCGCAGCGTAATTTGTCGGCGCATGCGAAGTTTTTAGTTTTTAGTTTTAAGTTTTTAGTTTCTTCACACACACACACACACACACACACACACACACACACACACACACACACACACACACACACACACACACACACACACACACACACACACACACACACACACACACACACACACACACAA
>JAIROF010000158.1 GCA_031257655.1 Prevotellaceae bacterium | reverse complement strand
GAGCGTCAAAATGACCATATCTCGTTTGTGCCATTTGACACTGTTCCAGACATTTACAAAATTTTGCAAGGGCAAAATTTTGTAAATTTGTCAAATGGCACAATCACAGGCGTTTTCTGAGGAAGAGGGACGCGAGTACGCCGTATCCGTACGCCGTATCCGTATCCGTATGCTAAAGCATACGGTTAAGCAAGTGCCGTCCCTGCGGGACGGCTCATGCTACGCATATAGCTGTCTGAACGCTGATTTTTTTTTTGATTTGAAGGATTGCCATGATTGATGGCGCATGGGTGCGACGCATAGCGCTGTAGAGACGCACGCCGTGCGTCTCTACAGCGCCATTTCGCCGCTATTTCGTCGCTGAGGCGCTTTTGCTGCGTAATAATAATGAGAACTTAATTTTCATAGCACCTCAAAAAAAGAATTAGCCGTCATTGATAACGCAGGAGAAATCTTTTCATAGCACCTCAAAAAAAGAATTAGCCCTTTTTTTGTTTTGAATGAGAAAAGTGCTACCTTTGCATCCCTTAAGAAGAATACAAACTGTTTTTACGCATAAAAAATGAAAAAAGGAATTCACCCCGAAAACTACCGTCCGGTTGTATTTAAAGACCTCTCGGACGAAAGCATTGTTATTACCAAATCGACGGTACACACAAAGGAGACCATCACCGTCGACGGCGTTGAGTACCCCCTGTACAAGGTCGAAATCTCCAGCTCTTCGCACCCCTTCTACACCGGAAAAATGAAGCTGGTCGATACCGCCGGACGGGTAGATAAGTTTATGAGCCGCTACAAAAACCACCGGCCTGCCGCTGCGCAGGTATAGCGCCTGTTTTTGGCAGTTCTATTGGCGCAAAAAGAGTTTTCGAGCTTTTCGGAAGCTCTTTTTCGTTGAGCGTTGAAAGCTGAGCCTTGCGGACGGAAAGGGGGGGGATACCCGCCCCTGCCAACCGCGCCCCTGCGCCTTCTACGCGCCGGCGAGCTTACGGAGGCTCACCCGGCAAGCGTTCCGCCTTTCCTAATCGTGAAATATAAAAAAAAAAAATCAGCCGTAATGAAACCTTCATACGTACTCCCCTCCTCCGGCGATAACGAAGAATTCATCCCCGTTTTTGCCGAAGGCGATGAGCAAAATTTGCACCGGGTAGGGCTGCCGGAGCAGCTGCCGGTGCTTGCCCTGCGCAACTCGGTGCTCTTTCCCGGCGTGGTAATGCCCATCAACGTTAGCCGCGACAAATCGGTGCGGCTGGCGCGCGCTGCCTACGGCTCCGACAAAAAGGTCGCCGCCGTGATGCAGCGCGACGCCAAAACCGACGACCCCGCCTTCGACGATTTGCATAAGGTGGGCTCCGCTGCAAACATCCTCCGCCTCCTCGAAATGCCCGACGGCTCCACCACCATCATACTACAGGGTACGCGGCGTATTGAGCTGGAAAGCATGGTCGCGGACGACCCCTTCTTTATCGCCACCGTAAAGGCGCGCGAAGACCTGCTGCCGCCAACGCCCAGCGAAAACTACGACCTGATTATTGGCTCCATCCGCGATGTGTCGATGACCATCATCAAGCTTTCGCCACACCTGGCGCCGGAGGCCGGGTTTACCGTAAGAAACATAGAAAACAAGCAATTCCTCGTCAACTACTTGGCCGTGAATACAGAGGTGAGCGGCGACGAAAAGCAAAAGCTCATAGAAATTGACCCCGTTGACCAGCGGGCGTCGGCTCTCCTGGAAATCCTGCTGCGCGAGCGCCAGGCGCTGGAGCTCAAGTCCGAAATTCAGCAAAAAGTCCACAAGGGCATCGACCAGCACAACCGCGAATTCTTTTTGAACGAGCAGATGAAGGCCATTCAAGCAGAGCTGGGCGGAAACCCTGTAGAGCAGGAGGTGAAGCAGCTCCGCGAAAAGGCAAAAACAAAAAAGTGGAGCGACGACGTGGCCGCCGTCTTTGAGCGCGAAGCCATCAAAACCGAAAAAATGATGACCCACAGCGGGGAATACCCCGTGCAGCTCAACTACCTGCAAACCCTGGTGGACTTGCCCTGGGGCGAATACAGCGAGGATAAGCTGGACATGGACGAAGCGCAAAAAACCCTCAACGACGACCACTACGGCCTGGAGGAGGTAAAAGAGCGAATCCTGGAGCACCTTGCCGTAATTAAGCTGAAGGGCGACCTTAAATCGCCTATCCTATGCCTGCATGGCCCCCCTGGTGTGGGCAAAACATCGCTCGGAAAATCCGTTGCCCGCGCCATGGGGCGGGAGTTTGGACGAATCTCCCTCGGCGGCCTGCACGACGAAGCCGAAATACGAGGCCACCGCAAAACATACGTGGGCGCCATGCCGGGACGACTTATTCAAACTATTAAAAAATGCAAAACCGGAAACCCCGTCATCATCCTCGACGAGGTGGACAAGGTGGGAAACGATTTTCGCGGCGACCCCTCGAGCGCCCTGCTCGAAGTCCTCGACCCGGAGCAAAACGCTACCTTCTACGACAACTTCCTGGAGCTGGACTACGACCTCTCGCATGTGCTCTTCATCACCACCGCAAACAACGTCTCCACCATCCACCCCGCCCTGTGCGACCGCATGGAGATGATTGAGGTGAGCGGCTACACCCAGGAGGAAAAGGTGGAAATAGTGAAGCGACACCTGCTGCCCCGCCTCCTGAAAGACCACGGCGTAAAGCCCGAGCAGCTGCAAATATCCGACGACCTGGTGGCGCATATCATTGAGAACTACACCCGCGAATCGGGGGTGCGAGGGGTAGAAAAGCAGCTGGCAAAAATCATTCGACATACGGCAAAGCTCATTGCCTCCAACCGGGACTATGCGCCGCTGCTTACGCCGGAGGCGCTGCTGGAGGCGCTCAAAATGCCGAAATTTTTGAAGGACAAAGCCCTGGAAAACTCCTTTACGGGCGTGGCTACTGGCCTGGCCTGGACGCCAAATGGCGGCGAAATCCTTTTTATTGAGGCTAGCATCAGCAAGGGAAAGGGGCTTATTACCACCACCGGCTGCCTGGGCGACGTGATGAAAGAGAGCGCCGTCATTGCGCTGGAGTACGTGCGGGCGCAGGCCGAATTTCTGAAAATTAACCCGAAAATGTTTGTGGAAAACAACCTCCACATTCACGTCCCCGAAGGCGCTATTCCAAAGGATGGCCCCTCGGCGGGGGTAACGATGGTAACGGCCATCGCCTCGGTCTTTACGGGGCGGAAGGTGCGATGCGGTTTGGCCATGACGGGAGAGGCTACCCTGCGCGGAAAGGTGCTCCCCGTAGGCGGAATTAAGGAGAAAATACTCGCCGCAAAGCGTGCCGGCATCAGCCGCATTCTCCTGCCCGCCGAAAATAAAAAGGATATTGACGAAATAAAGCCGGAGTACCTCTGCGGCCTTACCTTTTCGTACGTAGACGCCATTCGGGATGTGCTGCAAGCAGCGCTGGAAGCCGCAGAAAAGTAGCCGCTTGTTTTTTTAGCGCGCTGCTGACGCAGATTTACGCCCTCCTGCCGAATTTGAAATTCGGCAGCCCACAAAGAACCTCATTTACACCTAATTTCACCAACAAAACAACCTTAGTAGCAATGAGTTGGCAAACCACCACCCAACCTCATTACCTTATTTTCTGTTTACTCGTCTCCCAATTTTCGACATCCGCCCGAAAATCTTCGTTAATGATTAGGTAATGAGGTTGTTACGTGTTGTTGTTCGCTTGGCTACTGAGGTTGTTTTGTAAGAAAAATTAGGGGTGAATGAGGTTACCCCGCTCGGCGCAGCCAATCGCCCACCACTTCTCCCATACGCCGAACACCGCTTTTCTACAAAATAGCGTCAAAACACAATTTGCAATTTTGCTGAAAATTAGGCGCGTAGAGAATTTCGTCATTGGTAGATGGTCGCCGCACGCGCCGACCCTACAAATGGTCGTCGCGTGCGGCGACCATTTACGGCGGCCATGCAAGGTAATCCGGAAATGCAATATTTATTTATTGACACCTCCTAAGCATTCCCTAAGTATTCCCCCTCAAATACGGTTTCGGCCTCCCCCGTCATGTAGACGTGGTTGGTTGCTTTGCGCCATTCCACGGCTAAGTCGCCGCCAAGCAGGTGTACGGTCGCCGTTTCGGAGGAGAGGTTGTTGAGCCTTGCGGCAACGAGCGCGGCGCAGGCCCCTGTGCCGCAGGCCCACGTTTCGCCCGACCCGCGCTCCCACACCCTCATGCGCAGCTCGGCTGCCGACAGCCGCTCTACGAACTCTACGTTCACCTTTTCGGGGAAGAGCGCGTGGTTTTCTATCAGCGCCCCAAAGCGGCGAACGTCGAAGCGCTCCACCTCCTCCACAAAGATTACGGCGTGCGGGTTTCCCATCGAAACGCAGGTGATGGCGAATGCTCTCCCATCGACTTCGAGGGGCGCTGCAACGGCGCGTTCTCCGGCCATCAGCACCGGTATTTTTGCGGGGTGCAGCTCGGGCGCACCCATGTCCACCCGCACCTTGCGCACCTCTCCGCCTTCGGCAAAGAGCGTCAGCTGCTTCACGCCGGCAAGGGTTTCGAGCCTCAGCTCGGTTTTGGCCGTAAGACCCTTGTCGAAAACGTATTTTCCGATGCAGCGCACGGCGTTGCCGCACATTTGCGCCTCCGAGCCGTCGGCGTTGAACATTCTCATCCGGAAATCGGCAACGGACGACTTGCAGATGAGCACCAGCCCGTCGGAGCCTACTCCGAAGTGCCGGTCGCTGATTTTTTTCGACAGCCCGCCTGGGTTGGCCACCTCTTCTTTGGTGCAGTCAACGTAAACATAGTCGTTGCCGGCGCCGTGCATTTTTGTAAACCTCATAAAAACTAAAAACTAAAAACTAAAAACTAAAAACTAAAAACTAAAAACTAAAAACTAAAAACTAAAAAGTAGAAAGTAAACTCTAAACTCTAAACTCTAAACTCTAAACTCTAAACTCTAAACTCTAAACTCTAAACTCTAAACTCTACTAACTAATAGCTAAACTCTGCCAGCCGGCTACAGGCGAGGATCAC
>JAIROF010000086.1 GCA_031257655.1 Prevotellaceae bacterium | reverse complement strand
TTGGAGAAAAATTAGTATATTAGCAAGAAAAACATTTTATAAACCACTAAAAACAAAAACATTATGTCACCACTACTCACTACGCTGCTGCAAATAACAAATCTTCCGCAGGCATTTGCGGCAATTGGCGCCAGCATTGCCGTAATTGGCGCCGGCATTGGAATTGGAAAAATCGGCGCATCGGCCATGGAGGCGATGGCTCGCCAGCCGGAGGCATCGGGCACCATCCGCATGTCCATGATTATCATGGCGGCCTTTGTTGAGGGCGTTGCGCTGTTTGCCATTGTGCTCTGCTTCCTGGTATTGTACTCATAATCGACCGCTGCTATGGCACTGCTTACACCTGATTTCGGCCTTTTGTTTTGGATGCTGGTCAACTTCCTGATCGTTTTCGGGGTGTTGGCAAAGTTTGGCTTTCCCGTTATCACGCGCATGGTGAGCGAGCGGCGCGACCACATCAGCCGGTCGCTTCGGGCGGCGGAGGAGGCCACGAAAAAGCTGGAGAACGTAAAGCAAGAATCGCTGGCCATCCTCGACGAGGCGCGCGCACGGCAAAACGAAATCATCAAAAAGGCCGTCGCCGACGGCGAGCAAATTGTGCGAAGCGCCCAGCAAAGGGCTGCGGAGGAGGCGGAAAAGCAGATCGAGGCCGCCCGCCGCAGCATTGACCTGCAAAAGGAAAAAGCGCTGAGCGAAATCAACGCTCAGGTAGCCTTGCTTTCCGTAGATATTGCGGAGAAAATTCTGCGCCACCGCCTCGACGACCGAGAGCGGCAGGAATCGTTTGCGCTGCAAATGGCAGAGGAAGCAGAAAATATGCGCAGAAAGCGAAGCCACAAGCGCTAACAAGGTAGCAAAACGAAAAAAAAGCTGCACTGCTATGAATGACGGACTTATATCGAAGCGCTACGCCAAGGCGCTGCTGGCGTTTGCGGCGGCGCGGGGCGCGAGGCGGCGCTCCGAAGGCGGCGCGGCGGCATAGCGTTATGTTTGTTTTACATTTTTAAACTACTTAATTATGTCGATAGAAGAACAACAGGAGCTAAAACAAAAAAACTATGCGGCGGCGATGCGCTATATGGAGAACGCCAGAGAAGCGCTCCAAAAAGCGAAGAAGGAAGGCAATTATTATCACGACCGGAAGTATGTGCGCACCGCCTGCGGAGTAGCTTACAACGGCGTGCTCCTTGCGCTCGACACGTATTTTATGCTGAAAGACGTGGAGCTGCCCAAGAAAAAGCGTCGGTCGATTGATTTTTACACGCGAAACGTAAGCAAAATAGACGGCAAAATGCTGAAGTATCTGGACGTTGTGTACGATGTCCTGCATTTAGACGGCTACTACGATGGCAATTTGGACATCCGCGTAATCCATGCCGGCTTTGCCAACGCCTACGAAATCATCAGCAAAATAAAACCCGCCGATGCGGGCAACGCGGGGGCCTGTCCGTAGCGGCAAAAAGAGTTGCCCCTGCGATGGCGCCCCTGCCGGCAACAATTTTGTGTATATTTGCAGCCGGAGGCTGTTTGCCACCCCAAAAAGATGTGAACTACTACTATGAATGACGGACTTATATCGAAGCGCTACGCCAAGGCGCTGCTGGCGTTTGCGGCGGCGCGGGGCGAGGACAAGCTCATGTACGAAAGCATGAAGCAGCTGTCTGCGAGCATAGCGGCTACGCCGCGCCTCCGCGACGTGCTGCAAAGCCCTGCGGTGGCTGCCGGCGACAAGGAGGAGCTGCTATGCGGCGCCGCAGGCGAAGCTGCGGGCGAAAGCTACCGGCGCTTTGTGAAGCTGGCGCTCGAAAACCGCCGCGAAGGGTCGCTGCAAAGCATCGCCCTCAGCTACCTCGACCTCTACCGGCGCGTGCACCGGATTGGGCGCGTTTCCGTCGTTTCGGCGGCGCCCCTGTCCGGCGACTTCGTCGGCAGGATAAGGTGCGACGTAGAGCGGCGCACGCGCGGCACGCTGGAGCTCGACCTTCGCGTTGACCCCAGCTTGGGGGGCGGGTTTATTTTCCAAATGGACGATTTTCGCGTTGACGCCTCTGTGGCGGGGCAGCTCGAAAAAATTCGGCGACAGCTGGCGAACGGGTAGCAATATGGACGCCAAAATTCGACGCCTGACGGGCAGGTATGGCGTTTAACCCGCAACGATTTTCCGGATAGCTTCCCGAAGCTGTTGTAAAGTGGCTGCTTCATGCTGACAATAGCAGCAGCAGCAGTGCGCTAAAAAGCGAATTAGATGCGGTAGATATACTCTAAAAATATGGAGCGTTTACAGACAAAAATCAGCGTGGCAAATGTCATAGGCGATGTATATGGCGTAGAAGCCGACGAAGGGCAAAAGGTGTATGAGCTTATCAAAAAAGCGTTTGCAGAAAATCGCCAAGTTGCACTGTCATTCCTGAATATAGAAATGCTGACCACCGCCTTTTTGAATACTGCCATAGGACAGCTCTATAGCGACTTTTCGGAAGAAAAGATAAAAAAAGATTTACGCGCCGAAAGCATTTCCGATTCGGGTAAAGTGATGCTAAAACGTGTGGTAGATACAGCAAAATTGTTTTACAATGATCCGGAAGCTTTTCAAAGGCTACAAAACAGCATTGACAAAATATTGGAGCATTGATTATGGCTGCCGGTATAAGCCGGAAGAAGCGTTGCCGCTGCAAAACGAAAATAATGCTGTAAGCGTGAGCGAGCGAGTAATTCCTAATTCAAAGTAGAATGATGTCAAATATATTCTTAATTCCTAATTCTTAATTCCTAATTCCTAATTCAAAGTAGGGTTATGTCAGCTATAAAAGTAAGCGAAGTTTCCGAAATTCTCCGGCGTCAGCTGGAGAATATCGACGTCAAGCTGGAGTTTGACGAAGTTGGGGTAGTGCTTCAGGTGAGCGACGGCGTAGCGCGTATTTACGGGCTTGCCAACGCCGAAGCCAACGAGCTGCTCGAATTTCAGGATGGCATGATGGGCGTGGTGATGAACCTCGAAGAGGATAACGTAGGGGCGGTGCTGCTTGGCGCCACCGACCGCATTAAGGAGGGGTTTTCGGTGCGCCGCACGGGAAAGATTGCCTCCATCAGCGTTGGCGAGGGCATGCTGGGCCGCGTTATCGACCCGCTGGGCGAGCCGCTCGACGGCAAGGGTCCCATTGCGGGCGATCGCCTGCGGCTGCCGCTGGAGCGCAAGGCGCCGGGGGTAATCTACCGCCAGCCCGTGAACCAGCCCCTGCAAACCGGCCTAAAGGCGGTTGACGCCATGATCCCCATCGGGCGCGGGCAGCGCGAGCTCATCATCGGCGACCGCCAAACCGGAAAAACGAGCATTGCGCTGGACGCCATCATCAACCAGCGCGAAGGCTACCACAACGGCGACCCCGTTTACTGCATCTACGTTGCCATAGGGCAAAAAGGCTCCACGGTGGCCTCCATCGTCAACACGCTGCGCGAAAAGGGAGCGCTGGACTACACCGTGGTGGTGGTGGCCACCGCCGCCGACCCCGCCGCCATGCAGTACTTTGCGCCCTTTGCGGGGACCGCCATCGGCGAATACTTCCGCGACACGGGGCGGCACGCGCTGGTGGTTTACGACGACCTGTCGAAGCAGGCGGTGGCCTACCGCGAGGTGTCGCTCATCCTGCGCCGTCCGTCGGGGCGGGAGGCCTACCCGGGGGATATCTTCTACCTGCACTCCCGCCTGCTGGAGCGCGCCGCGCGCATAAACACCCAGCAGGAGGTGGCCGAAAAAATGAACGACCTGCCCGAAAGCCTTCAGGGAAAGGTAAAGGGTGGCGGGTCGCTCACGGCGCTGCCCATCATCGAAACGCAGGCCGGCGACGTGTCGGCCTACATCCCCACCAACGTGATTTCCATCACCGACGGGCAAATCTTCCTCGAAAACGACCTGTTCAACCAGGGCGTTCGCCCGGCCATCAACGTCGGCATTTCGGTGTCGCGCGTGGGCGGAAATGCGCAGATAAAGGCAATGAAAAAGGTGGCGGGAACGCTCAAAATAGACCAGGCGCAGTACCGCGAGCTGGAGGCGTTTACCAAATTCGGCAGCGACATCGACCCCGTAACGGCCTTCACCATAGACAAGGGGCAAAAGAACACCCAGCTGCTCATACAGCCGCAGTACCAGCCCATACCGGTGGAAAAGCAAATCGCAACGCTCTACTGCGGAACGCACGGGCTGCTGCGCGGCATAAAGGTGGAGCAGGTGCACGAGTTTGAAAAGCTCTTTGTGGACATGCTGGAGGCGCAGCACCGGGACGACATCCTGACGCCGATAAAAAACGGCATCCTTGACGATAGCGTGACGAGCGCCATTGAGCAAGTGGCCGCAGCGGTGGCAAAAACGGTGGGCAAATCCTGAATTTTAGGTTAAGATGGCGAAAAAAGAAAAGAAAGAGAAAAAAGCCAAAAAAGATGCCGGCGCAAAAGTTTTTATGAACCCCAAGACCGATTTTGGGTTCAAGAAGCTATTTGGGATTGAGCAGGTGCTGCGGGAGTTTTTAAACTCGTTAGAAGTCTTTCCCGAAAAGATTTCGGCCATAGGCTATCTTCCGTTGGAGCAGCTGGGCGTTGTGGAAAAAGACCGGAAGGCGGTTTACGATATTTACGCAACAACGGCGAGCGGAAAGCGCTACATCGTAGAGATGCAAGTTTCCAGGCAAGACCACTTTGAGGAGCGGATGCTCTTCTATGCGAGCCACTCGGTCATCGAACAGGTGAAGAAAGGTAAGCAGGTCAAAGTCGGCGCAAGGGGCAAAAAGGTAGCGCAGCCCAGCTACGCGATAGACGGCGTGTACGTTATTGCCATTGTGGATTTTGAGCTATTTAAAGAAAAAGAGGTAAAAGATGTAGTGGTAGAGCAGGTTCATCTGATGCGTCAGGCGGCGAACCTAAAGTTTACGGACAAGTTTCAGCTTGTGATTATTGAGCTGCCAAAATTCAAGAAAACGCTGGATGAGCTGGTTACCCTGAAGGATAAGTTTTTATTTTCATTGAAGCACATGGATAAGCTCGCGGAACGTCCGGCGGTGATGGTCGAAGAAGTCCTGCAGGTGTTCTACGAAAAAGCAGAGTTAAATAAATTAACAACAACAGATATGAGAACTTACAATCGTAGCATAGAGGCATACGAAGGCATGCAGAATGCCATGAGCTTTGCGCGACGAGAAGGCGTTGAAATCGGCGAAAAACGCGGCGAAAAACGCGGCCGAATGAAAGGCATAGAGCAAGGCATAAAGCGCGGCCGAAAGGAAGGCATAAAGGAAGGCATAGTGCGCGGCGAAAAGCGCGGCGAAAAGCGCGGCCGAATGGAAGGCCGAATGGAAGGCATAGAGGAGGAGCGAATCAGACTTGTAAAAAATAGTTACAAGGCCAATCTGAGCTTTCAACAGATTGCCGAGATAACCGGTTTTACAGAGGAGCAGATATACGCCATTTTGGATAGCTAACGTGGAGTAGAATTTTTGTTCTCTTCGTATTTCAAATCAAATTTTGCGCAAAACCTCAACAAAAATAGCCCAAAAATTTTGAGCTACGTATTTTAAACTTCTAAACTCTGACAAGTGGCACAGCTTAAGGAAATAAAGGAACGTATCAACTCCGTGAAAAGCACGCGGAAGATTACGTCTGCCATGAAAATGGTATCTGCTGCAAAGCTCAACCGGGCGCAGAAAAACATTGCAGGGATGCTTCCGTACTCCAGCGCCATGCACCACATTCTCCGCAGCGTGCTGTCGTCGGGCGAGGATTTTGAGACGTCGCTGTCGCGGCAGCGACCGGTGGAGCGCGTTGCCGTTGTTGCGTTTTCGTCGGACAGCGCGCTGGCCGGCTCCTTCAACTCCAACGTGGTAAAGGAGCTGCGCCGAGCGCTCGGCGCCTACGCCCACCTGCCCAAGGAGAGCATCCGCATCTACACCATCGGCAAAAAGGTGTTTGAGGCGGTGGGGAAGCTGGGCTATACCGTTGCCCGAAACTTTGAGGGGCTGGCCGCCCGGCCCAGCTACGACGTGCTTTCGGCGTTTGCCGGAGAGCTGATAGCGCAGTTTGGCGCGGCGGAGGTTGACCGCGTGGAGGTGATATACCACCACTTTAAGAGCGCAGGCGCTCAGGTGCTCACGCGCGACGTCTTTTTGCCGCTCACGCTCGATGCCGCGCACGCTCAGGAGGAGGAGGAGGCTGCGGCTCGCAAAATCCTGCCGGACTACATTGTGGAGCCGTCGAGCAGCGAAGTGTTTGCGGCGCTGCTGCCCAAGTCGCTCAAGCTAAAGCTGTACACCATGCTGCTCGACTCCAACGCTTCGGAGCACGCCGCCCGCGTCATCGCCATGCAGCTGGCCACCGACAACGCCGACGAGCTGATTAACGACCTCACCATTGACTACAACAAGTCGCGCCAGCAATCCATCACCAGCGAGCTGCTCGATATTATCGGCGGGTCGATGAAGTAGGGGAGGGGAGAGGGCAACCCGCCGGCGCTACCGCCGCCGCCGCGGTGCGCAAGAAGGCTTACGCCTGCGGGAGCGACAGCTTTTCGCAAAACATTTCCTTAAAATCCGATTATCGCCGCGCATGGCATGGTGAGCGATGCTAAGCTCCGCACGGCCCATTAATCCGTCCAGCTTTCAACGGCTATTTCTATTTGCTCTTTGGGCAGGGGCGAAACGAACTCCAGCTTGATTTCCTTTGAATCGCCCGGCATAAGCGTCACATAGTTATCGGAGTAGTGTACCGGCAAAATGCGTTTACCCGAATTTTTGTCGAATACTTTTACGCGGTTGAAAAAGGATATGTTTTTTTCAGACCGGATGCTGACCGTACCCGTATAGCTGCTGCCCGTTTGATTTAGCGATGTTTTTATTACGGAGTTTGCTTTCGGCAGGCTTGTCAGCCCCGTATAGTTGTTTGGTTGGGTTGTGAGCCAGTAGGTATTATCCGTCAGCGGCTTGCCGTTTTCGAGCAGTATGAGCTTTAGAAAATAAACCCCATCTACGCCGTTGGGTTTGGGAATGCCGAACAGCCGTTTGATGCTGTTTGCCGCTATGGTTGTCGATTCCTCTTTTTCGAAAGCAACCGATCCGTCGGCTTTGTACAGCAGGGCTTTTACGGTTACGCTATGGTTCGTTAGCGCCGTGTTGACTATTTCCAGCTGTTTAGTTACGATATTATATTGAGGATGAATAGCTTCGGAACCTTTTTTCACGCCGTAGAACGAAGCGTTTACGTCCAGAAACCAGTCGTACATTTGCCCGCGTAGCGATGTCCACGGATTTTGTGTTTTCCAGATCAAAACGCCTGTGTACCATTCCCACAGGTGCGAAGCCCAGCCTTCCATAAGGCTGCGGTACTGGTCATAGTTCACAGCCTGGGCATATTTGCAGTAATCCTCTATGGTTTTGACTTCGCCATAGCGCTCCAGGTGATTTTCGTAGCCCAAATCCCTGTGGTATAGCCATGCGTTGTCCACGTTTCTGCCGTGAGGCAGCCTTGCCAGCTCCTTTTCTGTCATCATTTCGCGCATGCTCTCCACTTCGGGCGATCCTATTGATCCTATTTCGGGATTAAAGGGGAACGATCGGTGCGTGAAAAACCACTCCGGCTCCCGGATGGTGTAGGGGCCATCGCCCTCTTTGCCGATAAAGGCAGAATCTGTTGAGAAGCTTGCAAAGAGCCGCTCCGGGTCGAGGCGAGGAAAAACGTCGTTCTTTAGCCTTTCGTCGATATCCTTTGCCAAGGGCCATTCGTTTGCTCCGCACCACAGGCAAAGGCTTGGGTGGTTGCGAATCATTTTAACCTGGTCTTCTACCGATTGGATGAAGAGGTCGTGGTTGTCGGGGTATTCCCAGCGGCGGGCGCGGGAATCGAGCTTGGTTGGCTCCTCCCAGGCCCCGTTACAGTCGCCGCTTCCCCACAAGTCCTGAAAAACCAGCATGCCATATTCGTCGCAGGCGTCATAAAATTCGGGTCGCTCCAGCAGGGCGCCGCCCCATATACGAATCATGCGCAGGTTCATCTCCGCATGGTAGCGGACTTCGGCTCGGTATCGCTCGGGCGAAAGGCGCAGCAGCCAGTCCGATGCGATATAGTTGCCGCCCGGCATGTAGACCGGCTGCCCGTTGACGTAAAATTTTCGGCCTCCCGAAACCGGCGAAAGATCCGAGGTGATTTCGCGAATGCCGTAGCGCAAGCTATGGCTGTCGCTCAGCTGGCCGTCGATCTCGAAGGATATGCGCATGTCGTACAGCTCGGGTTTGCCGATACCGTTAGGCCACCAAAGGCGCGGCTGCTTGATTGTCAACTCCTTAAGCGCAATCTGTTTTTTTTCGCGGGGCTGTAAAGTAATGGATTGCCTCCATTTGCCTCCGTTGGTTTCGTAAATGAGCGCTCCGGTTTGCGGGGTTGGCGAAATATTTTCGAGCTCTACCGATGTTTTCACAAAAGCGTCTTTTTGGGAGCCTTCCGGCGTGCGCACACCGGGTACTTTTGTGGCTACGTAAGGGTGCTGCACTTTGACGCTGCCGGTGGTTGTAATGGATACCTCGTCCCAGATGCCGGTGTTTCTATCGCGTACAGGCTGTATCCAGTCCCAGCCGGGCGTAAACTGCATGGTAACGTTTCGGGCAATCTGAGCGTCGCCGCCCTGTCCGCCATTTGCATTTCCGGGGTAGTCGGGCGGATACACAATCACGGCGAGCAGGTTGGCGTCGGCAGCTTTTAGGTAGGGCGTAATGTTGAAGCTCTTGCGCAGGAACATCCCCTCGTGGGTGTTGTTGTTCAGCCGTTTGCCGTTGAGGAAAATGTCCGCTTTATAGTTTATACCTCGAAAATTTAGCCAAAATTGCCTCCCCTCCTGCCACTGCTTTACTTCAAACGGGCGAACAAACCAAAAGGTGTAAAACGCGTTGCCTGTTTCGTAAATATCCGGTATGAGGTTGTTGTTCATGCTAAATTCGGGCGCTGGGAGGTAGCGGTTTTCGAGCAAGGTGGTCAATACGGTGCCCGGAACCCGCGCTTTTATCCATCCTGCATGGCTGAACGTAGTGGAGGTAAGTACGTTGCCATCTATTTTGGCTTCGTTTGCCCGGCGGGCATACCACCCGCTGTGCAGCAACGTTTTTCCGCCTGCATCGGGCAGCTGTATGGGTTGCGCGTAAACCTGAGCAGCGCACGCTGCTGAGGTTAAGCTTATGGCGCATAAAATTTTTCTCATGGCATCAATTTAATTTTGGTCAACAAATCGCAGCTGCGGCATGGTTGCTTGCTTCTGTTCGCATCCGTTGTTGTATTTACCTTAATAATGCAAAATTAGGGTTTTTGTGGCTGCAAAGATAGCAAAAAAACGCTTGTATTTAGCGGCTAAATCTTTTTTTTTGAGGCGCTTTTTTAGGATGGTGTCTATGTTTGATGCGGTGTGGGGCGCATGCAATGCCTCTCTACGGCGACATTTTACCCCCCGGTTGCCGCCTTTTCGTCGTTGAGGCGCTCTTTCTTCCGAAAGGGAGCTTCTTCTGCAGCGCCTCAAAGCTTAAATGCGTTGACCCTACCGCAGGCGTAGCGGATTTTCCGCAAAAATTTCTACCTTTACCTTCTTTTTTCGGCCTCCGCAGCGCAGCGTTTGGCGTGGCGTATCCCAGCCGGCTTACGCCAGCGGAAGCTGTTTTACGATTAACCGGTATCAATAGCTTGCAGGCATACGCAGACACATGGTCGATGGTGGAAGGGGGTCGCCGCTTCAACGCCTACGCCGGCTACTTCCGGCGGCGATGGGGGCAGCGCGTGCAGAAGGTAGCCATCAACGCCGGGTTTACCTGCCCCAACCGCGACGGGACGCTTGCGCTTGGCGGCTGCACCTACTGCGACAACAGCGCCTTTAGCCCGTCGTACTGCCTGCCGGCGAAGAGCATTACCCGGCAAATTGACGAGGGAATTGAATTTCACGCGGGGCATCGCTACAAGAAAGCGCAGCAATACTTGGCGTACTTTCAGGCGTACTCCAACACGTATGCGCCGCTTGGTGCGCTCCGCAAGCTGTACGGCGAAGCCCTCCGGCATCCGCAGGTGGCGGGCATCGTTGTGGGTACGCGCCCCGACTGCGTTGACGATGCCAAGCTGGACTACCTGGCGCAGCTCGCGCAGGAAAAGTACGTGGCGGTGGAGTACGGCCTGGAGTCGTGCTACGACCGGACGCTGCTCCGCATCAACCGCGGGCACGATTTTGCGGCGGCGCGGCGCGCGGTGGAGGCTACGGCGCAGCGCGGCGTCGGCGTGGGGGCGCACATTATTTTTGGCTTGCCGGGCGAAACAAAGAGCGATATGCTGCGCGAAGCCGAAATCCTATCGGCCATGCCGCTGACATCCGTTAAGTTTCACCAGCTGCAGCTGATTAAAAATACCGCCATGGCGCGCGAATTTGATGCGCATCCGCACGATTTTGTGCGCTTTGGCCTGGAGGAGTATGTAGACTTTTTTGTTGACTTCCTGGAGCGATTTAACCCAAACATTGTGGTGGAGCGATTTGCCGGCGAAGCGCCGCCGCGATTTCTTGCCAGCTCCGGCTGGGGGCTTGTCCGAAACGAGCAGCTGCTCGCCATGCTCGACAAGCGATTAGAGCAGCGAAATACATGGCAGGGAAGAATGGTTAATGGTTAATGGTTAATGAGGGAGATTTATGAGGTATGCTGTTTAGATTCGTCGCCATCTATTTTTGCAGCGGTATTGAAATTTTTTGTACTTTGGCTGCGGATTTCTGCTTCGGGGAATCCTTCTTTTCCATGTTGAGCAGCATTCTCAAAAGCCTGTCGCGGCTATTCGCCGGCCTATACGGCCAAAATGTCGGCCAAAATGTCGGCCAAAATGGCTCCAAAAATGGTTCTTTTATTGTATTACCCTTAACATCAGGATTTATGAGCCGAACATCATTTTTTTTACTATCGCTGCTATTGTGCGGCGCCGTTGCGCAGGCGCAAGCTGTTTCTATTGCCGACTTTGGCTTAAAGCCCGGCACCCGCGAAAACGCTGTTCCCTACGTCCGGCGGGCGCTTAACCACTGCAAGGCAAGCGGCGTTTCGACGCTGACGTTCCCCAAAGGGCGGTACGATTTCTGGCCGCACCGCTGCATCGAAAGGGATTACTTCGAGTCGAACACTACAGACAACAACCCCAAGCGCCTTGCCATCCTGATTGAGCGCTTCGACGGGCTGACAGTGGACGGCGAAGGGTCGGATTTCGTGTTTCACGACCGAATACAGCCATTCACGGTCGACAGCAGCCGCAACGTTACCATCAAAAACCTCACCATCGACTGGGACATTCCGCTCACGGCGCAGGCAGCCGTGCTTCGAGCAGACGAGGGCTACGTCGATTTGCAAATCAACGCTTACGAATCGCCGTACATCATCGAAAATGAGCAGCTGGTTTTTGTGGGCGAAGGGTGGAAAAGCGCGTGGAGCGGAACGATGGAGTTTGACCGCGACCGCCGTATCGTCGTTCCCCGCACCGGCGACCTCGGGTGCATGGCTGCCAGTGGAGCGCTTCGCGCCGAAGAGCTGGCGAAAGGAACGGTGCGCATCCATGCCGAATACCGGCGTAAGCCCGCCGTCGGGAACCTGCTGGTGCTGCGGCACAGCGAGCGCGACCACGCCGGTGTATTTATCGTCGACAGCAAAAACGTTGCCCTCGAAAATCTTGACGTTTACCACTGTGCAGGCCTGGGCATTCTTGCCCAGTACTCCGAAAACCTCTCCTTTACGAACGTAAACAGCGTTCCCAACGAAAAAAAGGGGCGAATCCTTGCCGGGCACGACGACGGCTTCCAGATTTCGAGCTGCAAGGGCGATGTGCGCATCAAAGGCTGCACCTTCCATGCCCTCATGGACGACCCCATCAACGTGCACGGCACCTCGGTGCGCATCGTGGAGCGGGTAAACGACCGCACGCTCCGCTGTAAATTCGTGCACGGCCAGAGCACCGGCATGACCTGGGCGCGCTCCGGCGAATCCGTCGGGTTTATCGACAACCAAAGCATGCAGACCATCGCCCTTGGAGCGGTGGAGGCATACCGCCGCGAAACGACCGACATTTTCGAGCTCGTGCTTGCGCAGCCCGTCCCGCAGCAGGTAGCGGCAGGCTATGCGCTGGAAAACTTGACATGGACGTGCAGCCTGTCCGTCACCAATTCGCACTTCAAGAGCTGCCGGGCAAGAGGGCTGCTGGTTTCTACCCCGGGAAAGGTGCTGATTGCCGACAACATCTTCGAATCCAGCGGGTCGGCCATTCTCATTGCCGGCGATGCCAACGGCTGGTTCGAATCGGGGGCGGTGAGCGACGTAACCATCACGCGCAACACCTTCAAAGCCCCCTGCATGACCTCCATGTACCAGTTTTGCGAAGCGGTAATCAGCGTATGCCCAATCGTTCCGCAGAAAGACGCGGCAAAGCCTTTTCACCGCAACATCCGCATCACCGGCAACCGCTTTGAGCTCTACGACTACCCCATTCTCTACGCCCTGTCGGTAGACGGCGTCGAATTTTCGGGCAACCGGCTCGTGCGCAGCTACGATTTCGAGCCTTTCCACTACCGCAAGCACGGCTTGACGTTTGAGTACTGCCGAAATGTGACCGTAAAGGGAAACCTGGTAGAAGGCGAAGTCCTCGGAAATACGGTCAGCCTGCTGCAAACCCCGGAAAAGGAGTATAAAACAGATAAAGGAAAGTTTTTTAAAATCGTCGGGCAGTAAGCGTAGCCTTTGAATTTGCTTGGTTCCTTTTATGGCCTTACCCAGAAAAGAATTAGCCGTTCGCCGGAGATGAATTTGGTCAAGTGGTAAAGATTTCTTACCTTTGTGCTCCTTTGGCGGAGCATCTGCGTTGAACGCTAAGGTACCCAACGCCCCTTTAGCTCAGTGGTAGAGCAGCTGTTTCGTAAACAGCAGGTCGTCAGTTCAAATCTGATGAGGGGCTCGGTGGAATTACGAATTAGGAATTAGGAATTTTGCTCCTGCCGGTAGCCGGCGCAACCGCTACGGAGGTCAGCAAGCCTGCTAAACGATGCGTTAGGCCGTAAAAAAAAACCTCGCGAATTTTTTTCGCGAGGTTTTTTTTATGGCGGCAAGCGCGTAATCGCAGCCGCAGCCGCAGCCGTAGCCGCATGCGCTACGTGTTCATTCCGCCGCACACGTGAATTACTTGCCCGGTGACGTAGGCCGACAGGTCGGAGGCGAGGAAGAGCGCTACGTTGGCCACGTCTTCCGGCGTTCCGCCGCGCTTGAGGGGAATGGTTTCCGCCCACTTGGCTTTTACCTCGTCGCTCAGCTGGCTGGTCATGTCGGTGATGATGAATCCCGGGGCAATGGCGTTGGCGCGAATGCCGCGCGACCCCAGCTCCTTGGCAACCGACTTTGCCAGGCCAATCAGGCCGGCCTTGGAGGCGGAGTAGTTGGCCTGCGCAGCGTTCCCGCTCACGCCCACCACCGAGCTCATGTTGATGATGCTGCCCGCCTTTTGGCGCATCATGGTGGGCGCCACGGCGCGCGTGAAGTTGAACGCCGACTTGAGGTTGACGCTGATGACCGAATCCCACTGCGCCTCGCTCATGCGCATGAGAAGCCCGTCGCGCGTAATGCCGGCGTTGTTGACAAGGATGTCTATGCGGCCAAAATCCTTTGCGATTTGCGCTACTACGCTGTGCGTATCCTCAAACAGGGCGGCGTTTGAGGCGTAGCCCTTAGCCTTTACGCCGAGCGCGGCGATTTCCTCCTCGGTCTTTTTTGCGTTGTCGTCAATGGCCAAATCGGTGAACGCCACGGCGGCGCCTTCCGACGCCAGCTTGAGCGCTATGGCTTTGCCAATGCCGCGCGCAGCGCCCGTTACAATGGCGGCTTTACCTTCTAATAGCTTCATGGTTTTTTTTTTTTTGAATTTTGTGTTTGCTTGGTGAATAAAAACAGGGTGCAGCAGGCGCTTGCCTCACAGCTTGAGGTCTGCTATCATGTCGTCTATTTTTTTGTCGAGCTCGGCGGTGAGCTGGTCAAACTTGTCCTTGTTGTAAAAGTTTTCCCGCACGCCGAAGTAGAACTTAATTTTAGGCTCCGTGCCCGACGGGCGCACCGATACGATGGATTCGTCGTAGGTTACGTACTGCAGCACGTTTGAGGCAGCGGGCTGGTCAATGGGGTGTAGGGGGGCATACGCTGTAAATTTCCACATCAGCGTATCGTAGTCGAATATTTGTTTTACCTCCGATCCGCCAAGTTTTTTGGGGGGATTTTCGCGAAAATTGCGCATCATCTGCTGGATGGCTTCCAGCCCGTCTTTTCCTTTTTTGGTAATCGAAATTTGCCGCTCCCTGTAGTAGCGAAATTTGTAGTAGACGTCGAGCAGGAGGTCGAACATGGTCATGCCCCGCTCCTTTGCCCACGCGGCTACTTCGGCGGCGAGGGCGCAGCTCACCACCGCATCCTTGTCGCGCACCAGCTCTCCGACGTTGAAGCCAAAGCTTTCTTCGCCGCCGCCGATGAAAGTTTTCGTGCCCTCGTGCCGGCGTACAACTTCGGCAATGTGCTTAAAGCCTGTGTAGCAGTCGTAGCACTCCACGCCAAACGCATCGGCAATGGCGGCAATGAGGTTGGTGGTAACAATGGTTTTGATGACGTACTCCTTGCCCTGCAGCTTGCCCTGCTCTTTCCAGCGCCGCAGCAGGTAGTAGATAAAGATGGAGTTGGTTTGGTTTCCGTTGAGGGTAATGAAGTCGCCTTTTTTGTTGCGCACGGCCATGGCGATGCGGTCTGCGTCGGGGTCGGTGGCGAGCACGAGCTCGGCGCCGGTAGCCACGGCCTTGTCGATGGCCATTTGGAGCGCAGCCGGCTCTTCGGGGTTGGGCGAGTGAACGGTGGGGAAGTTGCCGTCGTTGACGTCCTGCTCGGGCACGTGGATGACGCTGGTGAAGCCCGCGCGGGCGAGCATCTCCGGCACCAGCTGCACGCCGCAGCCGTGCAGGGGCGTGTAAACGATTTTCAGGTCTTTGTGCCGCTCAATGGCTTCCGGCGACAGCCGGAGCAGCCCGCCAATGCCGCTGAGGTAGGCCTCGTCTACCTCTTTGCCGATGATTTCGATGCGGCCGCTTCCGCCCGAAAATTGCACCTGCGCGGGGTCGGTAATTTTGTTGACCTCGGCGATAATGTTCGTATCGTGGGGGGCGGTAACCTGTGCGCCGTCGCTCCAGTAGGCTTTGTAGCCGTTGTACTCTTTGGGGTTGTGCGATGCGGTAACCATTACGCCGCTCTGGCAGCCCAGCTGCCGGATGGCGAAGCTGAGCTCCGGCGTGGGGCGCAGCGCGTCGAACAGGTAAACGTGAAAGCCGTTGGCCGCAAAAATGTCGGCAACAATTTTGGAAAACGATTCGCTGTTGTTGCGGCAATCGTACGCTATGGCCACCTTTATCTGGGGCAGGTCGGCAAAGCTTTGCTTGAGGTAGTTTGCCAGCCCCTGCGTAGCCATGCCCACGGTGTACTTGTTCATGCGGTTGGTGCCTACGCCCATGATGCCGCGAAGCCCGCCCGTGCCGAACTCCAAGCTGCGGTAAAAGCTTTCCGCCAGCTCCTTGGGGTTGCTCTGCATCAGGTCGCGAACTTGATTTTTGGTCTCCTCGTCGTAGCTGCCGTTGAGCCACGAATTTACGTTGTCCAGCACTTGCGGACTCAGCATTTCTTGATTCGTTTCACTCATTTTTCTATTTAGTTTTTTGGGTTGTATTTATTAGCATTAATTTTACTCCTTCGGTGGCCAATTTTTTATTGCGGCCTGTTTTTTACATCGCCACCCGTGTCGTCGCTATCCGGTTATAAACTTAGGCCCTATGTCGAATAGTTTGGCTC
The DNA here is from genome assembly GCA_031257655.1 of Prevotellaceae bacterium. Lineage (GTDB taxonomy): Bacteria > Bacteroidota > Bacteroidia > Bacteroidales > UBA932 > JAITMY01. The sequence continues at coordinate 16,017 of JAIROF010000086.1, read as the reverse complement.
TATCTTTCAGGCTGTTCCAATCTTTTTCGTCAAGCATTGGCGCAACAATCGTAACTTCATCCACTAATTCCCATTGCTCCGGTAAAATACTTGCCAATATTTTATTTGTAATTACCGTTGGATATCCATCGGCTTCGTCGGCAGGAAAAAGGATGTAGTCGTATGCTCCTATGATACAGTTAATTTTGTTTGTTATCAGCTTCACTATCAGCTTTTCTTCTGCTGTTTTTTTCGATATGGTCATCACGTTACCCTCCTTATAGCCATCGGGTAATCCATAGTTGACGCGCAGAATAAGGGCAAATATTTCGTCTCTTAGCTGTTCTATAGAAAGCATTTTACGCTTTAAAAAAAACTCTTCCCCAAAGTAGACTGCTCTTATGGGGCCGGCAACAGAAATAACTTCAGGGTTGCTATTATAACAAAAAAATATGGATTCCGTTAACAAACAACCGGCAATTTCTGCTTCCTCAATTTTTGAAGCTGAGAACAGGGGAGCGTGTGATGATTTCACCTTGTCTTCCTCATCAAGAATGAATCCGTCGGAGAGCGAAATCAAAATTTTCGATAAATCATTTGTCAGCTGAAAGTCTGCCCTGTTGGAAAGAGCCGTATTTCTAATCTCAATATTCTCCTGTTCAAAGGTAATATCAACGCCCTTTGTAGATTGCTTATCCACCCAAAAATAGTATACTCCTTTGCCTCTGTCTTCAAATCTAACATTCGGAGCTGCGCATGCCTGAGAAAGAAAGATGTCAATGTCCGGCTTTTGGATTGGAATAATGTAGTGAATGATGCTCACGGTTTGTTGTATTTATTTTAGTTTTGTTATTTAGTTTTATGCAGAAAATCAGCATATTTACGCTTTGCCCGGTGTGATTGGCACACCAAAAAAAGCCACAGCTTCAATTGTTCTGTAGCTTTTTTCTTTTTCGGAAGGATGATTTTACTATTTCACCTCCAGCTCCGATCCTAATACCACTTCAAACTCCCCGTTGATAAGCGTTTCGCCGGAAGCATCCAAAGTTAGCTTGGCTCCGCTGGCGACGGTAACGTTTTGGACGTTGATGTCATTGCATGAGGTGACTGTCTCGTTTGACGCAGCAGCTTGATTTTGTAAAACAGGCGATTCAAGAAATACCGTTCTTACACTTGCTCTTGACCAAGTATAAATGACGTCTAATTGTTCATTACTAAATTCGTCTCGACAATATTTACGTGAATACGACATGTAATTATGTGTATCCGGATTATATGGTCTTCCATCATAAGTGCTTGTTCCTGTATATACACAGCTTGCATCTACATTGGAATTTGATAAAACCGGACCTGCCGGAGTATCACAACATAAATCCCCTGCTATAGCACAATTTGAACCATTGGGATCTTCCATTCCATATCTTGTATCATGTGTATGTAATAACCCCAAAAAATGTCCCATTTCATGGATAGCTGTAGAACCATTTGTTGCACACGAATTTGATATTGCGATATATGGAAGAAATATTAGCAACAATTAAAATTATTATTATCTTTTTTATTTCATTTTTAATTAATAATTAATTTTTTTATTTCAAACAGCTTATTCTGCAAAATGATTTTTATAAAATATACGCCACCCGCCAATCCTGCTCCGTCTAGCTGATATTGCAAAAGCCCTTGTGCATTTATGGATAAAACCAATGAACCTTGGAGGTCATAAACATATATCTGTTCCATAGGCAAGGAAGCCTTTACGTACGACGAGGTTTCAACCATTGGATTAGGGTATAATTTGGTAAATGTATTTTGGGCTTGCTCTATATTCAGCTGCATTGTATCCACGTTGTCTTCAACTTTGTCGCCCAACTCGACAACTTCACCGTCTTGAGAAAAGCTTATTAGCTGCTTATAGTACATATCTGCGATTTCCAAAGTGATAGGATCAAATAAATTTCGGGTGCTTCCCATTCCTTCTATCCAAAACTTGGAATACCAAGGATATAGCGATGAAGTAAGCTGATATTGTTTTCTTTCAGCGTTTTTCACGATGTTCGATAGGATGTATTCGTTGGCACAGCTCCGGTACACATCGTTTACCTCAAGCGTGAAATCGTACAGGAGAATATCTTTACTATCCCGTACTTCCTCACACAATAAAATATAGCTATCCGCCAGCTCGCTTTCTTCTACTGCCGCTCTGAAATAAACCTTACCGTTATCCGTATGAATAAATCCGATTAGCCTGAAATTTTGCTCCGATAGAAGAGAAAAGTACAATTTTCCTCTCCGGATATTTTCTGTAAGGGTGTCGCCTTGAAGCGTATAAAGTATTTCAACCGGAGACGGCCGTGGCGCGTCGTCCGGAAGTTCGTAATCAAAAACGACCAGCTCGCGCCATTGGGCATTATCCATCGGAAAAAAGGGATGTTCTTCTGCTTTTACTTGTGCTATTCCTTTTAACAGCAGGAATGTAAAGCATAAAAATAAAATTTTCATCATTCGCCTCCTTACTCCGTTAAAACCATCCTTTTCGTATCAATCAATTCGTCGTCAACAAGCAGCGAATAAATATACATGCCCCGCTTCAGCGCATTCGCGTTAATTACGATTTCACCGTCACCTGCGCTATTTATGGCTTTTTTCAGAATTAATTCGCCGCTTAAATTAAATACGCAAATGTATGAGGTTGATCTCATAGCGGGAATGCTGCATTGAATGCGGGTCTCTCCGGAAGACGGATTCGGTATGTTCTGGTACAGAACAGGTTTTAAGGCCTCAACAGAATCAGCGGAGCTTGCCTCATTATCGGATTTGAAGATTATGTCCCTCGATTTTAGCACAGCAACTTCTTGTTCGAGTTTTTCTACTTTCCCATTCAGCTCTTTTACGGCATCTACCAAAACAGGGATAACGGCAACATAGTTTACCAGCTTATTCCCCTCTTCGTCCAGTATAACGAGGTCTGGTAAAACCTGCTCTACGTCTTGCGCTATAAATCCTACCTCCTGTAAAGGCGAACCCGAGGAGTTTGTTCTTACAAAGGATGCCGTATCATTCTTCCAATTAAACGAAACGGGGTTCAAGCTCTTTACCTTATCCAGTGAGTTGAACAAAGGAAGGATGTTCGTTTTACCCCCTCTGTCGGAATACTGATAGACATTCTTTACCTGAATGTCCTGAAAGCTTGAATTATCAGCAGAGTAAAATACAACACAATCGTGTGTACCTGAAATGCGAGGATTATAAGTTGTCACCTGAAATCGCAAATACCGGAACTCTCCTTGGTAGGTCATTCCAAATTGATGCCCCCACCCACCAATATTGGAAGAAAATCCACCATTGGTGGTAGCGCCCAAAGCTGCTATTGTTCCATTGCTAAACACTTTGATTTGAGCATTTACATGTGCGCAAAGTGCAAAAACCAAACATAATGTTGAAAAAAGATTTGTTTTCATAACCAAAAAAATTTAAGGTGTTTATAGAAACATGCAACTTTAAATGCATGATAATCAGTAAAACACGGCGTTGGTATATGAACGAGAATAGAAATCACACGTTGCTGTCCCGATTGCTAAACTGCAAAGGTAAAAAAAATGAAGTAGAATCATCCCCCAAACAAAATTATTTTTGCAAAAAAATCGCGAAGTACGCGCTTGCGCTCACCGTTTTCCGGCTATTTTTTCTACGGCGTGTATCAGCTGTCAGTCTGCGGTTTACCCCTTCGATGACGGCAGCGTATAGTTTTGGCGTTATCGCTGGCTACTCCCCGCCTTTTGCTGCGGCCTTCATTTTGCTCATCACCTGCGCTGCGAGCGCTTCGGCGCTTTGCGGGGAGGTGCTTTCGGCGTATATCCTGATGACGGGTTCGGTGTTTGATTTGCGCAGGTGCACCCACTCTTTTTTTGCGTCGAAGTCCACGCGCACGCCGTCTACGTCGGTTACGCGCTCGGCGGCGTACTCGCGCTTCATGGCGTTCAGCACTGCGTCTACGCTGATGTCGGGCGTTAGCGTCAGCTTATTTTTCGACATGAAGTAGGCGGGGTATCCGGCGCGCAGGGCGCTCATGCTCTTTTGCTGCTGCGCGTAGTGCGACAGGAATAGCGCCACGCCCACCAGCGCGTCGCGCCCGTAGTGCAGGGCGGGGTAGATTACGCCGCCGTTGCCTTCGCCGCCGATAACGGCGCCGGTTTGCCGCATTTTTTCAACCACGTTTACCTCGCCCACGGCGGCGGCGGCGTAGGCGCCGCCGCGCGCTTCGGTAACGTCGCGCAGCGCCCGCGACGACGAAAGGTTGGAGCACGTGTTCCCCTTCGTGCGGCTCAGCACGTAGTCTGCCACGGCAACCAGCGTATATTCTTCGCCAAACATTTTGCCGTCTTCGCACACCAGCGCGAGCCTGTCCACATCCGGGTCGACCGCTATGCCTATATGCGCCTGCTGCCTCACCACCTCGCGCGATAGCTCCGTCAGGTGTTCGGGTAGCGGCTCGGGGTTGTGGGCAAACTGTCCGTTGGGGTTGCAGTTGAGCTCCACCACCTGCGCTACGCCGAGCGCCCGCAGCAGCGCCGGTATGGCGATGCCGCCCACCGAGTTTACCGCGTCTACCACCACCCTTAGCCGCGCGGCGCGGATGGCCTGCGCGTTCACCAGCGGTAGCGCCAGCACCAGCGCTACGTGCTTTTGCAGAAAGTCGGCTGCCTGCTCTTCCCGTCCCAGCTCCTCCACCGGCGCAAAGCGGAGGCCGCCTTTTTCGGCCATGCTCAGCAGGAGTTCGCCGTCTTTGGCGCTCAGAAATTCGCCGTCGGCGTTGAGCAGCTTGAGCGCATTCCACTGCTTGGGGTTGTGGCTTGCCGTGATGATGACGCCGCCCTGCGCTTTTTCGCAGGTTACGGCCAGCTCTACCGTCGGGGTTGTTGCCAGCCCAATGTTGACAACGTCTACGCCGCACGCCTGTAGCGTCGACGACGCCAAGCTGCTCACCATTGCCCCGGAAATGCGGGCGTCGCGGCCTACCACCACCTTCATCTTTGCCTTGCTGCCCTGCTGCATTTGCAGCCATGCCGCGTAGGCTGAGGTGAACTTTACAATGTCTATCGGCGTGAGGTTGTCGCCAGAAGCGCCGCCAATGGTGCCGCGAATGCCGGAAATGGATTGAATGAGAGACATAGGGAACTAAAAACTAAAAACTAAAAACTAAAAACTAAAAACTAAAAACTAAAAACTACTCACTACTCACTTGCGCAGTAGTACATTCGCTTTAGCAGCGATTTTATTTTGGCGGCGTACTGTGGGTCTTGCGCCCACGTTCCGGTGAGCTCGTCGATGGTGGGCGCTTTCCCCTTTGGATTTACGAAGTGGTAGCGGGGGTCTATCAGCCTTCCCGCGAGAGGCTCCTTGCTGGCGTAGGCCTTCAGGTGCTGGATGTGCGCCCGAATGCCGGTTTGCTCATCGGGAAAAACGTGCCCCGTTTGCGTTGGGCTTGTTGCCCCCAGCCCGCAAAAGTTGTTCATCTGAGGGTTTACAAGGCCTTTGAACTGCAAAAATCCTGTCTCCAAAATCATCTGCGCAAACGCAATATCGTGATTTACGCCCTCCATCTGCGCTTCGGCAATGTAGAGCGGCGCCAACCGCGCGGCGCGTACGGCGTCGCCATCGGTGGCGGTCACGATGACGAACGTGGCCAGCTGCTCGGCGCTCAGCTTGCCGCTGCTCATAATGTGCTGCGGAATGTCGAAAACTCCCGAACCCGGCGTTTGCGCCGGCGCGGCGAAGGGCAGCGAAAGGGAGACGAAAATAACCCTCAAAAATTGTGCTGTAAAAGTATGTAGATTGTGGCGCTTGTGCATGGCGCCCGAATTAAAGCCGGTCAACATTTTTAGTTTATCTTTTCTGCATTTATCTTCCTGCAAAGGTAAAAAATTATGCCCAAATTAAATCAACAATGATGCTATCTGCCACAAACCAGCGGTTTTCGGGGATAGCTATCCTGTCGCCGTCTACCGTAATGTTTTTGTTTTCAATGTGTTTGTCTAAGGCGGCAAAAAAATAGGCGGTCAGCTTTTTATCAAAAGTTTTTTGGAGGTAGGATTTGCTTACGCCCCAGGCGGTGCGCAGCCCTGTAAGAACGTATTCGTTGTAGCAGCATTCGCTGCTCAGGTTTTCGGTTTCAAAAAAATCTTCGCCCGCCGACACCTTTTTGATGTACAGTTCGCAGCTTGCCACGTTGCATTGCCGCTGCCTCCCGCTGTACGAGTGCGCCGCCGGGCCAATGCCGATGTAGGGCTGCTGCTGCCAGTAGGCCGCGTTGTGCTGAGAAAAAAAGCCGCTGCGGGCAAAGCTGGAGATTTCGTAGTGCTCCAGGCCCTGCTCTGCGCACAGGAGGCACAGCAAATCGTACTGCATGGCCACCTCGTCGTCGCTCGGCGTCGGCAGCCGGTTTTTGCGCCGGAGCGCGCCAAAGGGCGTTCGCGGTTCGATGGTGAGCGCGTAGGCCGAAAGGTGCGGCACGCCCAGCGAAAACGCCGCGTTGAGGTTGCGCCGCCAGCGCTCAGCGTCCATCTGGGGTAAGCCGTAGATGAGGTCAACGGAGATATTCCCAAATCCTGCCTCCTGCGCCAGCTGCACGCTGCGCACGGCTTGCTGTGCGCTGTGCCGCCGGCGAAGGCGCCGCAAATCGTCGTCAAAAAACGACTGTATGCCAATGCTGATGCGGTTGACGCCCATGCCGCGAAGCTGCTGCATGTACGCAGGCGTAGCGTCGTCGGGGTTGAGCTCCACCGTAAACTCTTCGGGCGGAGCCGCGCCAAACGCCGCCTGCGCCGTTTGCGACAGCGCCGCAAGCATCTCCGCCGGAAGCAGCGAAGGCGTGCCCCCGCCAACGTACAAGGTCGACTTTGGCCAATCAAAAGAAACTTTTTTGGCCAGCGCAAAATAATTTTTTCGCCTCGACATTTCCTCCTGCATCGCCAAAACCGTTGGCTGCACAAGCGCTTGCGATGCCGTTGAGTAGAAATCGCAGTAGCTGCACTTTGTTTTGCAAAAAGGGATGTGCAAATAAATACCAATCATATTGCAAAATAAGCTACTTTTGTCGGATAATTGATTTTAAAAAATTGTAAAGAGGCAATACTGTATGGAGAATAATCAGGAAGAACCTAAGGTTTACCGCCCGCGAACAGGCAGCATGGAGCGCAAAAAGACCGCTGCCGCTGCTACCGGCGACGCCGAACTTCCCGCCGACGGCGCTGAGCCGAAACCGCGCGCGCGCGCGCATACCGAAGACGAAGAGCAACCCGCTGGCCGGGCAACGGCGCGGCAAAGCTTTTTCAAAAATCGCACATCGCCAAGCGAAGCATACCCCGACGCCGCCAACGACGCCGGCTTCAACCCCAAGCCGCGCCGCGCCCCCCGCGCTACGCCGAGCGGCGAATACGAAAAGCCGCGCCGCCGCGCCGCCGGCAAAAGCGCCGGAGAGCGGCCGAAAAAATCGTCGGAGTTTGAAGAATTTTACCGGGAAAAGCCGCGCAGCGAGCGCCGCGCCTCCGGGCGCGGACGGGCGGGCGAAGGCAGCGCCTACGACCGGAAGCCCTACCGGGACGAAGAGCCGCGCAGCGAGCGCCGCCCCTTTGGGCGCGGACGGGCGGGCGAAGGCGGCGCGTACAACCGGAAGCCCTACCGGGACGAAGAGCCGCGCAGCGAGCGCCGCCCCTTTGGGCGCGGACGGGCGGGCGAAGGCAGCGCCTACGACCGAAGGCCCTACCGTGACGAAGAGCCGCGCGGATACCGCACGAAAAAATTGTACGACGAACGTGCCGAAAAACCCCGCCGCGAAAGGCCGTTTGAAGACCGCCAACGCTACGGCAGCGATAGAAGCGAAAAACCCTACCCCCGCAAGCCTTACGCTGACCGCGACAGCTACGAATCGCGCAGCGCCAGGCCCCGCGCGGAGCGAAAACCGGTGAGGGAAATTCAGGTTAAGGAGCCGAACATGCCCGTGCGCCTCAACAAGTTCATTGCCAACTCGGGCGTCTGCTCGCGCCGCGAGGCCGACGAGTACATACAGAACGGTGAAATTACCGTAAACGGCGAAGTGGTAACCACGCTCGGAGCAAAGGTGCTGCCAACCGACGATATTCGCTGGAACGGGGATAAGCTTTCGGGCGAAAGAAAGGTGTACATCGTGCTCAACAAGCCCAAGGGCTACGTCACCACCGTAGAAGACCCCCACGCCGACAAAACGGTGATGGACCTCATTGCCGACGCATGCTCGGAGCGCGTGTACCCGGTGGGGCGCTTAGACAAAAATACCACCGGCGTGCTCCTCTTTACCAACGACGGCGAGCTGACCAAAACGCTTACCCACCCCAGCTACAACAAGCGCAAGGTGTACCAGGTGACGCTGAACAAAACCCTCAAGAAGCCCGACATGGAGCAGCTCGTGGAGGGCGTGGAGCTCGAAGATGGCCTTGCCGTGGCCGACGAAGTGGGGTACACCAACATGGAGGATAAGACCGAAGTAGGCCTGGAAATTCACTCGGGGCGCAACCGCGTGGTGCGGCGAATGTTTGAGGCGCTGGGCTACGAAGTCAAAAAGCTCGACCGCGTGTACTTTGCAGGTCTTACCAAAAAATCGCTGGAGCGCGGAAAGTGGAGAATGCTATCCCCAAAAGAGGTGAGCATTCTCAAAATGGGGGCCTACGAGTGAGGGGAACCTCCAAAATTTTCGTCCCTGCACATCCAAAATACGCTCAAATATGCTATCTTTGTGCGCTTCGAGCGGCGCGGCAGCGCGTGCGCCGGCGCTTGCGGAGAGAGTAGCTAACTAAAATGACAATGCTATGTTTTATGTAATGATTGCGGTGTTTGCTGCGGGCTACCTGATGATTGCCCTGGAGCACCCGCTACGCGTGAATAAGGCAGCCTCGGCGCTGCTGCTGGGGGTAATCATGTGGACGCTTTTAGCGCTGTGCAACCCGCTGGCGCTGCCGGAGTACTCCCCCGTGCGCGCCTACTTAGAGGCAAATCCGGGAAGCTCCTTCATCGGCTGGATAACCCACGTGGCCTTGATACACCACCTGGGCGAAATTGCCGAAATTCTTTTTTTCCTGCTCGGCGCCATGACCATCGTGGAGCTGATAGACAACCACGGCGGATTCGGCATCATTACGAGCCGCATCAAGACTGCGCGAAAGGCGTCGCTGCTGTGGATTATCTCCATCATCTCATTTTTTATGTCGGCGGTGCTGGACAACCTCACCACCTCCATTGTGATGGTAGCCCTGCTCCGCAAGCTGATTGGCAACCGGCGCGACCGGTGGATATTCGGCGGAATGGTGATCATTGCCGCCAACTCCGGCGGCGCCTGGTCGCCCATAGGCGACGTTACCACCATCATGCTCTGGATTGGAAACAAAATCAGCGCGCTGAACATTGTGCACGCCATATTCCTGCCGAGCATCGTTTCGCTCCTCGTTCCGCTGGGCATCCTTTCCTTCACGCTCAAGGGAAAGGTGGGGCGCCCGGAAAAAGACGAAAACCAGCGGCACATTGAGCTCAAGATATGGGAGCGCAACCTGATCTTTTTTCTCGGCGTAGGCTTTCTGCTCTTCGTTCCCGTGTTCAAAACCGTAACCCACCTGCCGCCCTACCTCGGCGTGCTTGGCGGGCTGAGCATCCTGTGGATTGTTACCGAGCTGATGAACGCCCGCCGACCGGAGTTTGAATCCGGGCAGCTGTCGGTATCGGCTATGCTGCGAAAGATTGATGCGCCGAGCATCCTCTTCTTTCTGGGCATTCTGGTCGCCGTGGCGGCCATGCAAACCTGCGGGCAGCTGATGATGCTGGCGAATAGCTTGGAGGCCATTCCCCTGCAAGAGCCAAGCAAGTACTACCTCATTACCCTCATCATGGGCATACTCTCGTCGATAGTGGACAACGTGCCGCTGGTGGCGGGCGCTATGGGGATGTACGGATTTCCGACAGACCACTACTTCTGGGAGTTCACCGCATACGCAGCGGGTACGGGCGGAAGCATCCTCATCATTGGGTCGGCGGCAGGCGTGGCCGTAATGGGAATGGAAAAAATAGACTTTATCTGGTACCTCAAGCACATTTCCCTTTTAGCGCTAACGGGCTACCTTGCCGGCTGCGGCGTGTTTGTGCTGGAGCAAATGCTGCGCTAAAGCTGCCCCACCGCGCCCGCGCCATGAATACGAAAATAGCGCGCAGACGGCGCAGATGTTTATGGTTTACGCAGATTTCGGCCATTTGGCTGCGCCGAGCTCCGCTACGGTTCTTCGGCTGCGTAAACCATAAACATCCGCGCCGTCTGGTGCGCTAAAAAAGCAAATCGCAAGCGCGCCAGGTCAAAGCGCGCCGGGCTAAAGGGCGCCCCCCGAAGCGGGGTTACCGCGCAAACTTGAAGCTTTTTCCCAGGTAGTGCGCCGTGCCCCCCAGCGTTTCTTCGATGCGCAGCAGCTGGTTGTACTTTGCAATTCTGTCGGAGCGCGAGGCCGAGCCTGTTTTGATGAGGCCGGTGTTGAGCGCCACGGCGAGGTCGGCAATGGTGGTATCCTCTGTTTCGCCGCTTCGGTGGCTCATGATGGCGGTGTAGCCGTTGCGGTACGCCAGGGTTACGGCGTCGATGGTTTCGGTGAGCGTGCCGATTTGGTTTACCTTTACCAGAATGGAGTTGGCCACCTGCTTATCTATGCCCATTTGGAGGCGGGCCGAGTTGGTAACAAAGAGGTCGTCGCCCACCAGCTGCACCTTTTCCCCAATGGCGTTGGTAAGCAGCTTCCATCCGTCCCAGTCGTCCTCCGCCATGCCGTCTTCGATGGAGATGATGGGGTATTTGGTTGTCCAGCTTTTCCAGAAGTCCACCATTTGCTGCGCGGTGAGCTTGTCGCCGCTGCTCTTTTTGAGGTGGTAAGCTTTTTCCTCCGTCAGGTAGTATTCGCTCGATGCGGGGTCGAGGGCAATGAACACGTCGCTGCCGGGCTTGTAACCTGCCTTTTCGATGGCTTCGAGGATGACCGTTATGCCCTCTTCGTTGCTTTTGAGGTTTGGCGCAAAGCCGCCTTCGTCGCCCACGTTGGTGGAGTAGCCCTGCTTTTTGAGCACCGCCTTTAGCGAGTGGAATACCTCCGCGCCCATTCGGAGCGCCTCCGCAAAGGAATCTGCGCCTACGGGCATGATCATGAACTCCTGAAAGTCGATAGAGTTGTCGGCGTGCGACCCTCCGTTGAGGATGTTCATCATGGGGATGGGGAGGGTGTGGGCGTTGACGCCGCCCACGTAGCGGTAGAGCGGCTGCTCCGTCAGCTGTGCGGCGGCGTGCGCCACGGCCAGCGATACCCCGAGCATGGCGTTGGCGCCAAGGTTGCCCTTGTTTTCCGTGCCGTCCAGCTCCAGCATTTGGTAGTCTATGCCGCGCTGGTCAAAAATGGAGAAGCCGCACAGGTTTTCGGAAAGCGTACCGTTTACGTGCTCCACCGCTTTGAGCACCCCCTTCCCGCCAAAGCGGTCGGCGTCGCCGTCGCGCAGCTCTACGGCTTCGTGAACTCCCGTTGACGCGCCGGAGGGGACGGCGGCACGACCCGTGACGCCTTCGTTGGTGATTACCTCCACCTCTACGGTGGGGTTGCCGCGTGAATCCAAGATTTCGCGGCCATGAATGTTGACGATTTGTGACATGATGCTTGTATGATTTGATGTTGTTTGTATGCTAGCCCATTAAATTTTGCCGCGTAAAGGTAGCTAATATTTTGTAGAAATCGCGGATTACGCCCGAAAAATCAGGGAAAAACGCATCAAAATGATATACTGTGCTCATGGTGAGGCGGTTTTGAAGGTTTTCTTCGGCAAATTTTTCTTCTCCCCGCAAAAAAATGGGAGCGGGATAGGCAACAGCAAAAAAATTGCTATATTTGTGCCTCCTTAAGTTAAGCTTCTGCGGCGTTTAAGCTCCGTTAAGCCGGAATAAAAAAGCAGGACGCCCGGCTTGGATGTGATGTTAACAATCCACAAATTGCACAGATTACACAGATTGCACAGATGAGAATTTCGGCGTCAGCAATCATGGCAACCATTTAAATCTCAAAAATCCGAGTTCAGACAAAAACAGCTTCTAAAAAACATGCATTTTACTGCCGACAACATGAAAAAAATTACTTTTCTTACTCTCATGAGCCTTGCATTCGGGCTACAGGCGCAGCAGCTGCCGCCGGTTTTTGGTGACGAATACGCCGGGAAATCGTTTGGCGACAGCCGGGTGCGCGTCTACCTCGCGCCCCAGCGCATTGTGTGGCAGCACGACGGCAACGGGCAGCTCATCCAAAACGCCGAAAAGCTCCTCGAAAAAGGCAACGGCCAAAGCGACCTGTCGGGCCGGGCAATAGCTAAGATGCGCAGCACCGATGCCGAATATGCTGGCATCCTGCTTGATTTTGGCAAGGAGCTGCAGGGCGGCTTGCAGATCGTAACCGACGCTACGGGCGGCGGCGCCAAGATTCGCGTGCGCCTGGGGGAATCGGTTTCGGAAGCCATGAGCACGGTAGGCGCGCAAGGCGCAACGAACGACCATGCCATGAGAGATTTTACCATGACCTTACCCTTTCTGGGCGTTGCGGAGGTGGGCAACAGCGGGTTCCGCTTCGCCCGGATCGACCTGGTGGAGCCAAACGTAACGCTCGGCCTCAAGGAGGTCAACGCCATATTCACCTACCGCGATATTCCCTATCTCGGCTCGTTTCGCTGCAACGACGAGCGCCTCAACAGGATATGGCTGACGGGCGCCTACACCGTGCACCTCAACATGCAAGAGTACATCTGGGACGGAATTAAGCGCGACCGGCTGGTTTGGCTTGGCGACCTCCACCCCGAGGTGATGACGGTGAGCACCGTTTTCGGATATAACGAGGTCATCCCCAAAAGCCTCGACCTTGCGCGCGACATTACCCCGCTGCCGGGATGGATGAACGGAATGTGCTCCTATTCGCTGTGGTGGATTATTATTCATCGCGACTGGTACAAGTACCAGGGCAGCTTGCCTTACCTTAAGGAGCAGCAGCGCTACCTGACCGACCTGCTCAACCTCTTGCTTACCAAGGTCGACGCCACCGGGAAGGAAAAGCTCGAGGGCGGGCGCTTCCTCGACTGGCCCTCAAGCCCTAATGCTGCGGGCGTAGATGCAGGCTTGCAGGCGCTTATGGTGCTGGCCTTGCAGGCCGGCGCAGAAATGAGCGATGTGCTGGGCAACGCCTCCCTGGCAAAAAAATGTACCGCCACTGCCGCCTTGATGAAAAAGCAGCTCCCCGACCATAACCACCTGAAGCAGGCTGCCGCCTTGCTGGCCTTAGCCGATATGATGCCGGCAAAAACGGCAGACCAGGCAACGATTTCTGTGGGCGGCGCAAAGAATTTTTCCACCTTCTACGGGTATTACATGTTGCAGGCTCAGGCAAAAGCGGGAAACTACCAGGGCGCAATAGACAACATCCGCGAGTTTTGGGGCGGGATGCTGGATATGGGCGCTACCACGTTCTGGGAAGATTTCGATATCGGCTGGCTCGAAAATGCGGCGGGCATCGATGAGCTTGTCCCCGAAGGGAAGAAGGATATTCACGCCGATTTTGGCGATTACTGCTACAAAAACCTGCGCCACAGCCTTTGCCACGGCTGGGCCTCGGGGCCTACCGCCTGGCTTAGCGAGCATGTGCTGGGCGTAAAGGTGCTGGAGCCGGGATGCAGAGTCTTGAGCATAGAGCCGCATTTGGGAAGCTTGGAGTGGGTTGAGGGGACTTTTCCAACGCCGATGGGCCTCGTGCATATCAGCCACAAAAAAGGCCCCGACGGGAAGGTAAAGACGACCGTCGAGGCCCCAAAAGGCGTAAAGGCGAATGTGATTTAGCCGGTGCGCTTAGCCCGCCATGCCTACCGATAGCTCTCCTCCGCTTTGCGGCTTACCTCGTTCAGCACCTCCATCAGCTCCAAAGAAAAAGCGTGGGGCAGGGCGGGGCTTTCTATAAGCCCGCTGTCTAAGCAATCCATGACTTCGGCTGCTTCGTAGCTGTAGCCGTTGCCGGTAGAAAAAACGGGAATCTCCTCCTCCCAGCCGTTGTTCCGGTTGACGGATAGCTTTGTTGGCATGTGGAACATCGTATGCAGCTTTAGATACCCCCTATCGCCGTACAGGCGGGCTTCGTTGTCTAAGTTTGCTTCAAAAGAAGAGGTCAGCATGCTGATCTCTTTTTCTTTGTGCTTGAACAGTATGGCGGTAGTCCAATCCGTGCCGGTAGGGGTAGGCGTCGACGTTACGCTGATCTCCGTTGGGCGGCCAAACAGGTACATGGCGGTAAAAATCGGGTAAATTCCGATGTCGGGGACAGAGCCGCCGCCCAGTGCCGGGTTGTAAATCCGCTTTTGGGGGTCGAAGGGTGAAATGAACCCAAAATTGCACTGTAGCAGCAGGGGCCTTCCAATGGCATTTTCCTTAGCTTGGCTTTTAAATTGGATCATGCTGGGCAGGAATCGGCTCCATAGCGCTTCCATCAGAAAAACTTGCTTTTCCTGCGCCTTAGCCACCATTTTCTCCACCTGCTTCAGGTCGGAAGCAAACGGCTTTTCGCACAAAACGGCTTTTCCTGCCTCTAAGCACATCATAGCGTGCTCAAAGTGCAGGTTGTTGGTAGTCGAAATGTACACTATGTCGACCTGCGGATCGGCCAGCATGGCCTCGTACGACCCGTATGCCTTCTCAAAGCCATGAGCAGCCCCGAAGGCTTCGGCGCGGTCTAAGGAGCGCGCCGCTACGGCATACCGCTTAGCGCTTGGCAGCTCCTGTAGCCCGGCGGCAAACTTGTTGGCTATGTGGCCTGCGCCCAGTAACCCCCAGCTGTAATTTTTTCCCATAAACGTGAATTGATTTTGGATGACACTTGTGCAAATGTAAACTAAAAACGCCGTAAATATGGCATTTTAGCTTTTTTTATGCTTGTCGTAGCCCTGCGGACGAGCGCAGCATATATCATTACTTCGGTAGTGTCCGCGATCTATTGATATGAACTTCAATTGGCAAATGATCAAACAGGTATCAATTTTACCGAAAGATTACAAATGCTTAACAATCAACAAAAATACGTTTTTGCATCAGTAAATAAGGACATCGTCCAAAAAAAGAATTAGCCAAAAATTTCGCAGATTTTGCTTGCGCCCAAAAAACCTTATTTACTCACTCGTGCTTATTTTTGGTGTTCGTGCGCGCACTACGCTCGGTTACACCTAATTTTACTAACACAACAACCTTAGTAGCAATGAGCTAACCAACATCCATCCAGCCTCATTACCTTATTTTCCGTTTGCTCGCCTCCAATTTTCATTAATAATAAGGTAATGAGGTTGTTACATGTTGTTGTTTGCGCTGCTACTGAGGTTGTTTTGTTAGGGAAATGAGGTTGAGAATGAGGTTTTTCGCCCCCCCCCACACAATTTGTGCACAATGCTGATTTTCACTTGTTTGCGAATTGTATCAATCAAAAATGGACATCACCCATATTTATAATTACGGCGGTAAAAAGATAGATAAAATATTTTTCGTAACTACTCAGGTAGCATATTTCATTGCAAATCACAAAAGTAATAAAAATTCTCCTTGTAAAAACCTTGTGTTCTTTGTGTCTTCGTGGTATTTTTCCAACCACAAAGGAACAAAGTTCACAAAGATTTCACAAAGTGTGTTTTTGTAGTTGTTTTTTTAACGGAAATGTCACAAAGGGTACCTGAGTAGCTACAAAAATTATACCTTTGCCGCTAATTAAGCATGCCGTTAACCCTCAAAAATTTCTATTGCCCATGAAGCAGCAGCGAAAATAAATTTGCACGAAAACTCGTTCTCAAGGAGAACGATTGACATATTATATACTATGCTCGGCCATAAATTGCGCTATCGTAGAGTTGAAAATTCAATGCTAATAGTGTATCCAACTCTTTTTTGTTTTCGTGATTTATGGTTTTCTGTAACGACCTGTTTATCGCCTC
>JAIROF010000085.1 GCA_031257655.1 Prevotellaceae bacterium | reverse complement strand
GAACGAGCCAAGCGAAATGCCCGCTTGGGCGGCGAAGTTCTTATCTCCGGCTACATCTGCCGTAACGGTGTACGTCCCAGCATCCGTGGGGGCGGTGAGGCTGCCGTTGTACTTCACCGTGATGGCGCCGGAGCCGGTAAGTCCGTCGTTCAGCTTAACCGGCACGGCGCGCGGCCTGCCGCAGTAGACGGTGTCGGACAGCTTGCAGCTCAAGTGCGCTGCCGCAGGCGTCGCCGGTTTGATGGCGAACGTTCCCAGCAGCAGCTCGGGGCCATTGAAAAAGTTAACATCCGAGGAGGATATCTCTGCTGTGATCTTGTACGACCCCGCGTCGACGGGGGGCGTTGTCCGGTTGTCGTACTTTACCGTGATGGCGCCCATACCGGTGTAGGTGGTTTTCATCGTAGCCGATACGCTCTGCGACGTACCGTTGTAGGTAGCTTCGGACAAATCTGTTTTCAGGTACTCTGCCCTCAGCATGGTAGTTGTAGGGTGTATCGAATAAAATTTCCCCCACTCGGCATCAGCTTTGTATGAGCCGACCGAGCTTGTCAGCACAAAAAGCTTAGCAGCCAACGGCAAATCTCCTCGAAAAACCCCGGTTATCTTTTGCGGAGTCAGGCTAAGGTTAGTAACGCCGACCAAGCTGTGGCAGTTGCAGAAAGCGCAGGTATGTATCGTGGATACCGCTGCGGGAATGGTAACGTAGCTTAATTCGGTGCAGCCGGAAAAAGCCAGCGCATCTATTGTGGTGAGGCTGTGAGGCAGCTTAACCGAAGAAAGCCGTATTTTGCTTTTTTCCTTATAAAACGAATTTTTCGGCATTGCATCGGCGCTATAGGCTGCGTAGCCGGTGATGGGGCCTTCACCACCCGAATATGCAGCTATTTTTGCCTCGCTCAAGTCCAGCTCCATCAGGTAGGGCATGTTATCGCGCATGAACTTCACGTCGCGGGCGTCTATGCTGCCGGTGAGCGTAAGGTGAGAGACGTTGGTAATGCCGCCAATATTTTCCAACCTGCCTGCGCTAACTGCGCATGTTTTGCGGTTGCCGTAGCAGGCGGTGATGATGCTATCCTTGGTAAGCGTAAAGCTGAGGTTAGCATTGGCGCTAAACATCTTCCCCATGGCGTCTGCCCAGCCAAGGAATTCGTAGCCCGGCTCGGGGATGGCTTTCAGCGTCACATCATTATTGCCGGCATACCAGCCCGAACTCGCTCCTGTCACGCTCCCGAACATGGCGTTGTTGACCTTTACGCTCAACACCACGCCCTTGCCGGTCGTGGTTTTAAAGTTGCGCCACACCTTTGCGCGCTTGTAGGCGCCTTCCGCAGAAGTCGGAACGAGTAGGCTCGCCCTTGCAATATCGTTCAGGGTATCCGTAAAGACATCCGTCGTGAGGATTTGCGGCGTCGGGCTATAGTTAACGACGGATCTCACTTCACAATTGTAAAAAGCCCTCGCGCCGATAGACAACACCGACGCCGGAATGGTAATGGAGGTCAACTTGTAGCAGCCTTCAAAAGCTTGCCTGCCGATAACCGTCAGCGATGCAGGAAGAGTAACGGATGCCAAGTTACTGCACCCGTAAAAAGTCGACGGGTTAATAACCTTCACCGACGTGGGAATGGTTATGGCGGTCAACTCGCTGCAGCTTTGAAAAACGCTGCTGCCCAAAAACAATACCGAATTGGGAAGCGAAACGTTTCTCAAGCTAGTACAGCCCATAAAAGCATTATCGCCGATAGACGTCACCGATGAGGGAAGGGTAATAGATGCCAAGCCGCAATGGCTAAAAGCGTCATCACCGATATCCGTCAAACCCGAGTTTATGGTAACGGACGTCAGCCCGATACATCGAGCAAAAGCCCTGCTGCCGATCGACGTCACCGACGACGGAATATGAATTGAAGTCAAGCTGGAAAAAATAAAGGCATCGCGGCCAATAGAGGTTACCGACGAGGGAATGCTTATGGAGCGTAATTCCGAGCAATGGTAAAATGTCGAATCGCTGATCGTAGACAATGACTGAGGAAGGTCAACGAAAGACAAACCGTAACAGCGGGCAAAAGCGGCCTTACCGATAGCATCTACCCCCTGAGGAAGCGATATGGAGGCCAGCTCGGTACAGCCTTGAAAAGCGTTGTCGCCAATCCCCATCAAATTTGGTCTTGAACCGGAAACGGTAACCGTGCGCAAGTTTTTACAATTGTCGAACGCATAGTTGCCGATGCGCGCTAACTTTTCCGGAATGGTAGCTGAGCCTAAGTTGACACAATTTTGAAACATATAGTCGCTGATCTCCTTCAGGTCTGCCGGAATAGTAACAGAGCGCAAGCTGATACAATTTTGAAACGCAGCCTCACCGATTTCAATTATATTGTTTCTAACGTTGATGGAGGACAAAGCGATACAATCCTTAAACGCACGCTCCCCGATCGTGTAGACTTCCTGCATCTCAACAGAGGTCAAACCGGAGCAGCCGGCAAAGACGTAGCGGCCCATGCTTCTTAAGCTCGGCAGCTTAATCGAAGTAAGAGTGACCTTACTCGTCTTTGTGCGCTCATCATAAAACGAATTATCCGGCATTTCGGCCCCAAGATAGTCGGCTTGGTAAGGGAGCGTCCCCTCGCTACCGAAATATGGCTCTACAGACGCCCTGCTCAAGTCCAGCTCCATCAGGTAGGGCATGTTATCGCGCATGAACTTCACGTCGCGGGCGTCTATAGGGCCGATGAGCTTAAGGTGTGTAACGGATTTAATATCGTGAAGATTTGGCACCTCGTTGGGCCTGTCGACAGTGAACTCGCCCCGTATGCCAAAGTTGGCGACAATGATGGTGTCTTGCGTAAGCTTAATTCCGAGGTTCTCCTTTTTGCTAATGATGATGCCATTGCTTGTCCAGCCCAGAAATTCGCTCCATGTACCGCGCAAAGCATCACAGGTCACAGTAGTTGGTCCCTGATACAGGGCGCTAACTCCATACGTCTCCTCTCTATCGACATGCAAGCAGCCCATGCTGGGGTTGTTTACTCTGACGCTCATCACTATTCCTCCGCCGATGACGTGTTGAAAAGCGCTCCAAACCGGAGCTTTTTCGTAGGCTTTCTCCGCGCTGGAGGAAACAACAAGCATAGGAGTTTGGGTATAATAAAAAACTGAGCTTGAGATGTTTTGCGGTTTTAGGCTCAAGTTGACTACATTTATACTTAAGATATACGAAAAAGCATAGCTACCAATGGAAGCCACCGACGGAGGAAGGGTAATATCACTCAAAACGTGGCAATTGGAAAAAGCATAATCGCCAATTGATATTACCGACTCCGAAATGTGTACCGCGTCCCCCGGCAAATTTTCAAAATATTCAAAAGCATGTGCGCCGATATGGGTTACTCCTTGCTCTATGAATATCTCAGAAATCTGCATCCTAAACGCCTCCCAAGGGGTTTTACCCATGAGGTAATCATCCATAGGACCGTTACCGCTGATAGTCAGGCTGGTAACACCTCGCTCCTCGCGGACTTCCCAGGAGTACTTAGGGTAGCCCCCACCGCCAAGAATCTTGCCGGCAGCCTCTTCTGCGGTAGTAAGAATGCCGATAAACACTAAGATGAAAAATAATATAGGACGTTTGATTGTTTTCATTTTTTTATACTAAAAAATTATTTAAAATACTGTAATTATAGCAAATCACGACACAAAAAACATGTCGCGATTATGGGTATATGTGCGATTTTTGAAAAATTTTATGGAGTGTGCTATACGTAGCATGTTATGTACATGTACGTTGCGTAGAAAAGAGGAGAAAAGAGGAGAAAAGAGGAGATGTACGCGCGTGCGCATGGTGCGCACGTGTACGCGCTAAAAATACAAGATGTAGAGCTAAGCGTAGCTATCTCTTCTCGCGTTTTTAAAAGCAAGAAACAGCGCATCGCGTTGATTTGTCGGCGCACAGGTACGCCCCGTGCTGCCAGCTTAACAAACCTGTATTAAAAAAAACATACCAGACAGCTATATTGAATGACCTGCGCGCAGGCAAAACCCTGCGCTGCAAGCTCACGAACACTTCCCAAAAAAACACCAGGCAAACCACCTTGCCTTTCTCTCCCACTCCAAGCGTAACCCACTCCACGCGTAGCGAACCATCGGCCGCCATGAAGCATAACCTTAGCCTGGCTCGACGCCTCGGCATGGTCAACGCTGCACGGCGCCGGCTACGCACGGAAAGCTAAAGGTGATGTTGCTGCGCAGAAAGCGCAGCGATGCTCGCCACGATGGCTATCGGTATGGGGGCAATCATCACCTTTTTCTTTTCAAAAATCAAGCCGCAAAATAAATGAAGCGTTTTCAGCAAGCAAAATATTCTACAGCAGAAGGAAGCTTTTTAATTTTTACTGCTCCCCGGAGCCATCGCAGCGCGTATTATGGCAATGAATTGTATCCCGCAGCGCGGCGAGAGTTGACGAAAGGCATGTGCGCCGACAGGAGCTGCTCCCATGCGCTATCGATGCGGCAAAAATCTCCCGGCCATCCAAATGCCGGAAGGTTGTAGACCCAAGATAGCTATCCATAAGGCCGCCAGGGCAGGCAGGCAAGGTAGGCACATCTTGCTGATTGCAGGCTGTCCGCATGTAGCTACCGCATGTTTCGGCGCCAGCTGTCTCTACAACAGCCGCTTCGACGGTTATGATAAAGCCGAGAAAAAGCAAGATAAATAGTAGTACAAAAAGCTTAATTGTTTTCATTTTTTTCGAATTAAAATAATTTTGAATGTTGTGGTCATAGTAAATCCCGACAAAAAAAACATGCCGCGATTATGGGTGTATGTGCGATTTTTGAAAAACTTTTGTGGAGGTGTGGCGCGCGTAGCCTGCTTGGCTATCTTATGTACGCGTACGTTGCGCAGAAAAGAAGGGATGCGTGTATGCGTATGTATATGTGTACGTGTACGTGTACGTAATTTGTATGCGCGTATGGTGCGTGCTGCACACGCGCGCGCGCTAAAAAGCACAAGGCGTAGCGCTAAGCGCAACGAGCTCGGGTCGCATCATTAACAACAGAAACAGCGCATGGCGCTAATTTTACGGTGCACAGGTAAATCCCCGTGCTGCCGGCTTACAAGCCCGTACCAAAAAAAATATACAAGACAGCTATATTGAATTGCCCGCGCACAAGCAAAACCCTGCGCTGCAAGCTCACGAACACACTTTAAAAAACACAAAGCAAAACGCTTTTGCCCTCCTCTCCCCACTCCGAGCGTAGCAAGCAATTGGCCGCCATAGAAGAATAACCTTAGCGAGACCTGAAGCCCCTGATGGTTAACGCGGCACAATGCGCAGCTACGCGCGGGAAACCATCGGTAATGCCTCTGCGCCGAAAATGCAGAGATGTGCGACATTATTGCCGCTGCTATTTGCAATCATTACCTTCGTTTCTTTTCAAAAATCAGATTACAAAGTAAATAAAAAGTTTTCATACAAACAAAATGCCCTGCAATGCCAAGAAATTTTTAAGCGGCGGCGGCCTCCCGGCTATCTATCGCAACTTGCGCTATAGCAACGAATTGCATTGCAGCATGGCGAGAGTCGACGGGCTGCAAGCAATAAAATTTTATAATTTTTTAAGATTTTAGGGGCAAATATCGGAGGGGGAGGGGAAAGTAGGGTGTAGGCGCTCCTCTGCCGTTGGCCTGCCTAAGCCGAGCGGCGCCGCGCCGTGCACACGCACGCGCGCGAAGGATTGCCATACGCCGCAGGGGGCAAGGCGCACCTCACCCCCATGCAGCGCGTGGCTCGAAAATTAAAACCTCAGCGCGTTTACGGTTTGCTCGCAACGACTTCGGCCTCGTAGCCCAGCTTTTCTATGGCTTTTTTGATGCTTTCAACGCTTGTTTTGTCCGCTTTGTACTTTACCCAGACCGTTTTGTCGGAAAGCTTTACCTCCATATCCACCACGCCTTTTTCGTAGGGGATGCTTTTCTCCAGCCGCTCTACGCAGTGGTTGCAGTGGATGGTAGTTTTAAAGGTTACCTCGGCCTCGCCGGGCTTTAGCGCGGCGTGCAGCGTGGTAGCGCCAAGCATGCCCGTCAGCGCAAGTAGCGCAATTTTTAGATTTCTCATGTTGATAGTGTTTTTTTGAATTAATAATCGGAAACGTTTCAATCGCTATGTAGCCAAAGTTAAGAATTTTCTGGAAATTCGGAAAATTCAAGAATTGCAGAAATCGCAGAATTTACAGAAATCGCAGAAATCGCAGAATTTACAGAAATTGCAGGATTTGCAAGATTTGCAAGATTTGCAGGATTTGCAGGATTTACCTCCGCTCAATGGACGGCTAATTCCTAATTCCTAATTCTTAATTCCTAATTCCCTCACACCGTCCACCTCATTCCGAGGTAAAGCTTTCGGCCCATGAGGGGTCCCCATATCACGCCGGCGTTGAAGTCCTTGCTGCTTGGGTTAGCCGGCGAAATAATGGGATTTTTCTGCATGTAGCCGGCTATATTTTCGCAGCCCAGGTAGACCTCCAGCGTGCGGTAGCGCTTGGTTACCTGCGCGTAGAACATGGGGTAGACGGGCGAATAGCCATCCTTTACGTCGTAGTCGTAAGCTACGTAGCGGCTGTCGGGGAGTCGGCTCTGGCCGTTGATTTGCGCCGTTACGTCGAGCATCCACTTGTTGAACTTGGTGGCGTACGAAACGTTGAGCAGCCCTTTGAAGTTTTCCACGAGCGGCCTGCGCGCGAAGCCCATTTCCCGCAGCTGCACCCTGGCGTCGCTGTAGCGAAACGTGGCGTATATGCCCAGCCGCTCCACCGGCTCAACGTTCACGTCCACCTGGTAGCTGCTGGCGTACGAGGCGCCGCTGAGGTTGTACACCAGAATCCGGTTGCCGCTCACCTCCTGGTCAACAATCAGCTGGTTGGCAAACGAGGTGTGGAAAAAATCCATGCTGACGGTCGCCTTCTCCTGGTTATCGACCCGGACGTACTTAACGAGGCTGAGGCCAAACGTCCACGCATCCTCCATTCGGGGCTTTTCGTACGCCAGCAGGTCGCGCCGGTTTGCCATCACCCAGATGTTGTCCGTAATGACGTTTGGCGACCGCCGCCCCCGCCCGGCGGAGGCGCGCGCGGCGAGCGTTTCCGTGAGGTCGTACTTGACGTGGGCGCGCGGCGTAACCAGCGTTCCGTACAGGCTGTTTTGGTCAACGCGCAGCCCCCCAATCGCGGTCAGCTTGTTGGCAAGGGCAAACGTATATTCGCCGAATGCGCCGCCCACCAGCTCGTTTTCGTGCAGCAGGTACCTTAGCCCGGCCACCTCCCGCCGGCCAAAGCGGTACGCCTCCTCGTAAAAATCCCCGCGCAGGGTAAGCCCGAAGGTGGCGCTGTGGCGTTCGCCCAGGCCCAGCTCCAGCAGGCCGCTGAGGTAGGCCGAATGCTCCGCGCCGTTGTAGCTTTTGGGGCCAAAAAAGGATTGCTGCTCGTGCAGCGTATAGTCTGCCACCAGCGCGGCGCTGCTGCGCCGGCTGCCGCCGAGCGGTATGCCCAGCTTGGCGTAGGCGTTAAGGCTGCGGTTGGCAATGTAGCTGCCGTACTTGAGCGTATCGCCGCCATCCGTTTTTCTGTCGAAGCCCAGCTGTCCGCCTTGCCGGGTTTCGGACAGGAGGCGCGCGCCGGCGCGGAGCATCGCCCCGCTGCCGAAGGTGTAGAGCCAGCGGTCGGCAACGTTGATTTGGCGCGCCTGCGGCTGGTCGGCAAAGCCGTCGCCGTTGGCGTCTACCGCGCGCGGGTCGCCGGAGGCGTGCAGCAGGAGAACGTTGTGCAGCCCAGGAGCCGGCGCCGCTGCCCACGCCACGTTCAGCTCGCTGCGGTAGTCGCTGTTGAGGTAGGCGTTCACATGCAGCCTGTCGGGGCTGGTGGGCTTGCGGTGCTCCACGTTGATTTGACCCGTTACGGCATCGTAGCCGCCTGCTACGGACGATACGCCTTTTGAAATCTGAATGCCCTCCAGCCACGAGCCCGGCAGGTAGCTCAGCCCGTAGGTGGCCGAAAGACCGCGCATCACCGGGCGGCTCTCGTCCAGCATCTGCGTGTAAATGCCGGCCAAGCCCAGCATCCGAATTTGCTTGACGCCCGACACGGCGTCGCTAAACCCGACGGTAACCGTAGCGCTGTTCTCGAAGCTTTCGGACAGGTTGCAGCACGCCAGCTTCTTAAGACCGGCCGACGAAATCATTTCGGTGCTTACGGCGCTGAGCCGGGAGACGGACGTGCCCTTTTGCCGCCCGTGCACCTCCACCTCGTCGAGCGCGTAGTCGCTCACCCTTAGCCGCACCTCTACGTGCGCAACGGTGGCGTCAACGGAAAGCGTGTCGGCCTGGTAGCCGAACAGCGTAACCACTAAGCGACCGCTGCTGCCGGTGTGGGGTATGGTGAATATGCCGCTGCTATCGGTAGTAACGCCGCGTGTAGCGCCCTGCCAGTAAACGGTTGCGCCGGCCAGCGGCGCAGAGGCGCCGCTGCCGTCAACGCCAAGCACCACTCCGTGAATGCCGGCGCCGCTTGCCCCAACGCTTAGCGAAAGGGCAAGCTGTAAAAATATTTTTTTCATGTTTTATTGTGCTGAAATGTTACGAATAGCGATGTACAAATATCGGCTTGCCGCGCGCGGCAAGCAAAAATTTCTACGTCACGCTATCATAACCTCAGCTGCCCATACAGGTAGATGATAGGCGTGGAGGCAGCGTCGGCTATTCGCGGTGCGCGGGCTATGGCCGGCGCACCGCCGTTGCCGGCGGCGCACGCGAAGTGCGACAGGTTGGGGATGGTAGCAAAAGGCAGGTCTACTAACTGCTTGCCGGACGGCGAAAGCTCAAAGGGGCACACGCTGATGGATACCGCCGACGTTGTGCAGCACGCATCTTCGTGCGCCGCAATGTAGCCGCCTGCATGGGGATGCGCGGGGTAGCTGCGGTCGGCGTCGGCGTCGGCGTCGGCGTCGGTATCGGTATCGGTATCGGCGTCGTGGCTACAGCAGCCCGGGTGGGATGCTTCCATGGCCAGCTGCACGTTGCCGCTGTGCGTACATGCCGAAACGTAAACGCGAACGCCAACCCCTCCGCCGGTAATCAGCAGGCAAAGGACAATGGCGATAGTATGTTTTACAATTCGTAGCATAATGAAGCAAAGGTAAGCATAAATTTTTGAACGGCGCACAGGGCTATCTCTTTTTTTGAGACGTTAACGAAAAGATTGGCCGCGCCGAACTCCGGTTCCACGCTGCGCTACCAATGACGAAATTGTCTATACGCCTCATTTTCATTCAAATTGCAAATTGTATTTTAGCGCTATTTTACAAAACGACGGAGTTCGGCGTATGGGAGAAGTGGCGGGAGATTGGCTACGCCGAGCGGGGTAACCCTCGTCCTGCCGAATTTGCAATTCGGCAGGACGGGGAAATGAGCGAATAGCTTTTATCGGCTGTGCTTTTCTGCTGCTTCAAACAGCTCAATATCAAAGATACTTTGTAGCTACTCAGGTACCCTTTGTGACCTTTCCGTTAAAAAAAAACAACTACAAAAACACACTTTGTGAAATCTTTGTGAACTTTGTTCCTTTGTGGTTGGAAAAATACCACGAAGACACAAAGAACACAAGGTTTTCACAAGGAGAATTTTTATTACTTTTGTGATT
>JAIROF010000064.1 GCA_031257655.1 Prevotellaceae bacterium | reverse complement strand
CCGAAAACGAAGACATCCGCATAGAAATGGAAATGGAGGACGACTACCTGAAAGACCTGCAGGATAGAGAACGGCTTATTGCCAAGCAACAAAAAGAGATAGAAGACAGGGATAAAACTATCGAAGACAAAGAGAAAGCACTCGAAGACAGAGACAAAATAATTGAAGAGTTGAAGCGGCAGCTGGCAGCGGCAAAAAACAAAAATGATTAAAGCCATCTCTACCGCTGTGTTATTGCAAAGTGAACAAACAAAAAAGCGGTAATGATTGTCAACAGCAAGTAAATAACCGTATCTTACGGTGAATGCTCTCATAGATACAACGTGACCGGTAAAAGCGTAAAATAAAGCAACCATGCATATAGCCAATCCGACATACGATGCGGTCTTCAGGTTCATGATGGAAGACGAGGAGGTGTACCGCCCCATAATTCGACGCCTGCGCATGGCCTCCGAAAACGAAGACATCCGCATAGAAATGGAAATGGAGGATGACTACCTGAAAGACCTGCAAGATAGAGAACGGCTTATTGCCAAGCAACAAAAAGAGATAGAAGACAAAGAGAAAGCACTCGAGGACAGAGACAAGATAATTGAAGACAAAGAAAAAATAATTGAAGACAAAGAGAAAGCACTTGCAGACAGAGACAAAACAATTGAAGAGCTGAAGCGGCAGCTGGCAGCAGCCCAAAACAGCAACAGCTAAAGCGGCCTCCTTCCCTGTTTTTGCGGAAGACGACGGCAAAAATTTTCGCTCTTGATTTTTCAGCAGGCTGCAAATAATTTTAATGGAAAATCTTGCGCTACTTGCAGGCAACGCCGGACTTTGAGCAGAGGAGCGCTTAATAAATGACGCAGCCCTGCTTAGCGCAGGCAAGGACAACCCTAACGAAACACAACAAATTATACTAACAAAAAAACACTCATGCACATTTCCAAAAACAAGGTCGTTTCCCTATCCTACCAGCTCACCGTTGACGGTGATATTGTCGATAAGGCAACCCCTCAAAATCCTCTTTCGTTTATATTCGGGCGAGGCATGCTGCTTCCGAAGGTTGAGGCAAACATTGAAGGCAAGCGCGCCGGCGACGCATTTAAGTTTACGCTCACGGCTGCCGAAGGCTACGGCGAGGTAGATGAAGCCGGCATCAACGAATTTCCGCTGGACGCTTTCATGGTAGATGGCCGGCTCGAAGAGGGCCTGCTGACGGAAGGCGCTACGCTCCCTATGCAGGATGACGAAGGAAATATCTTCAACGCCACCGTGCTGGAGGTAAAAGAAAATTCGGTGGAGCTCGACTTCAACCACCCGCTGGCCGGCATGGAGCTGAACTTTGAGGGGCACGTTGTTGAGGTGCGCAACGCCACCGAAAAAGAGCTCGCCAAAGGGCTGGGCGGCGGCTGCTGCTGCGGCAACGACGAAAGCTGCTGCGGCAACGACGAAAGCTGCTGCGACGACGACGACGAAGGCTGCTGCTGCGATGACGACGGCGAAAACGACGAAGGCTGCTGCTGCAAAGGGCACAGGCAAAAAAGTTAGCAATTTACAAACTACAAATTCATTGAGCTATTTTACTATTATGAGAAAAAAAATTGTTGCAGGTAACTGGAAAATGAACACCACCTTTGAGGAAGGTGAAGCGCTGGCAAAGGCAATTGCTGCCAAAAAAGGCGAAGTAAAAAACGACGTAACGCTGGTGGTAGCGCCTCCGTTCACGCACCTTACGTGCCTGGCGGAGGAGCTGGAGAAAACCGGCATCGGGCTGTCGGCGCAAAATTGCGCCGAATACGAATCGGGGGCGTACACCGGCGAGGTGTCGGCAAAAATGCTGGCCTCCGTTGACGTAAAATACTGCATCCTCGGCCACTCCGAGCGCCGCGAGTACTACGGCGAAACCAGCGCCACGCTGTCCCGAAAAATAGCCCTGACGCTCGCGCACCGGCTGACGCCCATTTTCTGCGTAGGCGAAAAGCTGGGCGAGCGCGAAGCAAACCGCCACTTTGACGTAGTAGGCGCCCAGCTGGAGGTGCTTACCCGGCTCAGCGCGGAGGATTTCGGCAAGGTCATCGTGGCCTACGAGCCGGTGTGGGCTATCGGCACGGGCAAAACGGCAACTTCGGCGCAGGCGCAGGAAATGCACGCATTTATCCGCAAAGCGCTGGCGGCAAAATTTGGCGCGGCGGCAGAGCAAACGCCCATCCTGTACGGCGGCAGCTGCAAACCCTCCAACGCTGCCGAAATCTTCGCCCAGCCCGACGTGGACGGCGGACTCATTGGCGGCGCATCGCTCGTTGCCGACGATTTTATTGCCATTGCAAAGGCGTTTTAAGAATGTAAAATGTAGAATGTAGAATGCAGAATGCAGGACGCAGGACGCAGGACGCAGAATGCAGAATGCAAAATGCAAAATGCAGGACGCAGAAGGCAGGACGCAGAAGGCAGGACGCAGAAGGCAGAATGCGAAATGCAAAATGCAGAATGCAAAATGCAGGACGCAGAATGCAGGACGCAGGACGCAAAATGCAAAAGGCGGAAGGCAGAGTGGCAGAGTGGAAAATGCAGCGTGCAGCATGGAGAATGGAAAGCATCGCCCATCAGCATTCAGCATTTTCCGTCTTCAGCTTCAGCGCTCTGCCAAGCTGCCAACCGTAAACGTCAACACTCTACCCAGTAAGTAAGCCATGGCAAAAATTCGCTTTGATGATGTAAAATCTGGCTATGAGCGCATTATGTCCGACTTGAAAAACAAAATATACAAGCCGGTGTACCTGCTCATGGGCGAAGAACCCTACTACATTGACCTAATTTCGAGCTACATTCAGGAGCATGTGCTCGGAGAGGCCGAAAAAACGTTCAACCAAACGGTGCTCTACGGCAGGGATGTGAGCGCAAAAGCGGTGATTGAGGCGGCGCGGCGCTTCCCCATGATGGGCAGCTACCAGGTGGTGGCGGTGCGCGAGGCGCAGCTCATCAGGGACATCGAAAAGCTGGAGGGTTACGTCGGCAGCCCGCTAAAGTCCACCATCCTTGTCATCTGCTACAAGGGGAAAGCGGTGGACAGGCGCACCTCATTCTACAAGCAAACCGCCAAAGCCGGAGAGGTGTTCGAATCGGCCGCACCCTACGAGGATCGGCTACCCGACTGGATTATCAGCTACCTCACCGCCAAGCGGTGCGCCATCGACGCGGTGGCGGCAAAAATTCTGGCCGACTACCTGGGAGCCGACCTGACCAAAATCGTGAACGAGCTCGACAAGCTGGCGGTAATCGTCCCCCCCAACAGCAAAATTACCGCCGAGCACATCGAGCGAAACATTGGCATCAGCAAGGACTACAACAACTTTGAGCTCTGCAACGCCATCACAACAGGCGACGTGCTCAAGGCCAACCGCATCATCATGCACTTTGAGCGCAACGCGGAGAAAAACCCGCTACCCATGATCATTAGCCAGCTATTTTCGCAATTCTGCAAAATCTTTCTGCTGCACATGCTCAAGGCAAAGTACAAAAACGCCCCCATTCCCGATGCCGACATTCAGGGCGTAATGGGCGTCAACCTGTTCTTTCGGCGAAGCTACGACGCCGCAGCGCGACGATTTACCTCCACCAAGTCCGCAGAGGTCATTGCGCTGCTGCGCGAGTTTGACATGCGCAGCAAGGGATGGAACAACGCCTCTACCGGCTACGGCGACCTGCTGCGCGAGCTGACCTACAAAATAATGCACTGACAAGAACCCGCAAACCAAACGCTATGACCATTACCCTTATCGCGCTTACCGCTTTGGCGTCGATAGCGGCGCTTAAGCGCCGCGCTATCTTCGACCGGCTGCTGCTGTCGCCCTACCGCATGGTGTACCACAAGGAGTGGTACCGCATCGTTACGCACGGGTTTGTCCACGCCGACTACGTCCACCTGGCGGTGAACATGATCGTGCTCTACTCCTTTGGCGAAGCGGTGGAGATGACCCTCGACGCGCTGCGCATAGACGGGATAACCTCCATCCCCGCGCTCCACTACCTTGCGCTCTACTTTGGCGGCATGGTGGCGGCAACCGTATCGACCATCGCCAAGCATAAGGACGTTTACGACTACTCGGCGGTAGGCGCCTCCGGGGCGGTGAGCGCCGTGCTGTTTGCCTTCATCTTTTTTCAGCCGTGGAGCATGCTCTACCTCATGGGCGTTATCCCCGTGCCGGGCGTTGTCTTTGGCCCGCTCTACCTGTGGTACTCTTCCTACATGGGCAGGCGCGCCGCCGACAACGTAAACCACGATGCGCACTTTTACGGCGCGCTCTTCGGCTTTCTCTACCCGATAGCCATAAACCCGCAGCTGCTGTGGCACTTCGTGTGCCAGCTGATGAGGTGGTGAGCTGCAGAATGCAGAATGCAGAATGCAAAATACAGAATACAGAATGCAGAATGCAGAATACAGAATGCAAAATACAGAATGCAGAATGCAAAATACAGAATGTTAGATGTAACGCTACCATATTTCTATGCAAAAAGCCGTATTTCTTGACCGCGATGGGGTAATTAACAGCGACGAAGGGCGCTACTACGTGTACCGCGAGGAGGATTTTACGCTCACGCCGCAGCTGGGCGAATGCCTCAAAAAGCTACAGGACGCAGGGTTTCTGCTCATCGTCATCAGCAACCAGAGCGGGGTGTCGCGCGGCGTGTACGGCGTGCGGGAGGTGGAGCAGGTCAACCGCTTTCTGCGCGAGCAGCTCTCAGCGTTTGGCGTACAGCTCACGGAGTGCTACAGCTGCACGCACCACCCCGACGTTGGGAAATGCCTGTGCCGAAAGCCCCTGCCGCTGCTCGTGCAGAAAGCGCTGGCGCGGTACCATATCGACGCCGCGCGCTCCTACTTTATCGGCGACCGCGAAACCGACATGAAGGCGGCGCACAACGCCGGCATTAAGGGAATCGCCGTCGAAACAAACGCCGGAATCGCAAAAGCGGTGGAAAACATTCTAAACGCGCAACGCTGAGCCGTTGAGCGTTGAGCGCTGAATAGCGCAGCAAGCGCTCGCGAGCACCCTTAAAAGCAGCACAGGGTGAGCGCGTGCTTGCGCCCAAAAACAAAAATACAAGCCAAACTTTATACACAACAATCATGGAAACTGTTCTTAGCGGCATCCGCTCTACAGGAAATCTGCACTTAGGCAACTACTACGGTGCGCTGCGCAATTTTGTTCGCCTGCAGGAGAGCCACCGCTGCTTCTTCTTCATCGCCGATTTGCACTCGCTCACCACGCACCCCAAGGCGGCCGACTTTCACGGCAGCGTGCTCCAAATTCTCGCAGAATACCTTGCGTCGGGCTTAGACCCGGAAAAGTGCGCGCTCTACGTGCAGAGCGACATCCCGGAGATATCGGAAATGTACGTGCTCCTTAACATGCTGGCCTACGTGGGCGAGCTGGAGCGAACGGCGTCGTTCAAAGAGAAAGTGCGCAAGCATCCGCAAAACGTGAACGCCGGGCTGCTCACCTACCCCGTGCTCATGGCGACAGACATTCTCATACACCGCGCGCACAAGGTGCCCGTGGGCAAGGACCAGGAGCAGCACCTGGAGATAACCCGCGCGTACGCCCGCCGGTTCAACAACCTGTACGGCGCAGCGCTCTTCCCGGAACCCGACGCCTACAACTTTGGCGGGGAGCTGATTAAGATTCCCGGGCTTGATGGCTCCGGGAAAATGGGCAAAAGCGAAGGAAACGGGATATTCCTCACGGACGATGAGGCCGCCATCCGCAGGAAGGTAAAGAAAGCCGTAACCGACGCCGGCGAAAAAACCGACGCCATGAGCGAGCCGGTCAAAAATCTTTTCACCATCATGAGCGCCGTATCCACGCCCGAAGTGCTCAACTTTTACAAGCAGGCGCACGCGGCGGGAGCAATTCGCTATGGCGACATGAAAAACCAGCTCGCCGACGACATCTGCAAGGTTACCCTCCCCATCCGCGCGCGCATACTTGATATGCTGCAAAATGCGCGCTACCTCCAAAAAGTTCGCAAAAACGGCGCGGAAAAAGCCCGCGAAAGCGCCGCCGCCACGCTGCTGGAAATGAAAAAGCTAATGGGATTTAAGGCAATTGAGAATTGAGAATTATAGCGGATTTTTGCTTGCTATACTCCGCTCGGCCGAAAGCTGCGATTTGTTTTTTAGCGCACAGGTGGCGCAGATTTTTATGATTTGCACAGATTTTAGCCTTTTCTGCATCTGCGTAAATCATAAAAATCTGCGCCATCTGCGCGCTATTTTTACACAAAACTATGCCGAGCGCGGTATAAAGCATACGGGTTTGGTAATGGGAACCCTCTAAAAACGAAAACGGCCAATTCTTTTTTTGAGGCGCTATGGGGCTGTCAATAAATAAATATTTCATTTAGTCGCCGGAAATGGTCGCCGCACGCAATGGTCGCCGCGTGCGACGACCCTACAAATGGTCGATTTGCGTAGGGTCGTGGTGTGCCGCGACCATCAGGCTCAGACAGCGATATGAGTAGCATGAGCCTTCATTTAGTACACGTCTATTTCGTTAATTCTCGTATGCGCTCCATCCTCGAAGCCGCTGTTGATGGTGAGCTTAAAGTAGCGGAACGTTGCAGGGTTGGACAAGGGGAGAATGTAGGTCTCCTGATTCGGTACATCGCCCTCAAAGATGGTTTCCCATGAGGCGTTGTCGCTGCTTTTTTCGATTTTGATGTTTTTCATATATCTCCCCGATCCTCCGCTAAGCGTAAACCGGAAGCCACTTATCTCCTCCTCACGGGCCATATCTACCACAAACCAGTGCGGAAAGGTTGCCGGAGTTCCCTGCCAGCGCGAATGCCAGTAAGTTGCAGCATCTCCATCGATAACCAAGGCCGCCCGCCCGTTGAGCTTCTCGCCCGAAGTTTCTTCGGATGAAAAGCTCAGAACGCTCCAGCCCGTTTTGGCTTTTGCAACGAAATTTGTCCTTATGCTGTCGTTGACCAGAGCGGCGTCCACGCGCTGTATGAACGGCGTAAGGTCGTTGGGCAGCACTTCCGCAGGGTTGGCGATGAGCGGCACCGTAGCTTCCGTAACGGTGGCGTTGGGTACATATCCTCCGCTTAGCATGTAGAATTTTTCGGGATCTTCGGGCGCCGCACCTCTGGCAATGTCCACGCGCTGCCCCTCCTTTCCGTCTGTGTTGCCAAAGGTACCCCTGTTAAAGTGTATCCACTGACCGTCGCTTACCTTTCGCCCAAAAGAGTTGTAGTAGTAGCCCTTGCGAGCCAGATGGCCGTTAGTCCATCCATAGTTCTCCAAGAACGAGTGAAATGCGTCAAAGTAGTTGTAGACAAAGGGTCGGCACCACGTGGCAATGTATCGCCAGCCTTCCTCCTCGCTTGCCTTGTACCATGCGGAGATGAGCATTGCAGGCTTTGTCCCTGTCTTATCGTCCCGCTGAACGGTTTGCTTTCGTGCGTTGAGCAAAAACTTCACGGGTTTATCTTCTATCCATGTATCCGTCCTGTTTTTGCCCACGTAGGATTGCCCGCCGGTGCCTTCGCCGCCAAAGCTGTTTGCCTGCGCGTAGGGGGCGTAGTCAATCAGCCTCACCAAGCTGTCTTTGGGCAGGGGACGCCCGATTTTGTTGTAGTAGTCTATATCTATCTGATCCCACACGGAGAAAAGGATTCTGCGCTCCGTGAGGCTATTATTTTGCATGCCAAAATATCCGCCGGTAAAGCCTATTGCCATCCAGTAGGTGGCCACAGGCGAAAAACCGGAAGGTACGATAATCTCCTGATAAAACCAGTCGTAGCTCACTCCTGCGGCGCCGGGCGTTGTGGGGTGAAATCCCAGATGGACGGATGGCGAGGAGAGGTAGTCCGTGGTATGCGGCGGCTCCGGAATGCTGGGCAGTTCGGGGGTGGCAATGCCTTTGAACAGCAGGCTATAGATGATTATTGCGCCGTCGGCGTTTTTCGATTCAAGCTCGTACTTGTAGTAGCCTGTTTTTGCCACATCCACCGTTATTGCAGACAGCGTGTCCGCTTGCGCTGCCCCCTTTCCGGTGTATGAAAATTCGCTAGAAAGCGGACTAAATCCAAGCGTATCGTCGTTTGTAGAGCAGGTTATTTTAAAGTTTCGGGTGCGATCGTTGTCTAGGGTCAGGAGAAAGTTCAGGTTGTAGCGCCCCGGCTTTTGGTAGAGGTACCAGACCGCTTTTTTCTGCGAATCCGTCCAGCCGGAAAGGTGCCCTCTTTCGGACATGCTCAGCCCGCCCGATGAAGGTTGCGGCGTCACGTATCCACGCCCTGCGTTGAGCGATGTGTATTTCTTGTCAGAGCTCAGCGGGTCCGGCAGGTAGGCGTCGATGTTTACCTGCAAGGTGTCCGAATAGTAGGGGTTACAGCCGTCATCTTCGGCTACCGCCAAGCGGAAGTATGCAGGCGCTGTGACTTTCCACCGCAGCACGTTGGGGTTGCTGGCGATGCTGTCGCGGAGCCATTCCCTTTTATTGGTAGAGCGCTGCCATTCCGCGCTACCCTCCTTGTAGCCTTTGAGGTTGATGGCAAGCGAATCGTTGGGTTGCAGCGCTATTTCGCGGAGGGCGTAGAGCGAAGCGCTGCTGTGTAGCAAAAAAATGGTGCTGATGGTGGTTATGATTACTTTTTTCATGATGAATTACTACGCTTATGGTTCAATGCCTTACGTCGACATCCGGCATGGGCGTTGAGGATTTTATATTTTTACTATTGAATGAATAATTTTTTGGGACGCCGTTAGCACTTGAACAAAATATTTCCCCGCAGGATAGCCTGCAAGCGACAGCGGATACTCCGAAGCTCCGCCATCGGCCGCTTTTTTGAGCAGTAGGCGACCCGCCGCATCAAACAAGCGAATGTCAACTTTTTCACCTTCGGCGCCGCTTAGCGGAATATTAAGGACGGCAGCAACGGGGTTGGGGTAGGCGCGCATTTCTACG
Source organism: Prevotellaceae bacterium (assembly GCA_031257655.1). Lineage (GTDB taxonomy): Bacteria > Bacteroidota > Bacteroidia > Bacteroidales > UBA932 > JAITMY01. The sequence goes on along the minus strand of JAIROF010000064.1, from coordinate 582 downwards.
GGCAAGCCGTTTTCTTCTACCAGCGTGGGGGCATTGCTGACGAATGTGGCAATCTCATACGAGCAACCCCTGCCGTCTAGCACGATAACATCGTAAAAGGTTTTTTCGGCAAGGGTACTTGTTTTTTTCCACTCAAATGAATACGGCGGCGTTCCCTGTGTTATGATAAAGTTGCTCGAATCTCGCTCATACTTTGGAGCTCCTAGCACCATGACGTCTAATACATCCGGCCGGTTGAGGATTAGCTCTACTACTTTTAATGTTTGAGCTGCCACCGGTGCGGCAACAGCAAAGAAAGAAAGCAGAACAATACATTTTCTCATATTTTATAATTTTTATTTGTTGATTGATTGAATGCTAAGCATTTTAAATTGGATGCTGTTAATTTGCACATTTTTTTTGTTCGTCGTTTGTTCGTCGCGTGGGGTTTTACCCCACGCTGGTGTGTCTGGTCGCCCTTTCAGGTGGGGTGGCATCAATCGGACTTTATAAAAAAAAATCAACCAACCGGTTTCACATTATAAAATTCATTTCGCTTGACGGATAATGAATCACACAAGTTATCTTTTTGCCATCGTTTTA
>JAIROF010000005.1 GCA_031257655.1 Prevotellaceae bacterium | reverse complement strand
GGTCGCCCTTTCAGGGCTTTGGGGATGGGGGATGGCAACCACGGCGAATGGCGACGCATTGACAAGCCCTGAAAGGGCGACCACATACCCAGCATAGGGTAAAACCCTATGCGGCGGAGTTCGGCGTAGCCAATCGCAGCCAATCTACAACAGCTATCTGTGCATTGAATTTTCGGTGATGTCATAAATTGTACGAGACAGTAAGTATTATGCTGATTATAAATCGGTTGCATTAATGAGGTTAATGAGGTTGTTATTTCTATTGTATCTCCCTGCTACTGAGGTTGTTTTGTTATTAAAATTAGGTATAAATTAGGTTTTTCGCTCCCTACAATTTATGACACTACCGAATTTTCAACACTACGACAGCGCAATTTATAGCCGTGCATAGTATAATTATGTAATTATGTAAACAAGCTGAGATACGCGTACGCCATTGCCTGAACCGCAGGATTTGCGGGATGCGCAGAATTTTTTTGAAAAAATATTTTGCCAACTCAAAAACTTGTCGTACCTTTTTCCCCGTCAGCACCCGCCAAGCCTCTTCACAATGCTCAAATTGGCGGTTTGCATTATCAGCTTACTATTGCCGGTTTGCCTTTCGGAACGGTCACTTTGGCGACCTTTCCGTTGTAGCGGACGTTGCATGTTCCGCCGAGCGGGTTGCTTATCTCGGCCGAGACGAGTCGCCCCTTTTCCCATTTTATATTGACTTCGTAGCCGCCGCGCGCGCGCAATCCGCTCACTTCGCCCGATGCGCTCCAGCCCGTTGGCAGCGCGGGAAGCAGGCTTATTTCGTCGGCATGGCTCTGTAGCAGCGATTCGGCGATTCCCGCAGTGAACCCGAAAGGAGCATCGACCTGTGCGCCCGTGCCCTGCCGGAGAAAGCTACTCGCCATGGCAGGCAGCGCCGCCCGAATGAGCGCGCCCGTTTTGTCGCCCCGCTCCATGCGCGCCCACATGCAAATGTTCCACGAGCCTATCCACCCGCCGAACTCGCTTTCGCGCACTCCGCGCGCTTCGAGCCAGTACCTGTATGCGTTAACAAGGTCAACATCGCTTGCGCGGTGCAGCAGGATGCTACTGCCCGGATAGAAAGGGAAGTATGGCGATGTGTTGTGTCCGCCGCGCTGAGGATTCCAGTCTTCTATCCATTCCTGCACATAGCCGAGCCTGTTCACCTTATAGGGTGGCAGCTTCGGCAGGATGTTCTCCAGCGTCCTGCGGAAAGAGGCATCCGTACCAAGGGCTCTGCTTGCCTCTACTACGCGCGGAAACAGCTCGCGCATGACACCAACATCCATTGTCGGAGCCGGCGAGAGGTAGGCGAGTACGTCGCTGTCGTCGAAGTAATATCCGTGCTCGGGAGACATGGAAACAGGTGTAACCAGATAGCCGTATTGCGGATATTCCACGAGTATGTCGGACAAAAATTCGGCCGCGCCTTTCAGGATGGGATAAATTTCGCGGAGTATTTTCATGTCGCCGCCGCTAAAGGCGTAATGTTCCCACAGATGCTGGCACAACCACGCGCCGCCTGTCGGCCACATGCCGGTACGCGCGGCATCTACAGGCGCAGTACCACGCCAGAGGTCTGTGTTGTGATGCGTAACCCAGCCTTTTGCTCCGTAATAAATCCGCGCCGTTTTGGCGCCGTTTTCGGAAATATCCTTCACCATGGATATTAACGGGATGTGACATTCGCTCAGGTTGGTTACTTCGGCAGGCCAGTAGTTCATCTGCGTATTGATGTTGATGGTATATTTGCTGCCCCAGGGCGGAGTAAGCCGCTCGTTCCAGATGCCCTGCAGGTTGGACGGCTGACCGCCGGGACGGCTGCTCGACACAAGCAGGTAGCGCCCGAACTGAAAGCACAGCATCTCAAGGTGGGGATCGGCTTCGCCGTTGCTTACGTCGAGAAGACGCTGGTTGACCGGCTTGCTGGCTTTCTCATCGCCCCCAACATGCAGGTGGACTCTCCCCATCAACGCGCCGAAATCATCCGTGTGGCGTTGCCGCAGGGTGGGGTAGTCTTTTGACGTCGCTTCCGACAATATTTGCCGGTTACGCGCCGCTGGGTCGCCGCCTATATCCTTGTAGCTGACAAAGCTTGTGGATGCGGAGAGCACAAGCGTAACCGAGCTGGCGCTCCGGATGGTAAGCCTGTCTTTGTGTACGGCGGAATGGCCGCCGTCTGTTTGGGCATGAACGGATGTCTGAAAGAACGTCCCTTTGCCCTCCACCTCGCCTATCAGCCGATATTTGGGGATGGTGCTTTCCCACTGACCGTCGAGGGTCAGCTTACCGCGCTCGGCCGTTATCCGGTCTGCAAAATGGCTGTCCATCCATGCATCGAAAGATATTTTCCCCGGCTTGTCGGCTGTAAGGTGCATCACCAGCACCTTGTCGGGATACGATACGAAAGCCTCGCGGGTGTACTTCACCCCTCCGTAAGTGAACGATACCGACGTAACGCCGTTTTGCATGTCCAGCTCGCGGCTGTATTCGAACGTCCTGTCATTGTCGACGCCGTAAAACAGCAGCCTCAAGTTGCATAGCGGCTCGTATGCCTGCTGACCCGCAGGTTTACCGTAAAAATGTTCGTCCGCCATGGCTTCGGCTTCCTTGAACTGTCCGCTGAAAAGCAAATTCTGTATTTGCTTAAAATACTTGCCTGCATCAGGGTCGTTGTAGTCGTGCGGATGTCCCGACCAAAAGCTTGATTCGTTCAACGAAATTCGCTCTTCGGCCACCTTGCCGTACACCAGCGCCCCGATAAAACCGTTTCCTATCGGCAGCGGGTCGGTCCAGCTATCCACAGGCTTGGTATTGTACCACAGCAGCAGGTCGCTCTTTGGCGCTGCAAAGCAGCTGGCAGGCAGGTATAGCGATGCCGCTGAAAAAAATGTTATGATACCCTTGTATAAAAAATGGCTGTTCATGTTGTGCTAAATACTTTTAGTTTTTTGTGCGCTGATTCTTTTTTGTCCTTACAAAAACCTGTCGGGAGGGGAACTCCCGACAGATTTTAGGTTGACTATCCTTTCTGCTCTTGCTGTCATTGCAGGTTAGGATTGTAAAGCGGTTCATTAGCCGGAATATCCATTGTCATCTTGTCCACCGTGATGTTAAGATTATTCCTGTGGTTGGTGCCCGACACAGAGCGGTCTGCGGCAACACCCCAGCGCTTGTTATTGTAGTACTCCAGCCCGTTTTCGCCCCACATTTCTATGCGCCATTGCAGCTTTACCATGTCCAGCACGGTTGTTGCGCCGCCGTAGGTGTCGCAGGTCAAAGCGGTTTGTCCGCTCTTGGTGCGGGCGGCCAGCAGCGTGTTGAGGGTGGCTTTGGCGGCGTTTTCGTCGGTCTTTGCCTGCGCTTCGGCTTTCATCAGCAGCGCTTCCGACGCGCGCATGTAGCAAACGTCAAACACGGCCAGCGACGCCGCCGCCTGCGCACCGTCGAGGCCATGTGTGGCGGCGTATTTCAGGTTGCTGTATGGGGGTACGGTACGTACAGAGGTGCCGCTCGACAAGGTGTATGTATAGTCTGCAAACGACGTGTTCCCATCCAAAAATGCACTTTTGCGCACGTCGGTTGCCGCAATCTTATCGTAGAGCACATTTACGATGCGCGCATAGTCGCCCGACGCACCGCCAAGTCCGGGTCCAAACACGTTGAGCCAGGTGCCTGTTGTGTTTCGGGCGTCGTTTATTTGGGGGAAGCCGAAAATCACCTCCGGGTTTTTCTCAAAGCTCAGGAAAGCATTTGCAGCTGCGAGAAATTCCGGAGCGCTGGCTGTTCCCGTGTTATTGCCGCCGTAGCAGCTGTCGGCTATAAAGCTGGGGTACTTTGCCAGGATGGCGTCGCAGGCGGTGATGGCCGTAGCATTGTCGCCGGTGAGCAGCGAAGCGCGCGCCCGCACAAAGTTGGCTACCGCCAAATCAATATCCTGCGTAGTGGCAGTATATCCGTCCTTGTTTTCGCCGATTTCCGATTCGGCAAACAGGCGTACGGCGGTGGCAAGGTCTTGCTTGATGAAATCGTAGGTTTCGCCGGCTGTTGAGTACGGCTTGTAGTCTCCGCCCACTTTGTCGTAGATCATCAGGCCTTCGCCGCCGGCGCTGTAGGCGCCCCGATAGTTTTCCATCAGGAAGTTGTAGCCGTATGCGCGGAGCGTTAGGGCGCTTGCCTTGTAGCCTTTCAGCTTTTTGTTTTCGCCCACTACGTCGTCCGGCAGCAAATCCAGCATTCGGTTGGCCTCTGCCACGCATTTCCAGCCAAATTCCCAGTAGTTGGTGTTAAGCAGGTTAATAGGACTTCGGCCATCCTTACCGCAAAAACCGTATGCCTGGTAGCCCCACTCTGTACCGTCTGTACCCGGCACAATGTCGAACCCTTGCAGGTTGTTTACGTAGTGGAAATTCAGGCAGCTGTTGGCGCGGCTGTCCGCGCCGCCAAATGTGCGGTGTATCCACGTTGGGAGGGAGCCTGCCAAACCGCCGATTATTTGATCAATTTTGGCGTCGTCGCCCGAGGCGAGAATCGCCATGATTTGCTCCTGAGTAATCTGATTTTCCGGAGCTAAATCCAGCTTGTCGGCGCACGAGGAGAATATCCACATAGCTGCCGCTAAAATAACGATATACTTTTTCATACTTCAATTTTTTTTTCGATTATTTAAAAATCAAGATTAACTCCCGCGTTGAAAATGCGCAGGGAAGGATATATGTAGGTAGCGCCTGAGCTTCCGGTGAGCGACGTGCGCGGGTCCATCCCCTTTTGTGCGCTCTTCATGTAGAGGTTGTCGCCCGACACGTATACGCGCAAATTGCTCAGCCCTATCTTGCTTGCCCATACCTTCGGCAGGCTGTAGCCAATGGTGATGTTCTTCACGTTAAAGTAGGAGGCGCTGAAAAGCAGCAAATCCGTGGTGGAACTCGGGTCGTTGCCGCCCACGGAAATACCGCATCCCGCCGCATAGTTGTTTTGCCACATGGCAATGGGGAACTTGGCGTTCGGGTTGTCCGGCGTCCAGGTGTTGCCAATCAAGTCGGACGAAATGGGCTGTGCACGGTCGCGCCCGTCGGTTTGATAGTAGAAAATTCCGTCTTGCCAGAAGAATTTACCGCCCACCTGATAGCTCAGCACAGCGCTGAGGTCAAAGCCTTTGTAGCGGAACGATGTGTTGAAGCCGCCAATCCATTTGGGCAGGGCGTCGCCACACTCCACGCGGTCGGCCGGTTTTATGAGGCTAACATCGGCCGTTTTGACGCTGGTGCCTACTGCTGCCCCATCAAAAAGCCCCTTATCAAGGTCGTCCTGGGTCACCTTGTGATGGTACAGGGGCACGCCGGTGTTGGGGTCAGGCCCTTCGTACTTGTACAGGTATGTTCCCCAGTAGGGCTTTCCTTCGCCCCGCAGGTAGCACAGGTAGGTGGAGCCAAACACCTGGTTTCCGCCCAGCTCTTCGCTGCCCTGTCCGGCAGGCATTTCGGAGAGAATGGTGGTGAAGTGGGTGCCGTTGGCGCCTACCGACCATTGAATGTCTTTGGTGCTGATAATGTCAACGTTCAGGTCGATTTCAACCCCTCGGTTGCGTATTTTGGCGTTGTTCATTTTCAGGCTCGTAGTTAAGGCATAGGCTTCCGCCGCCGTTGAGAGCTGGTTGTCGTAGAAGGCGTTCACTGTTTCGCGGTTGTACCAGTCAAAGGTACCGTGTATGCGGTTAAACAGGTCGAAGTCTATCCCGACGTCCGTCGTATGGATATTCTCCCACGTCAAATCTTCATACACCGTGCTGCCTTGCCTCAGCAAGAAAGCATTGGGCACGCGCCCGCCCGCCGTTTGCTGGTACCCCGGTTCGTTGTAAAAGGCGCTGCCGGCTGCCGTAGCGTTGTAGCTGGCGCCAAGCAGCCACGTTTGGTAGGTGGCGTAGTTTCCCAGGCCGTTTTGATTTCCCAGCACGCCGTAGCTGGCGCGGAGCTTCAGGTTGTTCAGCCAGCTGGAGGTAGCTTGCATAAATTCTTCGCCGGAAACGCGCCATCCGCCGCCAACGCTCCAGAACGTACCCCAGCGGTTTTCGGCGTACTTGAACTTGGACGACCCGTCGCGGCGCAGCGAAGCGCTCACGTAGTACTTGTCGTCATAGATATAGTTGGCTTTTGAGAGGTAGCTCTCCATAGCGGTTTTCCACATGTTACCGCCCGGCTGATCCCAGCGGACGGCCGAAATCTGTCCCCGTTCGCCGGTATATACGCCCACAAAGTTGGCGTAGGCGTCAAAACCCGGTATCAGCGAATAGGTGGAGGTAAACATCATGTCTTCGTACGAATACTGGTTGTACTCGTGCCCTACCATGGCGTCCACGTGATGCTTGTCGAAATCGTGGCTGTAGTTGAGCAGCTGCTGCAGGTTGAGGTTAACGTTGGAGGCGTTCTGCTTGTTGAGGCCGCCGATGCCTTTTGCGCCGCCGGTTTCGTTGTTCAGGTAGCGGGTTACATTGTCAAATGCCGCATCTACCGACACGTTAGTCGTAAACGTAAAATCGTTCAGGAATTTTACGTCGGCGTATGTTCTCGTAGTCAGGTAGTGGGAGGCGACCTCATTTTTGTCGAGCTCCATTCTCTTCAGCACGTTGCCGGCGAGATTTCCCCAGCTGTCTCCTGCTGTAGGCCCAACCCACGATTCGCTGTCGCCATCGGTTTCAAATACTTTCCTGCTGCCGTCTGCGTTCAAAATATAGTTCCCGTCTTTGTCGTGGGCATACAGCTGCATGATGGGTATTTCGCCGTTTACTACGGAAAAGATGTTATGCCCCGTGTCGCTACTTCCCAGCCTCAGCCCTACGCCCTGCCAGCTATAGTGGTCGGGCTGCCCGTTGGTGACGCGATAGGTATAGCTGGCGTTGGCGCCCACCTTCAGCCATTTGTTTACTTGCCCGTTCACCACAGCGCGGCCGGTGTAGCGGTTGAAAGAAGACGTTTTGATGTAGGACGGATCATCCAAGTAGCCCAACGAAATGTTGTAATCAACCTTGTCGGAGCCACCGCCAATCGAAAGGCTGTACTCCTGACGAAAACGGTCTTCCAGCAAGTTGTCGTAGTACGTATCGTTGTAGAGGAGCTGGGCGGCGGGGTTTAGCTTGCCGTCGGTACCTACCAGGTAGCTGTTCAGCATTGTAGCTGTGGCGCTAGTTCCCGACCCGATTCTTTCATAGTTACTTTCGTCGTTCCAGCCCGGAAACGAGTACAGCATATAGTTGCCCAACCGGTTGCGGGTGAGGCCGGCGCTGTTGCCATTATAGTCGAACAGGTGCTGGCTGGCAAACAGGGCGGCCTGCTCGTGCGTATAGTCGCCACCGGTGGCAGCGCTGTTGGTGTAGCCGTTGGTTTGGTAGGGCTTTCCGTCGGCGTAGCGGTAGGTGTTGTAGTTGAGCAGCCATGCAAACTCGTAGATGGCGGCGGGGTCGCGCACCAAATCCACCTCATTGTTGGTTATGGTATTCACGCCCCAGCGGGAGTTGAACGAAATTCTGGCTTTGCCGCTTGTGCCCTTCTTGGTGGTAACCAGCACCACGCCGTTGGCGCCGCGCGACCCGTAGAGGGCGGCAGAGGCGGCGTCCTTAAGCACGGTAACCGACGCGATGTCGTTTGGGTTGATGCTCGTCAGCACGTTGGCGTTCTGCATAGGCACTCCGTCAATCACAATCAGCGCGTTGGCGGTGGCCTCATCCGAGCTGCCCAAGCCCCGGATGCGGATTTTCATGTCCAAGCCCGGCTGCCCTTCCTGCGCGGACACCTGCACGCCAGCTACGGCGCCCTCCAAGGCGCTGCTCACAGACGAGTTGGCCTGCGCCGTGATGTCTCTCGTGCTCACCGTAGAGACGGAGCCGGTGAGGTCTCGCTTCTTAGCGGTGCCGTAGGCCACTACCACCACCTCCTCCAGCTCTTCCCGGCCTTCGCTCAGCGTTACGTTGATTACCGTTTGGCCGCCCACCGCAACCTCCTGCGGGGCCATGCCCAAAAAGGAAAATATCAGCACCGCGTTGGCGTCCGGTACGCTAATGGAGTACTTTCCGGTGGCGTCGCTCAGCACGCCAAGCGACGACCCTTTGACCCTGACCGTTACCCCCTGCAGCGGCGCACCCGATTCGTCGGCTACGGTACCGCTCACCGCTCCGCTCTGCGCAAACAGCGGCAGCGTGCACATAGCCATACACAAGGCAGCTAACAGCCTGCCTATCGTGTTGAGTTTTATAAATTTTGCATTCTTCATCTTAATAAATTTTTAAGTTAAAAACAATTCTTCTAAGCCATTTTTTTTAGTCGTTGAACATTTTTTTATCTGTTAATTGCTAAAATCTTTTGAGGGAGCCCGGTCTCTTCACCTCCTGTTTTTTTTACCGGTATTAAGCGGTTTTTTTTGTTTTTTTCATAGGCAATTATGTTTTGAGGGTTAAACAGAATATGCTCAAAAATATGCTTGAAAGGTTGCTTGAAAGGTTGCTACAGGTAGCCCGCCGGGCATAAAAAAACCGCGCCATGCTCAAAGCATGGTGCACGGTGGAATGCAGAATGCAGAATGCAGAATGCAGAATGCAAAATGCAGAATGCAAAATGCAGCATGTAAAATGGCGCGATACATGAGCGTATCTGCATTTTACATGCTCTACCTGTGTGTGTGTGTGTGTGTGTGTGTGTGTGTGTGTGTGTGTGTGTGTGTGTGTGTGTGTGTGTGTGTGTG
>JAIROF010000199.1 GCA_031257655.1 Prevotellaceae bacterium | reverse complement strand
ATAAGCACGAGTGAGTAACCGAGCGCAGCGAGCTCACGAACACCAAAAATAAGCACGAGTGAGTAACCGAGCGCAGCGAGCTCACGAACACCAAAAATAAGCACGAGTGAGTAAATGAGGTTTTTTTGGCGCAAGCAAAATCTGCGAAAATTTTGGCTAATTCTTTTTTTGGATGATGTCCTTATTTATTGATGCAAAAACGTATTTTGTTGATTGTTAAGTATTTGTAATCTTTCGGTAAAATTGATACCTGTTTGATCATTTGCCAATTGAAGTTCATATCAATAGATTGCGGACACTACCGAAAAAAATTATTGATATATTTATTGTTTGACAACGCCTATGATTGATAACGTGTTGCGACGCACATCGCCGTAGAGGCGCCCGGCGAGCACCTCACCGTGCATCGCGCCATTAACCGTTAACCGTTAACCATTAACCATTAGCTAAAAGGCGACGCTAATACCCGGGCTAATCATAACGAATGGGATTTTTTCCTGTATCTTGTATCCTACTCCGACGTGAATGGGGACGTTGAACATTCGCCGGCTGCTGAGGGGGTATATGCTGCCCAGGGCAACAAAGGCGAGGTCGCGCTGGACGTTTTCTCTAAAGTTGAAGGTGTTGATGAATAGAAAACCTGCGCCGCAGCGGTATGGCTTCAGCTTACCGGCCTTTTCGCTGTCGGTAAAGCTGAACTGCGCAATGAGGGCGATGCTGATGCCGCCGAGGTTGTCGGTGAAGGAGGATTTCTTTCCGTCGCTTTTTTCCGCCTCGCTTTCGCCCAGGTTTTGGATGAGCATACCTGCCGGTAGCGACAGGTCGATGTCGAAGAGCATTTTGGGCTGGTAGACGACCTCCACGCGCTTTTCAAAGATGGGGTCGGCGTACTTGTCTGCCGAGTGCTTGATGTCGAGCTGCACCTTGCCGAAGTTGTCGAGCGAGATGGGTTTTGTGCTGAGGATGTTGTTGAAGTTGATGTTTTCGCTCAGGCAGCTCTTGTCTTTGTAGTATGCGGCGCGCGGCGAAGATTCGTCGGGGCAAACCAGCTGGTTTTTGAGCGTTCGCATTTCGATAATTTCCCCGCCCTTTCCCAAAACCCGAACGTCTATATCTAAGTACTGCTTTCCGTAGAGCTTTGCTTTGTGGTCGATTTTGTCTTTGTCGAACGAGAGGGAAAATTCTTTGAGCACGCTTCGCGCAATGATGGTATTGCTGATTTTATTGACCTTAAGGTGCCCTTTGTCGCCGTAGTTGAGCGTAATGAAGTCGAAAGGACGCGGGCGCTGGTACTCCACCACGGAGAGGGCGCGTCCAACGGGCTGTCCGTTGTTGAGGAGCACGATTTGGCGCTTGTTGATGTTCATTGGGATTCGTAGCCTGAATAGGCGCCTTGTTTCGGTTTGGTTGATGGTATCTGCGGTAACGTCTACGGCGTCTTGCCAGGTAAATCGCGCCTTGTGCAGCGATTTTCCCTCCACGCTCACGTCTACCTGCTCACCGGGGTTTACGCTTGTGCCGGTTTGCCAGTCGCTACCTTCGTGGAGGACGTATATGGCCGATATTTGGAGCTGGGGCGTGATGTCGAGGTTGGTGATGAAGGTAGGCGTGTCGCCCATTTTGATGTACAGGTATCCTTCGGTGTTTCGGTGGAGGTTGAATACGGTGAGCTTGCAGAGCATTTTGTCGTTAGCCAGGTCTTTAACGGTAAACAGCTCGCCGATGAGCGAGCCGCCGGCGGCCTCCTGGTCTTCTATGCGGTAGGTGCGGTTGAGCTGCAGGCGGCGGTTGTTGTCGATTACCACGCTAACGCCCTTGTATCGCGCTTCGTCGTCGTAGGTTACCTCTTTTTTGTCCATGTTGAGAAAGACGAGTCGGCTTGCCTGTACGGTGAATTGCTGCGGCTGCAAGGCGATGGTGTTGCTCAGCTGCCCGCTTTCGTCGAGGAATGGCGCGATGGTTTCGAGCTTGATGTCGAGGTTTTTTATGCCCAGCTCGCGCGGCTGCAAGACCAGCATCAGGCGGTTTTCGCGCTGCGCTATGCGGTAGTCTATGCCGTTGCTGTGCTGCCAGTCGCTCGTTGGCTTGATGTTCTCTATATTGTTTGTTTCCAGCTCAAAGGTTTTTTCTTCGCCAACAAAGAGGAGGTCGTTGGCGGGGAAAAGCCGTACCCAGGTTTGGGAGTATGGAAACAGCCCCAGCTCCCAGAGCTTTGTGTGGGGCTGCGCGGGGTCGCCGTGCAGCGTTGTAATGTTGAGCAAAATGGAGAGGTAGGCGTTGCTGAGCAGGTCGGCAAAGCGGAGGCGCGCGCGGTAGCAGGCTTCATCTTCGATAAAGACGAGGGAGTCGAGCAGCTCGTATCCGGCGGAGGCAGCCAGCGAAAGGTGGTGGATGCCGCCGCCGGATTTTGGGTAAAACCGCAGTTCGCACGTCGCGTAGCGGTTGGCGTACTCAAAGTAGAGCTGCTGCTTGCGCTGGTACGTTATCGTATTCTTGCTTAGCGTGTACAGGCTGGTGTCGATGGCCAGCGTTACCTCGTCGAAGTACTTGTCGGCAGCGCCGGTGGAGGCGCCGGCGGCGGAGGCTGTGGCCGCTAAGAGCAGCCACAGCGCAACGGGTATGATGGTATGTCGCATATTGTAAATGGTTTTTTATTCGCTTGCGGCAGCGCAGCAAAAATTTATCGCAGCGCGCTACTGCAGCTGCCGAGCAAGCTAAACATAGGTCAAAAGCGAGCTTTCTTTTGCAGACGCCCTAAAAGGCGGCTTGCAGGGGTTGAAATTTTGACGGTGCAAAAGTACATGAAAATCTTAGATTTTCCAGCGCGCGAAATGAAAAAAAACGTTTTTTTTCTGCGGCGGAAAGCAGGCGTCATTTATGATGTTCACGACCTGTTCGTGTTCGCAAAAAAAAAATCCCCCTGCGGCAGCGCCGCTACGGGGGATTTTCTCAATAGTCGGGCGGCTAAAAGTTGTCTGCCAGCAGCTCGAAGTATGCCTGCGGGTGCTTGCAGGCAGGGCAGCTGTCAGGGGCCGCTGCGCCTTCGTGCACGTAGCCGCAGTTGCGGCACTTCCATAGGGTTTGCTCGGGTTTTACGAAGGCTTCGCCGCGCTCAATATTTTGGAGCAGCTTGCGGTAGCGCTCTTCGTGGTGCTTTTCTACCAGCGCCACCCGCCTAAAGGTTTCGGCAATAGCCGGAAAGCCTTCTTTTTCGGCAATTTGTGCAAACTCCGGGTAGAGCTGCTCCCACTCCTCCTGCTCTCCGCTGGCGGCGGCCAGCAGGTTTTGGGTTGTGCTGCCGATGACGCCGGCAGGGAAAGTCGCCGTAATTTCCAGAGGGCCACCCTCCAGGTACTTGAAAAACAGCTTGGCGTGCTCCTCTTCGTTGCCCGCCGTTTCGGCAAAGATGGCGGCGATTTGCTCGTAGCCCTCCTTCTTGGCTACCTTGCTGAAAAAGGTGTAGCGGTTTCGCGCCTGCGATTCGCCGGCAAAGGCTTTCAGCAGGTTTTGTTCGGTGTTGGTTCCTTTTAAACTCATAGCGTTTTATTTTTAATTGGTTAACGAGGCAAATGTACTAAAAAAATGCTTAGGGTTTAATAGCTGATGATTAATAGTTAATGGTTAATCGCTATTTTCGCCGTTTGCCTGCCTATGGTTACGATGTAAACGCCCGCTGCGAGGTGCGCAACGTTGATGATGGTAATGGCTCCGCTTACCTCGTACGTCCCCACCAGCTTTCCCGATGCGCTGTAGATGGCGATTTTTTCCCCGATTTTCAAATTTTCGCCTTCAACCCTCAGCTCCCCGTCGACAACGGGGTTGGGGTATAGCGCAACTTTTGCCTGTTGCGCATCCTCCACTCCGGTGTTGAGCGGTTGCCGCGTGATGGTTACCGTGTAGGTCTTGGTGGTTGTGCCGTCTTCGGCGGTAACCACGATGCTAATGGTGTTTGCGCCTTCGCTCAGCTCTTTACTGCCCGTGCCGCTGATCCTTGCCCCCGCGTGGCTTGTGACGGCAGCAATGGAGATGCTGCTCACGCTGTTGGGTACGCTCAGCGTGTAGGCGGTGGTGTTGGCGCTGAACGTGGGCGACAGGTCGCCCGGACTTACCGTGAGGCTGCTTAGCGTGGCGTCGGCGCTGGCGGTCTCTGTGGCGCGGTTTACCGTTACCGTGTAGGTGAGGGTTGTTGTGCCGTCTTCGGCGGTGACTAAGATGCTAAAGGTGTTTGCGCCTACATTCAGGCTGTGGCTTCCCGTGTCGGCGACCGTTGCCTCCGCGTGGTTGGCTGCGGCAGCAATGGAGATGCCGGTCACGCTGTTTGGTACGCTCAGCGTGTAGGCGGTGGTGTTGGCGCTGAACGTGGGCGACAGGTCGCCCGGACTTACCGTGAGGCTGCTTAGCGTGGCGTCGGTGCTCGCGGGTGGCGATGCGCGGGTTACCGTTACCGTGTAGGTTTGGGTCGTTGTGCCGTCTTGTGCGGTAACCTCTACGGTAAAGGTGTTTTCGCCTACCTTCAGGCTGTGGCTTCCCGTGTCGGCGACCGTTGCCTCCGCGTGGTTGGCTGCGGCAGCAATGGAGATGCTGCTCACGCTGTTGGGTACGCTCAGCGTGTAGGCGGTGGTGTTGGCGTTGAACACAGGCGATATCGAGCCCTCGCTCACCGTGAGGCTGCTTAGCGTGGCGTCGGTGCTCGCGGGTGGCGATGCGCGGGTTACCGTTAGCGGGAGGGAGTGGGGGTGGGTGCCTGGGTGTGAGGTAACCTATAGGGGAGTGGTGGTTTCGCCTACGCTCAGCTCTTTGCTTCCCGCCCCGCTGACCCTTGCCTCCGCGTGGTTGGCTACGGCAGCAATGGAGATGCTGCTCACGCTGTTGGGTACGCTCAGCGTGTAGGCGGTGGTGGCGGGGTCAAACGCGGGCGAAA
>JAIROF010000187.1 GCA_031257655.1 Prevotellaceae bacterium | reverse complement strand
GGATAAATGAGGTTAAGAATGAGGTTCTTTGGGCGCAAGCAAAATCTGCGAAAATTTGGCTAATTCTTTTTTTGGATGATGTCCTTATTCTATTAACATAAAAACATATTTTGTTGATTATCAAATATTTACAATATTTTGGTAAAATTGATACCTGTCTGATCATTTGCCTATTAAAGTTCATATCAATAGATCATGGACACTACCCCAAAAAAAAGAATTAGCCAAAATTTGCTGTTTTTTAATTTTTCGGATTACCTTTGCAGGAATTTTCCACTGAGTTTTCACGGACTTTGGCTCATGGCGTCATCAAAAGTAAAAAAAAGTGTTTTTAGAAGTCCCCATCTGCTGTAGCTGTAAATGAAAAATAAAATTTGGATGGTATGCGCTTTGTGTCTGGCTTTTGTGCGGGTGCAGGCGCAGGATAGCCGGACGATTACCGGGCGGGTGCTGGATGAGCTTTCCGGCGCGGCGATGGCCGGCGTGAGCGTTTTGCTATACTCGCGAGATTCTGCGCTGATGGCCGGCGCGTTGACCGATGCCGACGGCATATTTTCGCTCAAAACGAATCGCGCCGGCGAGGCTTTTATCGCCCTCTCCTCGCTGGGCTATGCCCCGCAGCGATTCGATTTCAGCCTGAGCGGAAGCAGCCGGAGCATCATCCATACCGACATCTTGCTTCGGCGCGCGGATGTAGCCCTGGCGGAGGTGGAGGTGCTTGCCCGTCGCCGCCCAATGGTCTATAAGCTCGACAGGAAGGTGATTGAGGCCTCGGGGTACACGGCGGCGGCGGGCGGTACCGCCGTCGACGTTCTCGAGCAAACGCCCTCGGTGAGGGTAGATGCAGATGGCGATATCACCTTTCGGGGCAGCGCCGGCTTTAAAGTCTATGTAGACGGCAAACCCGCAGCCGTGGAGGGGAGCGCCGCGCTGAGGCAAATTCCCGCCGGCCAAATAGAGAACATCGAAATACTTAGCACCCCATCGGCCAAAAACGAGGCCGACGGGGTTGTCGGAATTATCAACGTAAACACCAGGAAGCAGGCCACCGGCGGATGGAGCGGTATGCTCAACGCAACGGGAAGCACGGTGGCCTCGCGTAGCGTTGACTTCCTCACCGCCTACAAAAGCGGCAACATGCGCTGGCAAACCTCGGGGGAGGCCTCGCGCAGGTATTTGGTCAGCGATTTTGACCAGCTGAAGCGCATCCATGCCGGCGATACCTTGGCGACGACGACGCGCGCTACCGGCGAACGAAAAAGCTTCACCGATTTGTATGCGCTCCGAAGCGGGCTGGACTGGTACAGGGGCAAAACCACCTGGTCGACCGCCCTGGAATCGCGCTACAGAGTGCGCAACAGAGGCGGATACCTGCACTACGAAGACGCCTACCCCTCGCGCACAACCGGCAAAGATACAAGCGTTGCATACGATGGGCACGACTACGTCCGGCTGCACGATTTGACGCTTAGGGGAGACCTCGGCTTTGAGCGGCGCTTTGCGGACAATGGGCATAGCTTAGCCGGCTCGCTTTTTGCCTTCTACGAGCACGATGCGATGGAGTTTTTCTACACCGACCTCTTCGACGCAAGCGGCAGCCGGGCGCAGGGGCACCGCGCTTGGGAGTACGAATACCGCTTTACGGCCCAGGGAAACCTCGACTATGTGCTCCCGTTCAACAGCAAAGCCGGAAAGCTCGAGGCGGGGTACTACTTCTTTACCTACACCGAAGACGGCGACTATAAGGTCGACTTCTACAATCCTTCGCTGGGCGTTTTTGAGCGGCGCAACGACTTGTACAATAAGTTTGTGTTTCGCCGAGACATCCACGCTTTGTACGCCATGCTGTCGAACACCCACTCCCGCCTCACCTACCAGCTGGGCTTGCGGGGCGAGCTTACGCATCGCACGCTGGAAAATAGCGAAGCCTGGGCGCAGCATGTTTGGGATAAGCTCGACCTGTTTCCCTCGGCGCATCTTGCCTGCGAGCTCAGCGAAAGCAGCCGCCTCAAGCTGGGCTATTCGCGCCGAATTACCCAGCCGCAGCTGTTTTACATGGAGCCATACGTTGTGTACGTCGACTACTATACGGCGCAGTGCGGCAACCCCAAAATTCGTCCGGAGTACACCAACGCAATCGAGCTGACCTACAGCAAAGCCCTTGTAGAGCATTCCGCAGCGGCGACCCTCTTTTACCGGCAGCGCTCGGACAAAATAGAGCGCGTGCGGGTTCCCTTCCACACGGGCGTTACGCTCGATTCGATGGCCAACGTCGGCAGCGACTATGCGACCGGCGCAGAGGGCGATGTTAATCTTCTGCTCGCAAGGTGGTGGAGCATGAGCCTCAGCGGTAGCCTGTTCTACTACATGATAGACAATGAGTACAAGGTGGATGACGACGCGCAAAGCCTCAACTGGCAGCTGGCGCTCAACAACAGCTGGGAGGTGGCCAAAAACACGCGCGTGCGCTTGGATAGCTACTACGTAGGGCCCTCCGTGAGCACGCAGGGGCGGGTGAGCGAGTTTTTTTACCTCAACCTTTCGGTGCGGCAGCTGCTGCTTAGCCGGCGCCTGGCCGCCACCCTCAACGTGCGCGACGTGCTTTCGTCGGCAAAGTATGTAGACGCTAAAACCGGCATGAGCTTAGATTCCAAGACCGTCATCTACCCTGCCTCGCCCCTGTTTACGCTCTCGCTGAGCTATACGTTCAATAATTTTAGGCAGCAGGCAAGGGAGGGGCGGGTGAATCACGATTTGTTTGAGGGCACCAACCGGTAGAGCTGGGGTAGGGGCGTCCAAGTGTAGGGGCAAAAAAACGGACTTGCTCATTTTCCCCGCTCGGCGTAGCGTCCACGCTACGCCGAGCGGGGCTTGCCTTTCGGGCGGGTTACGCGATGCCATAGTAAAATCCGTTGGTGATGTCATAAATTGTATGATGCGACAAGTATTGTGCTGATTATAAATCATTTGCATTAATAAGGTTAATGAGGTTGTTATTTCTATTATATCTCTCTGCTACTGAGGTTGTTTTGTTATTAAAATTAGGTATAAATTAGGTTTTTCACCCCCTACAATTTATGACACTACCC
>JAIROF010000157.1 GCA_031257655.1 Prevotellaceae bacterium | reverse complement strand
ATGACATTTTTATCCGAGAAATCCTGAAAATTCACTGCAAAACCCAAGAATTTTTGACCTGTATTTGACCTGTAAAATACCTCAATTGACAAAGGAAACGGGTTGCGGATTTTAGGTTTCCCTGTACAGCGGGCTGACTTGCGAGAACACCTTGTGCAGCGTATGCTGCTCCACCGGCGCGAGGCCGTCTGCGAGGCTGTCGATGTAGGCCTTTACCTGCGTTTTTTTGGCGTCCGGCATGGCCGATGCGTCCAACTCTTCGGCCAGCAGCTTTTTTAAGCTGTCCACCTCCAGGTTGAGGAAGCTGATTTCGTTTTCCTGCACGATGGAGGTGTTGAGCCACGGGTAGTAGGCCGCGCCGTAGTCGAGGAAGCTGCTGCCGATGGCTTCGCGGAAGGCGTTTACCGCGTCGCCGTCGGGGTCTTTGCGGTCTTTGGCGCCGCCGTAGATGTCCAGCACGGCAAAGCGGCTTTTCATCACGCTGCCGCAGTGGCTGAGCACGGCCTGCTGCAGGGCGTAGCAGTCGGCGGCGGCGGCGAGGTTTACCGCTTCGGGGATAACCACCATCGTTGGCTCCTGCTCCTTTACAAGCGGCAGGATGCCGGCTTCGAGCTTTGCCTTGTCTACCCCGTCGGGGCTGTAGCCGCCTACGGACACGATGTAGCACGGCCCGCCGCCGTTGGCGTAGAACAAGAGCAGGTTGTAGTACAGGGTAAATGCGTCCTGACGCTCTACGGCGTAATTTTTGCCGTTAAACGCAAGCGTGCCGGCGCCCGCCTGGGCTTCCGTCAGCGTAAATTTGGGCAACGGGGCGTCCCCAAAATAGGTGCGAAACTCCGCCATGGAGGTAATCCGCCACGGCTGGTTGAGGAGCGACTTGTTGCCGTTGGCCGCTTTTTCGGTGTAGCCGATAAAGGCGGGCACGGCCGTTGCCACTTCTACTACGGAATTGGGGAAGGCGTTTTTTTCAACGATGTAAACCCCAGGTGTTTTCATTACTGCCATAAAATATTTGTATTATGTTAAAAATAGAAAAAGCTGGCTATGGTTTCCGGCGTGCGCATGGGCGACAGCTGGTCGGGCTGCGGGTTGGGAACGGCTTTGCTGATTTCCCTTTCGCCGCCTTCGCGCACCTCCCACAGGGACATTCGCAGCGCGCTGTTTTGCCTCAGCTTCACCTTCTCCAGCGTGGCAAAGCGGTAGGCCACCGGAATGCCCGGCAGCGAAACAGGCTCAGCCTCCGTCAGGCCGGTGCGGTTTTTTTCCTCCGTCATCTTCAGGCGGAGGCCGGCGGGGTTGTACTTGGGAATGCACAGGTATTCGCAGTACTTTTCCACGCCCTGCATATTTACGGTAATTTCGCGCTGCTTTCCTGCGGCGATGGCAGCCGTGTTGAGCTCCAGCGCTTTCCACACCGCCGGGGCGGGCGAATCGTTGAGCGCAAACGCTTCATCGCCGCCGCCGCCGGCTTGCGTCACGTAGTAGAGGCGCTCGTCCTGCGGGCGAAGCTCAAAGCGGAGGTGCGCGGTTTCGTCCGTCAGCTCCTCGGCGCGGAAGCGCTCGCCTGCTATCAGGTACACGCCGTCCGGATGCCTGCGGAGCACCATGCCGAAGCGCGCAAGGTAGCGGGCGGTCTGCGCATCGGGCGCTACCGATACGGGGCAGCGCCCGTCGGCGTAGTATTCGTGCCGCAAGTGAATGCTCAGCCAGGCGCTATAGGTTTTCATTCTTCCCATGCCTAAGGGTTTACGCCGGTTTCATTTTCTGAGATAATCGCGCCCACCCGCTTTACTTCGCCGGCGTCTACCGCGATGTTGCGCAGCTTGCAGAGCAGGGACGGATGGTATTGCCCGCCCAGGATGCTCCACAGGTTCGAGAGCTCGCTAAATGTGAGGTTGACCGGCTCAACCGCAACGCCGGCGCTCGCGTCGTGCAGGGCGAAGCTGTTGTTTGCCTGCAGGAAGGCGGCGGCGCCCGACAGGAGCTGAAGCCCCTCTCCGTACTGCTTTTCGCCAAACGCGGCGGCAATCATCACGTAAAGGTTGAGCTGCCATACCGGCAGCTCCTGGCGGTACTGATTGCCCGAAACGGTGCGCCGGCTGTGGCTTACGCCGCCTGCGGTTTCGCGCTCCAGGTTGACCAAAAACAGATGCACCTTGTTGTCGGTCGATTTATCCGAGCTCACCGGATGCAGCGACACCACGCCCTCCGTCAGCCTGAAGGTGCGCTTCAGGTAGTCGTCCAGCTGGGCGGATAGCGTGTGCAGCGTCTTTGCTATCATTTTGGTAAGCGCTAAAAAAATTTATCGGCTATGAACCCTCTCCGAAAACTCCAAGACAGGCAAGTAGCAACGTGCTCTCCTCAAGAGTATTAGGTGGTAGCCTGTGCAGGTGGTAGTCGGGTGGCTATAAGTTGGATTTTGAAAAATATTTTCCCCGTCAATGGCTTTTCGAAATGGATTCAGCTACTGATTCACCCGCCGCAAGCTCCTTTTAGGTTGCGCTCGCAGCGGAGGGGATTTGAGATTTAGTGTGTTTTCAACCTGTTCATTATCAGCAATGTGTATAATGCGTTGCAGTAAAAAAACGATATCTATATTTTCAAAAATTCGATGGTGGTGTGAAAGGTATGTGGGTATAAAAGCTTGGCAATCAAAAAAAAATGAGGAGGGTTTTTGGAAAATAAAAATCATCCTTGCATTGCTTCAACTGTCGAATCGCAAAGGTAGGTAAAAATAGCAAGCAATATTACGGGAAGTAAAATCATCCGTTAAAAAAGGTTATGGCAAAACGATTTATGTGCCAATGCGCTGGGAATAGGCGACTTGTGATTTTTTCGGGAGTCGAATAATTTCGCTTTTACCTGCCCCAGCCTTCGCGAGCTATTTAATTTGTTGGATATGAATATTTTACAATAAGCTTGTTTTTGCAAAATGGTAAAAATCAGCGTTTTTACGTTATGTCGCTCTGTGAGACCTCACCCCCGTCCCTCTCCTTTGGCGCGGGGTCGGTGGTGAGGTCTGTTGAGTAAATCAGCAAGACGGGGAGCTTGCGAAAGCAGAGCTTATAACCTTCGTGTATACTTCATAAAGCCTGTCGGCCTGCACGATTTCGTTGTATCGCGCGGCGGAGAGGCGCAGCGCTCGTTTTCGGCACTCGTCCCAGCGTTTTGGCTCGGAGAAGAGGGCGGCAATGGCGTCCGCCAGCGCTTCGGGCGAATTGGGCGAGTAGAGGATGCCCGACTCGCCGGCTATTTCGCGAAACGACCCGGTATCCGGCTCTACTGCCGGACGGCCTGCGGCAAAGGCTTCGCAGAGGTAAAGCCCGGTTCCCTCCTCAAAGCGCAGGGGTACCGATATGGCGCTTATGCCCTTGTAGAACTCGGCGTGCTGCGCGGGAGAGTAGGCGTCAAACCACTCAACATCTCCCCGGTAAGGCCGGAGCATCCGGCGGACACGCCTGAGAAACGGCCTGTCGCGCGAAGTATAGCCGCCGCCAACGCGCAGCCGCAATCCGGCTACGCGGTTTTCTTTTTTGAGCTTCACAAAAGCTTCTGCCAGCATATCCAGCCCGTTGGCCTCGTTCATGCGGTAGAAAAATCCAACCGTTGGGCGGTCGGGATAGCGCTCGGAGGCGTACTTTTCGATTTCCACGCCGGGGTAAACCACCTCTACGCCACGGATGTTGGGCAGCCGCTTTTCGGCAGCCCGCCTGTAGAAGTCGCTCGACGCCGTGAAGCGGTCGATGTAGGGGCAGCCGGCTGCAATGCCGCTCCACGCGGCTTGGGCGTCGGCAGGCCGGAGGCAGTCTATCCACACCTCCTCGTCCTGCAGCGAGCATACCAGCGGGATGCGGGGCATTTCACGGCGGATGGCTTTGGCTATGCCGATGATCAGGCTGCTCGAAAGGTGGATAATATCGGGCTGTACGGATTCGTTTTTTATCCAGTCGATAAGGGGTTTCGCCTGCCGAAGGAAGACGCTGTCCTCGCCGTTAATCATCGAAAAGGTCATATCCTCCAAGCCGTTCGACGAGGTCGTTCCCGACAGCGACGCCGCCACTCCAAGCGCAAAATCCGAGCTCAGGATTTTTGCCATCCACTGCGGCATCGCCTTTTTCCTGAAATATTTTTGCTCAACAAAAAGCGAAACCGCCGGAAAGAACAGCGGTGCGCTCCCGGCAAACGAAGCGCTGCTTAGGGGAAGGTAGAGCGGCATGGCAACCACCTCGTGCCCCGCCCGCTGCAAGGCGTGCGCGTGAAGGCTATCGCGGAAGCAGTTGCCGCAGTAAAAAGAATCGCCCGATCCGGGGACGATGAACAGGATTTTTAATTTTCCGACAGGCATGAGTACACCGTTTTACGAACAAACACTACAAGGCCAATGATTAGCAAGAGCGCCAGCGTAACCG
Source organism: Prevotellaceae bacterium (assembly GCA_031257655.1). GTDB lineage: Bacteria > Bacteroidota > Bacteroidia > Bacteroidales > UBA932 > JAITMY01. The sequence goes on along the minus strand of JAIROF010000157.1, from coordinate 6,012 downwards.
CCGTTGAGGCTACGCCAGCGCTTACGCGCGCTACGCCAGCGCTTACGCCCGCCAGGGCGCCGGCCATCCCCGTCCCGATGGCGTATAAGGGGACGATTAGGTTTTCGGCAATCAGCAGCCGGGCTATCCGCCGGTTCGGAAACCCCAGCGAGCGGCAGAGCCTTACCTGCTCTTTGCGCGAAAGCAAATCTTTTCGCAGCACAATGGCAAAGCCAACGATTCCCAGCAGCAGCCCCAGCCCGCCAAGCGTGAGAAAAATGGTGAGGTAGGTATCCATTACGCTGTTAAACTCCTGCAATCGCCCGGCGGTGGTCGAAACCCTTACGCCGTATTCGTGCAGCGCCTGCTCAACGAGCCGCTTAACGCCGGACGCCGCGCTATCGGCGGTTTTGAAGAGGATGATTTCGCTGCCGGCGGTTTCGCTCCAGATTTCCGAAAAGAGCCGCTTGTCCATCAGGAGATTGCCCTGAAAGACGGTGTTGTCCAGCGTAGCTGCCAGGAGGAGGCTCACGGAGCGGTTGCCTGCGGCGTAGCGAATCGTATCGCCAAGCTTTCGCATCAGGCTCCATGTAAGCACGGTTTCGTCTACCAGGACGGGATACACCCCGTCGCCTACAGGCTCCTGCAGGGCGGCGTAAATGTCGCCGCCGGCAGCGTCGGCCGTTCGCAGCACCCCGAAGCGGCTTTGCCGGAGCGCCTCCACATCGACGCCCAGCACAGAAGGCTGCGAAACCCGGTTGAGGTTGAGGCATCCGGCGTCGTCTACGCGGTAGCGGCTAAGCTGGAGTACTTCCGTGTCGGGGGGAAGCGCGGTCAGCGCAAGCTTACCTTTTCCGTCGGGCGTGCTCAGGTTGTGGTAAACGGGAACGTTCGTTTCGCACCAGAGCGTATAGCCGCCCGTGCCGGAAGCCCGCTGTGCGCTGTCCGAAAATCCCGCAGCGTTGAACCTGACGGCAAAAACCAGAAAGACGCCGGTAGCGAGCGTAAAAAACGCGAGGCGGACTCTTTTTCGTCCGGCAAGCAAGCTGCCCCATAGCCACTTGCTTTCGCCGAAAGGCGCTGCCGGCGAGCCGCGCAGGCGCATCAGGCTGTCGCCGGCAAAGGCGGCTGTAGCCAGAAAGAGGATGCCCACCGGAATGAAAAAAGCGACCGACTGCGACCATACCCCCGCCGTAAAGGCCGCGATGCAGAGCAATGCCCCCGCCAACGCAAGGCAGAGGCTGCGGCGGGGCGAGCGCGCTGTGCGCTGCGCGGTTTTTGCCCTGTAGCCCGACAGCATGCGCCGCAGGTAGAGGTAAATAGCCAAAAGCGAAGCGGCCGCTCCCGCTGCCCATCCGGCGGCAATGGTCGTCAACCCCGGAAAGAGGATAAACCCGCCCGTATGCGTTGCGCCTTTCCAGAGGCTTCCCAGCAGCAGGAGGATAGCCCAGGTATAGAGCACTCCGGCAACGATCCCCGCAACGGAGGCGGCGAGTATTGCCGGCAGCGATTCGCAGTAGATGCTGCGAACGATGCGCCGCCGCGTGTAGCCCAGCGAAGACAGCAGGGCGATTTCGTCGCGGCGGCGGTATAGCATTTCCGACAGGGGCGTCAGCAGCAAAAGGAGCGCCGAAAGGATAATGAAAAAACCCAGCGAAAGAAAAAGCGAGGCGAAATCCACTCCGCTGCGGGCGGCCTCCAACCCGGCTTCGCGGGGATAGGTAAGCGCTAAGCCAAACATTGCGGGCAGCAGGCTGTCTACCTGCGGAGGCGCAGAAAAGCGCATGGCGGTAGCGCTTCCGTAGGCGTTGCTCCAGCTGCGGCGCACGGCGCTGTAGGGCAAGATGGCTTTTGGCGTGGTGCGGTAGAGCGACCAGTAGCTTTCGTCCGCTGCGGTGATGAGGCCCATGTCGATCGGCAAATCGCTGTTCCATTCGGTGCAGCGCTCCACGCCGGACAGGCCGGGAAAGCGGGCGCTCAACCCCGAATCGGCAAGCAGCTCCGCTATCGGCACAATATCTCCCACCCGCCCCCACAGCGTATCAACGTGTAGGGTCTTCAGGTTGTCGGACGCATAGTAAAAGGTAAGGCAAATGCTGTCGCCCAGCCCCGCATTGAGCCTCCGGGCGGAGTAGTCCGAAAGGATGATTTCGTTGCCGGCGAGCTTTTTCCCTTTATACGCATCCATAGCCGTTACAAAGGAGTAGGGAATGCTGCCGGCGGCCGACCGGATGCTGTTGGCTAAGTACGAAAAAAGGCGGTTGGCGCCGGGGTTGCTCCGGAAAAGCGCCTGCACGGCTTCATCCCGAATGAACACGTGGTCGGAGGTGATTTCGCTAAAGTCATCCCGGGCGTGGATTCGTATCCCTCCCATAGCGGGCAACCAGGCGTTGCTCAGCTCTTCGGGGGCTATCCTTTTATCCGACAGCAGGAGGTTGGCTTTCCCCTCAACGCCTAAGATAGCCGCCAGCTCCTCGCGGTTGATGAAGATGTTGTAGGGGATGGCTTGCTCGTTTTTGAGGTTGATGTTGCCGCCATCGGCGGCTTCGACAGCGCCGTGTAAGGTCAGGCGGGCTTCTGTTGTATAGGCGCCTGTAACAAACAGCGATCCCTGTGGAACTAAGCCTGCGGCGGGAAGGCGCAGCGCCAAATCCTCCCCGTTTGCAAGGGAGAGCTCCGCTTTTAGCGCGCGGTTGACGCGTATTCCGCCCGCAGGGATCTCCCTGCCGTCTACGCCCCACACCTGCACCGGCAGCAGCCGTCCTGCATCCGATACAAATCCGTTGCTCAGCAGCGCGGCCTCGGCCTTTCCCTCAAAGGCAGGAGCGGCGGCAAGCTCGCTGCCAAAAAACGTGTGCCGCCCAAACAGGACGCTTTCGACGTTTCCCAGGCGCTCGTGCACCCGCCCAACCAGCGTGGCGCGCACCGATTCGCCAACCATCAGGCTGCCGGTGATAACGGCTACGGTTATCAGGACGGCTACGGTTATCAGCCGGTAGTATGGCCGGTAGAAGCGTCGGGATGCTTTTGCTGTGCGCAGCCGGTTCATGCAAGGATTCCGTTTTCGATTGTTCGTATTGCGTGCGCGGTCGAGGCCGTTGCTGCCGAGTGGGTAACCATGAGAATGGTTGTTTTCAGCTCTTCGTTGACCTGGCGCAAGAGGGCTGTGATATGCTGCGCACCGGCGGCGTCGAGCTGTCCTGTCGGCTCGTCGGCAAGCAGAAGGAGGGGCTTCATTACCAGGGCGCGGCAAAGCGCCGTTCGCCCCGATTCGCCCCCCGACAGCGTATGCGGGTATTTGGCTTCCAGCGCAGCAATCCCCGTCAGCGCCATCAGGCGCCGGGCATACTTTACCTGCTCGGCGTCGGCCTGGCGCTGTGTTGCCAGCACAGGCAGGAGGATGTTGTCCAGCACGGTGTACTGCGGCAGCAGGCGGTGCTCCTGGAAGACAAAGCCAATCGTGCGGTTGCGCAGCCCGGCGCGCTCAATTTCCGACGCGGGCAGGCGCCGCCCTTCAATGGTGTAGCATCCCCCGTCGGGCGGCAGCAGCAGCCCCACGATGGACAGCAGCGTTGTCTTTCCCGAGCCGGAAGCGCCCATCACGGCTACGAAATCGCCGGCATCCAGCTGCAAATTTAGGCCGCGAAGGACTTCGTTCCGCCGGTTTTCTCCGTCGGGGTAGCTTTTTACGATGTTCGATAGTTGGATAAACGTCATGGTAGCGCTTTATTGTAGAATCAACCAGCTTACTGCTGCTTCGGTGCAAAGATAGCTTTTTATTTACAGCTTGTCATCGCCATTCATCAAAAAGCGAGTTTGCTTTATTTCTTTTATCAGCTCCTCTTCGGTGGGGATGTAACGCTTATACTTTGTGGCAAAAAGCTGCTCGCTGTCGTTCAAAACGGAAAACCTTACCTCTGCTTTATCTTTTTCTTCGCAGAGAATGATCCCGATGGTCGGGTTATCGCCTTCGGTGCGCTTTAGCTTGTCGTACATCCTGACGTACATATCCATTTGTCCAAGATCCTGGTGCATGAGCTTGCCGATTTTCAAGTCAATCAGCACAAAACACTTCAGGATGTAGTTATAGAAGACCAAATCAATGAAGTAGTGCGACAGCTCCGTGCTTATCCGTTGTTGCCGGGCTACAAAGGAAAATCCTTTGCCCAATTCGAGCAGGAACTTCTGCAAGCTATCAATGATTAGCTGTTCAACTAGGTTGCTGTCACCAACAACAATGGATTCGGCTTCTTTTTTTATAATGTTTGGCATACGCTAATATTTATTTATTTAGATTGTTTTCAATAAGATGCAGCAAATTCGTGCAGCGCTATTCAGCCAGCTCTTTTTTTTGCGCCTCCTCCGGAATGTTTGATGTTAATTGGCTGCTCGTCAGCTCATTAAGCAATCAGCCTTTCGTAAAAATGCTTATCAACCGGCTCGTCAAGGAATCGGGTACTCCAAGCGCTGTCGGACGCTTCGTTCATGTACACCTCGCGTGCTTTGGGGTTTTCAACACGGATGAGCGAGCGATAATGTGTCCAATTCAATTCGGCACGCAGCGCGTGCCGAATTGGGAGTTGCAAGTAAAACTGCCGCATTACGCGCAGCTTTCTAACCGAAAATCCGTTGCCAAATTCGGGGTAGTGTTATAAATTGTAGGGAGTGAAAAACCTAATTTACTCACTCGTGCTTATTTTTGGTGTTCGTGAGCTCGCTGCGCTCGGTTACACCTAATTTTAATAACAAAACAACCTCAGTAGCCGAGAGAATAACAACCAACAATAACCTCATTACCTTATTATTAATGAAAATTGGAGGCGAGCAAACGGAAAATAAGGTAATGAGGTTGGATGGAGGTTTGTTAATCCATTGCTACTGAGGTTGTTTTGGCGGCACTAATTCTCAATTCTTAATTCTCAATTCTCAATTCTCAATTGAAATGTCCTGCCTTGCAGGCAGGGCGGCGCTAATTCTCAATTCTTAATTCTCAATTCTCAATTGAAATGTCCTGACTTTGCAGGCAGGGCGGCGCGGTGGTCGCGGCCTGTCCGCAGGTCGCTGACCTGCGGTTATGAATGTCCTGACTTTCTCAATTCTCAATTCTCAATTCCTCAAGTCAAGCACCGGCGTTTGCGACCAGTCTATGAGCGATGCTGCTGTACGGATGTCGGTAAACTCAAAGTCGCGCAGCCATTTTTCCACCTTACGTGCGGCGGTTTTTAGCCCAACGTACGATTTGAACCTCCTTTTCAGCGGCAAGCCCTTAATCATGGGCTGGCGGGCGTCCAAATCGCGGGGGTGGAGGTAGCTCGTTACGTAGTCGGCCTTGTTTGTATAGTATTTTATTATCGGGTAGGGAAACAGCCGGAAGTACCCGCCGCCGGAAAAGACAAACGATTTTCCGGCTACTTGCGCGCTGCTAATCGGAAACTCCATGATTTCGCCATGATTGGTCTTTACTAATGTAGGCTTGTGGCTGGGGAAAGACGGGTAGCCACCGTGCGCATGGCCGGTTGGGAACACGGAGCTGTCGTACGCTATGCCCATCTCCGCCAGCACGTCGAACGCCCAGCTGCAGCGCTCCGTCAGCGAAAACCCCGGAGCGCGAAAGAACAGCACCTTTTTCCCGGTGGCCTGCTGAAAGTAGTCCAGCCCCTCCGCCAAGCCCCGCCGAAACGCTTCCGGCGTAAGCTGGTGCACCAGCTCGTGGTACGTGGTATGAAAGCCGATGTCGTAGCCCTTATCGCAAATTTTACGGATGACCTCCGGGTAGCGCCTGGCTATCCACCCCAGCACAAAAAAGGTGGCCTTTTGCCCGTGCCGCTCCAAAATATCAAAAATTCTATCCATATTTTCATGGATCCGAACAGGATAGGTGTTCCACTCTTTTTCTGTTCGCGTCGAAGCGTTCTCAAGTAGATGAAACCATTCTTCCACATCAAAAGTTAAAATATTCATACCTCTTGTTTTTTAAATTAGCTTTTACTTTGTTTTGTTTTTATAGCAAATCGTAATTCGACAAGTTTATAT